>JAZSPF010000155.1:0-26185 GCA_045537315.1 Acutalibacteraceae bacterium
GACCGCTTGGCCTCCGACTTGTATTCTGTCGGTCTGATTTTTACTGCGATTGTTCTTGCGGTTGCCCTCATTTTTCTTGTTTCCGAGTTTAAGCCGATTAACTCACTTATGAAACCGCCAAAGGTGGAAGGTGAAAACCTGGCAATTCAGCTTGCATTTGAAGAAAGTGTTGGTGACAATTATCTGCTCAAACAGCCTCTTAAAGGCGACTACCGTTCTGCGTACACTTTTATCGATCTTGACGGCGACACAGATGATGAAGTTATCGTTTTCTATTCGGGCAGTCAGGCAATAGATATAGTGAGAATGAACGTTCTTGACAAAATTGACGGTAATTGGTGCAGTGTTGCCGATTTTGAGAGCCTTCATAATCAGATTCAGGAAATTAAATTTGCAGACCTTAACGGTGACAAACTTAAAGAAATCATTGTCGGCTGGACAACTTATCAGGATGATTATTCAAAGCTTCTGAGTGTATATAAAATTGCACAGTCGGGTGACGGTGTTTCAATAAAACCTGTGTTCGACGATTCATATTCTCACTTTGAGATAATGGATATTGATTCAGACGGCAAACGAGATATTCTTTCACTTAAGTATTTCGCTATGGCTAACACTCCCGAAACGGAGTACAGAGCATCGTTCCTGTCTTATACCGACAAAGGCATCGCCGAGATTGCAAGCATACCTCTTGACAGGTCCATTGCTTCGGTAACAGCCGTTACAAGTGACTATAACAAAGACTCGGCTGTCAGACGCATTTATATTGACGGCTATAAAATTGACAGCGGCATGGCAACTGACTGCTTTTTCTGGAATAAAAACGAAGAAGCCTTTGAGAAGGTGAGCTTTGACGGTGTGAGTCTGAGTGCCGTATCTTCAAGAACAACCGGTGTTCTTTGTGCTGATATAAACAGCGACGGAATTGTCGAAGTCCCCACAGAGGAATTTTTGCCTGCGAGCAGTGTTATCACCGCCGAAAGAAGCACAGGTTCAGGTCAGAGTATGATAAAATGGGTGCAGATTGCAGGCGGTTACCTCAATACTGTTGAGTACCGCATAATGAACTCATCAGCAGGTTATTCTTTCACTTTTGATAAAGACTGGCTGGGAAAGGTTACTGTGGAAAATGATCTTTCAAAGGGTGTTCTTACCTTCTGTCAGCTCAGAAACATTAACGGTCAGTTTGTCTGCGGCGTACCGTACTTCTCAGTTAAAACCGTGACAGACGAAAACTCTGTATCTTACTTCTCAACGGATTATGATTATCTTTTGAACAATAAAGGTCAGTATTATTATTGCCGTATATATGATAACGGCGAGGATTTTGGAATTACATATAAGAAAATTAAAAATGCAATGATATTAGGGTGATAAATTATGAAAACTATACTTGTTGCCGAAGATGAAAGCGCCATCAGAGAATTTATAACAATTAACCTGAGGCTTGCAGGCTATGAAACCATTGAAGCGGAAAACGGCAGAGATGCCCAAGAAAAATTTGATGCTGACAGTGACAGAATTGACATTGCCTTGCTCGATATAATGATGCCCGAGTCTAACGGAATTGAAGTGTGCAACTATATAAGGGGCAAGGATATGAATGTAGGCATCATATTCCTGACAGCAAAAACACAGGAGCAGGATAAAATTGAAGGCCTTATAAGCGGTGCCGACGATTATATAACAAAGCCTTTTTCAACCACTGAGCTTATTGCGAGAGTTGAAGCGCTTTACAGAAGAGTCAGCTACAGTAAGAAAATTCTCAGTGAGGCTTCAAATGACTGCATAACTCTCGGTCAGTTTACTCTTGACCTTAAAAAGCATGTATTGATAAAAGAAGGCAAAGAAATCGAGCTTACACAAATTGAGTACCATATACTTGAGTGCTTCTTTAAGCAGCCCAACACAACCCTGCCGAGAAATGTGTTTCTTGAGCATGTGTGGGGTGATGAGTTCTATGGTGATGAAAAGGTTGTTGACGTAAATATAAGACGTCTGAGACTCAAAATAGAGAACAATTCCTCTGAGCCGGAGCATCTGATCACAGTCTGGGGCAGAGGCTACAGATGGGTAGACTGAAAATGAAGGGAGAAAGCTATGAAAGGTTCAATTAAAAGCAGATGGATTAAACATATACTGCTGGTCATAATTGCCATAATGTTTGTTTTCTCCTGTGTTATTATCTACTCTGCTTCAACCAGATATTATAACTCGGCTGAGCTGACAATCAGAGCAAGAAACTCAAAATCTGTTGACACCTTCTTCAGTACATACAGCGGCGGTGATGCCGACAGCTTTACCTTGGGTGCATATAAGTTTGTTGAGAATTTTCTCTACCGTGACATTATGGAAGTGTGGGTTATTGATAAAAACGGCAGAATGATTGTTTCTTCCAGCGGATTTAATGTTTCATCTTCTACTCAGTGGGAAGACTATGAGCTTGCGCTCAAAGCACCTGATAATATAGGCGTTAAACGGCAAAGGCTTGACTCGGGCGAGCCCGTAACTGCCATGACATACATCCTTCGTGACGATTCGGGCAAAAATTACGGTGCCGTGAGATATCTTATTTCAATGGATGAAATGTATGACCAGCTGTTTATAATCGCATTGATTGTTTTGGTCGCTTTCGTTCTTATTGTTGTACTTATCACGGTTTCGGGTATGTATTTTGTTTCATCTATCGTAAACCCCGTAACGGATATCTGTAAAACAACAGGTGAAATTGCAAAAGGTAATTTCAACGCAAGAATCAACACTGAATACGCTGACGACGAAATAGGTGAGCTTTGCTCATCAATTAACAACATGGCTTTGCAGCTGAGTGAAATCGACAAGATGAAAAACGATTTCATTTCAACTGTTTCCCATGAAATTAGAACACCGCTGACTGCAATCAAGGGTTGGGGTGAAACGCTGAAAAATGTCGGCTACGAAAAAGCAATACTGGATAAGGGTCTTGATATAATTGTTGACGAGACTACGAGACTTTCCGTAATGGTTGAAGAACTGCTTGACTTCTCAAGAATGCAGAGTACGGGAATGAAGATAATATCCCGACGCTTCAATTTAAGTGAACTGCTGACCAAATGCTTCAGTTTCTTTAAGAAAAAGGCTGATGAGGAAAACGTTATACTTGAATATTTGCCTTGTGAAACTCAGGAAATCTATATAAACGGTGACCCTGATAAAATCCGTCAGGTAATTATCAATGTAATCGACAATGCAGTTAAATATACACCAAAAGACGGTAAAGCAGCAATTAAGGTTGAAATTATCGGAAAATATGTTAAAATACTTGTCTGTGACAACGGTTGCGGAATTTCTGAGAAAGACCTGCCTCACATTAAGGAGAAATTCTACAAGGCAAACAACACTGTCAGAGGTACAGGCATAGGTCTTGCTGTTGCAGACGAAATTATAAAGAAACATTCAGGCGAAATAAACATATCAAGCGTTCCAGGCCAGGGAACAGACGTTGAAATAGTTTTGCCTTTGGATATTAAGGAGGATTGATTATGGCTAAAGATAAGCTTCAGCATAAAACATCCGTAGGCGGACAGGCGCTTATTGAGGGTGTAATGATGCAGGGCCCCAAGGGTGCGGCAGTGTCCGTGAGAACACCCGACGGCTCTATTGATACTGAAATGGTTGATGTAAAACACGCAAAGGATAAGTTTAAACCTCTCGGTTGGCCGCTTGTCAGGGGTGTTGTTGCCTATGTCGAGTCAATGATTTTCGGTTACAAATGCCTTATGATGTCGGCTGAAAAGAGCGGACTTGAAGACCTTGAGGACTCAGAAGAGAATATGTCAAAGCTTGACAAATGGCTCAACGCCCACCTTAATAAAAAGGTTATGGGCGTACTCACTGCCGTGGCAAGTGTCCTGGGTGTGCTTCTAGCATTCGGACTTTTCTTCTATCTGCCCACAGTTGCAGTGAATTTCATAAACAAGCTTTCAGGTGAAGTTCTCACAAACTACAGAGCTTTGTTTGAGGGCATCATAAGAATGATAATTTTCGTTGCATACATAGCTCTCGTGTCACTTATGAAGGATATCAAGAGAACTTTTATGTATCACGGTGCCGAGCATAAAACAATTTTCTGCTATGAAAACGGACTTGAGCTGACGAACGAAAACGTAAAAAAGCAGTCAAGATTTCATCCCCGTTGCGGCACAAGCTTCATTTTTGTTATTATCATTATCAGCGTTATAATTTCATCGGCAATTTCTGTTGCCGCTCCCGAGCTTCGTGACCAAACTATAATATGGATGGCAATAAAAATCCTTATCCTGCCTCTTATCACAGGCCTTAGCTATGAGTTTATCAAGTACGCGGGCAGACATGACAATATACTTGTCAGAATTCTCGCCGCTCCGGGACTCTGGATGCAGAGACTTACGACAAAAGAGCCTGACGAAGACATGATTGAAGTTGCCCTTGCTTCATTCAAGGCAGTTATAACCGATAATCCCGAGGATGATAAAATATGACACTATCTTCACTGCATAAATCTCTCAGCGCCCTTTTAAACGAAAGCGGAATTGAAGACAGTTCGCTTGAAGCAAGATACATTCTTCAAAATGTTCTCTGCATTACCTATGGTGAATTTCTGCTTAAAGGTAACGAAAAAGTTTCCGGGGAAAACATTACAGCTGCCGAAGAAATGACTAAGCGCCGCATAGACGGCGAGCCTTTGCAGTACATCATAGGTGAGTGGGATTTTATGGACTTTACCTTTAAAGTCGGTGAGGGTGTGCTTATCCCGAGGCCTGAAACCGAAATTCTATGTGAGTATGTTCTCAGTAAAATTAAGGATATACCAAATCCAACTGTCTATGACCTTTGCGCAGGAAGCGGCTGCATCGGCATCAGTATAAAAAAACACCGTCCCGATGCGAAAGTTCTTCTCGTTGAGAAATCAGACAAAGCACTGAAATATCTCAGAGAAAACAGCAAAGCTCTTTGCACAGACAATGAGCCTGTTATTATTCAGGGTGATATACTGATGTATGACAGCTTTACCCATTTGCCCAAGGCAGACGTTGTAATCAGCAATCCGCCTTATATCAGAAGCGATGAAATCCCCACATTGCAAAAAGAAGTGCAGCGTGAGCCTATAATGGCTCTCGACGGGGGAGAGGATGGTCTGATATTTTACAAAGTACTTGTGAATGATTGGAGCAAACATCTTAAGGCTGGCGGGTTTATGGCATTTGAGTGCGGGGAAGAACAGAGCGAGGATATAAAAAATCTTTTTGAAAAAATAAACTTTGACAGCGACACTATAAATGACTATAATAACATAGAGCGAATAGTAACAGGAAGGAGAAAAACTGATGTTATTTGATTTATTCAGAGACGGACTTTCAATGGAGCTGATTATCAGCCTTTGCGCCCGTGTGTTTATAATATTCTGCGTTTTGCCCATTCACGAGTTTGCTCACGGCTTTGTTGCCAATAAGCTCGGCGACCCGACGGCAAGACTCTCAGGCAGACTTACACTTAATCCCTTGGCTCATATTGACCCACTCGGCTCACTTATGATAATTCTCGTGGGCTTCGGCTTTGCCAAGGCTGTGCCGGTTAATCTGAGAAATTTTAAGCCTGCCAAAAGAAAAACATATATGGCTCTCACAGCACTTGCAGGCCCTGTGTCAAACATTGTTATGGCATTTATTTTTATGTTCCTTTACTGCCTTATTTATTATAAATTTGCAGTCAGTGAGCTTATGGTTTATATAGCGCTCTTCTTTATGTATGCGGCTACGGTTAACATTTCTCTTGCAGTATTTAACTTAATTCCCATTCCGCCTCTTGACGGTTCGAGAATTCTTAATGCGGTTTTACCCGACAAGACATACTATAAGCTTATGCAGTATGAAAGATATATTGTCTTAGGTGTTTTTGCACTTATTATTCTTGGTGTACTGGATACACCTATCGCAATTGTGACAGGTCTTGTGCAGGAAGTTATTATGGCCGTATGCAGTGCACCCTTCATTTAAAATATAAATCCGGAGTTAAAAATGGAAGTAATTCAGTATAAATTAGATGTTTTTGAAGGTCCCATGGATCTACTCTTACATCTGATAAATAAGCATAAACTTAATATCAATGATATTCCTATTTTCACCCTTGTGGAGCAGTATATCGACTATGTGCGTAAAATGGAAGAAGCCGATATGGAAATTGCAAGTGATTTCCTTGATATGGCGGCAAGACTTGTCTATATCAAAACTGTGTCACTTCTGCCTGTTTATGAAGAAGCAGAGCAACTCAAAAAAGAGCTTACAGGTGAAATTATAGAATACCGTGACTGTAAGATACTTGCAGGCAAAATGGCTGAAACAGCTGACGGCTTTGACTATTTTTACCGTGACACAATGAAAATTGAAACAAATAAAACCTATGAGCGACTTCACGAGAGCGAAGAGCTTTTCAAGAGTTATATTGCGGCTGTGGGCAGAGGCAAGAGAAAACTTCCGCCGCCTCTTGAAGCTTTTACGGCAATTGTTTCAAAAAAGATTGTTTCCGTTTCATCGAGAGTAACAGGCATTTTTTCAAAGCTGAAAAAAGGCAGCAAGAGAAGATTCGGTGAGTTTTTCAGTGATGCATCCTCACGCTCGGAAATGGTGGCAACTTTCCTTGCCATGCTTGAGCTTATCAAAGCAAATAAGATTAAGGCTTGGGGTGCAGGTGACAAGGTTGAAATTGAGCAGAATGAAGATATGAGCGAGCTTGATTTTGCTTTGCTCGACAGTGAGTATGAGAAAGGAGAGGTAACGGAAAATGAGCAATAAAGAGCTTATGCCTATGCTTGAAGCAGTGCTCTTTGCCATGGGTGAGCCAATTGAAATTGAAAGACTTTGTGTCGCTCTTGAGCTTGATGAGATAGTTGTTAAGGATGTTCTTGATAAGCTTCAAGAAAAATATGAAGACGACAGCTTTGGTATTTGTCTTTTAAGGCTTGACAACAAATATCAGATTTGCACTAAAAAGCAATATGCCGATAAGATAAGAGCTGTCATTGAAGTTAAAAAGAATGCACCTTTATCTCAGGCGGCATTTGAGGTGCTTGCAATTATTGCGTACAACCAGCCTGTTACAAAAGCTTTTGTTGAAAGCATCAGAGGTGTTGACTGTTCTGCTGTTATTTCAAATCTTTGTAATAAGTCGCTTATTGAAGAGAAGGGCAGACTTGACCTGCCCGGCAGACCTCTTATTTACGGCACAACACCTGAATTTTTACGCTGCTTCTGCATTTCATCACTTGATGAATTGCCTGAGCTTCCCGATACGGCAGAGTTCAAAAGCAATGATGTCAGTGAAAACGAAGATGAAAAAGTAAAAAAATCTGAAACAGAGTAAACAGATTTTGAATAAGTAGTTGACGAAAAACGATTTTTAAGGTAACATATATAGAGATAGGTTTGAAAGGGGTGATAGTGTGACAGGATTTCAGATTTTTCTGTGCGTAATTGCAGGAATAATTGCATTTTTTGTGCTTGTGCTTTCCATACCGCTTAAGGTTTCAATGGCATATGACGATAAAGTGCATCTGACGGTGAAATATCTTTTTATCAAGCTTAACATTTTGCCTACAGACCCTAACAAACCCACGAAAGAAAAGAAGCCTAAAAAAGAGAAGCCTCCTAAGCCTGAAAAGCCTAAGGAAGAAAAACCGAAGGGTGAGAAAAAGCCCAACCCCATACTTGAAATGGTCAAGGCAAACGGCTATGACGGAATGATGGCTGTCATACAAAACCTCTTTAAAGTTCTTGGCATATACGGCGGTAAGATTTTCAAGAGTATAAGGTTTGATGAAATAGACCTTTACATAAGCGTAGGTACAGGCGATGCCGCTTCAACGGCAATCAAATACGGTGAGACCTGTCAGAAGGTTTACCCTGTTTTCGGCTTTATCTGCAGTAACAACATCGTGAGAAAATATGACATAAGCGTTGAACCGGATTTTCTTGCAAATAAAACTCAGGGTGAGTTCTTCTTTGATATGAGCATAACCCTCAGAAAGATAATAAACGCAACCTTGGCAATGGTAGGCAGACTCATTTTCCGTGTTGCTCTTAAGTTCATCATAGGTGGCACAAAGAAACAGACAGCGGAAAACGGGTCAGAAAATACACAGCAGACCTCAAAAGCTGCGACAACAATAACTAAGTGAATTTATGAAAGGATGATATAATATGGCAGAAAAATCAGCAGGTGCAATCCTCTCCTCAACAATTGAAAAAATCCGTGATCTTGTAGACACAAGCACAATCATTGGTGAAGCAATCTACGCAGAGGGCGGCACAACAATTATCCCCGTTTCAAAGGTTACATACGGCTTCGCTTCAGGCGGTGCTGACTTCCCTTCAAAAGGCAATCAGGAGCTTTTCGGCGGTGGCGGCGGTGCAGGTGTTACAATTACACCCGTTGCTTTCCTCGTTGTTAATAATGGTGAAGTTACACTCAAGCACATCACAGCTTATGATAACGCTGCTGAAAGAGTTGTTAACCTTGTTCCTGAAATGTTCGATAAGGTAACAGGTCTTATGAACAAGACTAAGAAGGATGTTGTTGTTCCCGACGCACCCATCGAAGAAGTAAAATAATCACGAAATAATAATTTTAAATCAACCGCCTGCATATCATAAAATTGGCAGGTGGTTGCTTTGTTGCTTAAAAAACTCATTTTAATTATTGCTTTGATATGTTGCCTTTCTTTTTCTGTGTACTCTGCCGAGGTGCCGACAGTCAGTGCACGCAGTGCAGTGTTAATAAATGCCGACACTCTGGAAATTATCTATGAGAAAAACGCACACGAACAGCGTTCAATGGCAAGCACAACAAAAATTATGACGGCTCTTCTGGCAGTGGAAAGCGGGAAACTTTCACAGACGGTTACAGCCGAAAACATGGCAGCGGAAGGCACATCTATCGGGCTTAAAGACGGCTATATGCTGAGCCTTGAAACTCTCGTGTGGGGAATGCTCCTTGAAAGCGGCAACGATGCTGCTAAACTAACGGCAAACTTTCTCGCAGGAAGTGAAGAAAACTTTTCACTGCATATGAACAATAAAGCCCAAGAAATCGGTATGACAAACACCAACTTTGTTACAGCTTCGGGCCTTGATAGCGGTGAGCATTACTCAACTGCCTATGACATGGCTCTTTTAGGCGCCTACGCCGTGAAAAATCCTCTTTTCAGGGAAATCTGCTCGGCTAAAAGCAAGACAGTACGATTCATTGAGCCGGATATTAGTCTAACCTTCTCTAATCACAATAGGCTTCTCCGCTCTTGTGAGGGTGTTTTCGGTATAAAGACGGGCTTCACAAAAAAAAGCGGCAGATGCCTTGTTTCAGCCTGCGAACGTGACGGTGTTACTCTTGTTGCAGTTACCCTTAATGCAGGTGATGATTGGAACGACCATAAAAAGCTCTATGATTACGGCTACGGCAGCGTTGTGAGTGAGGAGCTTGTGCTTCGTATACCTGAGACACTCAAGGTTTACGGCGGTGAAAAAGAGAGCATCATAATTAAATGTGAAAATGATGAGGTTTCATATTCGCATTCGGGCGATAAGGGCATAATAACGCAGAAAATCTATCTTCGAGAGTTCCTTTATGCCCCAATAGAAAAAGGCGACATCGTGGGCAAAGCGGCAATATTTGAAAACGGTAAAAAAATTGCAGAAACAAATATCATATCATCTGAACCCGCCCCGGCAGTTGAGCCACAGGAACCTCCCACATTATGGGAAAGAATAAAAAATAAAATCACAGATATATTCAGTTAGTTTGAAAGGATTATTATATGGCAGACTCAAAAGTCAGACTTCAGAAATTTCTTGCCGAAAGCGGTGTTGCCTCACGAAGAAAAAGTGAAGAGCTTATAGCCGACGGCAAAGTCAGAGTAAACGGCAAGGTTGCTACCATTGGTGATAAAGTTGATCCGAAAAGAGACAGCGTTACCGTCAGCGGCAAAAAAATAGTAAAAAGAAAAGAATTCACATATATTCTGCTTCACAAACCCAGAGGCTTTATCACAACAATGAGTGATGAAATGGACAGAAAATGCGTAGCTGAGCTTATTAAAGATGTACCCGTCAGGGTGTACCCCGTAGGCAGACTCGACAGAGACAGTGAGGGCATGCTGCTTTTCACAAATGACGGTGAGTTTGCCAATGCAATGACGCACCCCACAAAGCACGTGCCCAAAACCTACCGTGTTACCGTCAGACCTGCAATCACAGAAGAGCAGATTACTCAGCTCACAACAGGCATCATAATTGACGACAGAAAAACTGCCCCGGCTCAGGTGAGAGTTGTTACAAAGGAAGAGGGCAGGGGAGTACTTGAAATCATACTTTATGAAGGCAGAAACAGACAGATAAGAAAGATGTGCGAAGCTGTTGGTCTTGAGGTTGCACGCCTTAAAAGAACGGCTATCGGCTCAATCAAGCTTGGTATGCTCAAACAAGGTGCATGGCGTGAGCTTAACGAAGATGAAGTAAGAAAGCTTATGATTGCGGCAGATATGGACAGAAAGAAGAAGTAATATGATATTTTTTAAAAACTCGGTTATAAATGATAAAACTGTTGCCTTTGAGGCGCTTGAAGGCGAAAAGTTAATCGGCAAATGCACCCTTGTGCTTAAAGATAATCTTGCCGATGTAACAGAACTCAGCTATGATCCTCAGTCACCATATGCAGTTGAGGGACTTCTCAGAAGTGCATACAACTATGCCGGACTCAAAAATTACTACATGGCTAAGTGTACGGCTAAGAATATTGACAGCTTTCTTGACAGAATGAACTTTCAGAAAGCAAACGGTGAATATGTCAGCGATATCCCTTCAATTTTAATGGGTTCATGCTGTAAATAAAGTGCATAATAATTGACAAAAACGGCAAAACAATATATAATTAAAAGGATATATAACTAAGGATTTCTCAAACGGAGGAACAGTCTGATGATAAGAAGTATGACGGGCTTCGGCAGAGCCCAGGAAATCTTAGACGGAATGAGCATTTCCGTTGAAATGAAAAGCGTAAACCACAGATATTTTGATTTCTCTTCAAGAGTGCCGAGAACCTACGGTTTCCTCGAAGAGAAGCTGAAAACATACATTCAGTCCAAGGTTTCAAGAGGCAAAATCGAATGCTATGTGAGCATTGAGGCACTTGAGATTGAGGACTGCATAGTCAGTGTCAACCATTCTCTTGCTGCGGGCTATATAGCCGCCCTGAAAGAAATAGGCGATAGATATAACCTGACAGACGACATATCTGTCAGCAGTGTTGCAAAGTATCACGATATTTTTTCAGTTCACAAGAGTGAAGCTGACGAAGAAAGAATATGGAATGCGGTTAAAGCTGTTGCGGACAAGGCTATCTGCTCATTTGTTTCCATGAGAGAAAAAGAAGGCGAAAAGCTCAAGGATGACATTCTCTCAAGATGTGACACAATTCTTTCCCTCGTTTCATTTATTGAGGAGCGTTCACCTGAAACAGTAAAGGAATATAACGCTAAGCTTCTCGAGAGAATGAGAACTGTTCTTGAGGATGTGCAGGTTGACGAGCAGAGAATTCTCACAGAAGCCGCTATTTTCGCGGATAAAATCGCTGTTGCGGAAGAAACCGTGAGACTTCGCAGTCACATTTCACAGATGCACGAATTCATGGAAAGTGAAGTGGCAATCGGCAGAAAGATGGACTTCCTTATTCAGGAATTCAACCGTGAGGCAAATACCATAGGCTCAAAGGCTCAGGACACCGAAATAGCCAAGCGTGTTATTGATATTAAGGCTGAAATTGAGAAAATAAGAGAGCAAGTTCAAAATATTGAATAAGGTGAGAGAATAATGAAACTAATAAATATCGGTTTCGGCAATATGATAAATGCCCAGCGTATTATTGCCATTGTCAGCCCCGATTCCGCTCCCATTAAGCGACTTATTCAGGAATGTAAAGAAAGAGGAACGCTTATTGATGCTACACAAGGCAGACGAACAAGAGCTGTCATTATAATGGACAGTGACCACGTCATCCTGACATATCTGCAATGTGAGACCGTTGCAAACCGCTTTGACAGTGAGGCGGATATTGATGAGGAGGACTGTGGTGATGAATAAAGGAAGTTTAATTGTTGTTTCTGCTCCTTCAGGTTGCGGCAAAGACACTATTGTTAAAGAAGTTCTTACGCGTATGAAGGATGAACTTCATCTGTCTGTTTCTATGACAACGAGAGCCATGCGTGAGGGTGAGGCAGAAGGTGTAAATTACTTCTATGTTTCAGCCGATGAATTTAAAAGCAAAATCAGCAGCGGTGAAATTTTAGAGTACACCCTTTACGGTGGCAATTATTACGGTACTCCTGCCGGTCCCGTTAAACAGCAGCTTGAAAGCGGCAAAACCGTTATACTTGTAATCGAAGTTGAAGGCGGAGAAAACGTTAAAAAGCTTTTCCCCGAGGCAGTCAAAGTTTTCGTTATTCCGCCATCTTTCGAAGTTCTTGAAAGGCGCCTTCGCGGCAGAGGTACCGATGACGAAGAGACAATAAACCGCCGCCTTGAAATTGCAAGGCAGGAGCTTTCAAGAGCGAGCGAATACGACTTCATCATTGAGAATGATGTTCTCGAAGAGGCAATAGAAGATTTAATTTGTATAATAAGAGCCGAAAGGTTCAAAACAAAACATATGATAAACAAAGTAAGAGAGGTAATTAACAATGCTTAATCCCGATTTAAGAGAATTACTCAAAGACAACACCAGCAGATACTCACTTGTAACTGCAGTTGCAAAAAGAGCCAGAGAGGTTGCTGAGGACCCTATCCTCAGTGAAAAATGTGGCACCGAAAAGGCTGTAACCTACGCCCTTGATGAATTTATTTCAGGCAAGCTCGTAATTAAAGAGCCTGACGAAATCAAAAACATATAACAAGATAGGAAGTGAAATGATATGGAACATACCGTTGCCTTAGTAGCAATTGAAAATGTTGCATATCATTTTGACATTTTTTACAGCTACATAATCCCTGATGAGCTATCAGATAAAGTTTTTGTCGGCTCCCGTGTGCTTGTGCCTTTCGGCAGAAGTCAGGGTGCAAAGAGACAAGGCGTTGTTTTCGCTTTTGGCGATAAAGAAGACGGCTTACGCTATAAAAAGTTACTTTCCGTGCTTGACGACGGTGAGCCTTTACTGACAAAGGAAAGCCTTGAAATCGCCTCTTTTCTCAAAGACAGAACCTTCTGTACTTACTTTGAGGCAGTTAAAACTCAACTTCCGTCAGGCATTAACTTCAAAACGCAGATTAAGTATCTTGCCAATGTAACAGGTAAAGCTTCATTGCTGAGCGAAACCGAAAAGCAGGTTTACGACTATATGCTTTCCCTTGAGAGTTATGCTGATAAAAAGCACATCTATTCAGTTTTGGGTCTGAGTGGCGATTGCGGCATAATTGAGAAGCTTGTAGCTAAAAAGCTTGTTAATAAAAGCTATGAAGCAGTTAAAAATATGGGTGATGCAAGTGTAAAAACAGCAAGACTTATAAAAACTGCCGATGAAACAGAAAGCCTTAAGCTCACCGACAAACAAAAGAGCGTTATTAAAGTTTTGCAGGATACAGGTTCGGCAAGCGTTAAGGATATCTGCTATTTTACGGGTGTGACTTCTGCTGTCATCAGTGCCTTAGAGAGAAAAGGTATTATCGAAGTCAGCGATACAACTGTTTACCGTACACCCGAAACTCTGATTGTGGAAAACAGCAGCAAAAGTGAAATTGTTTTGACTGCATGTCAGAAAAAAGCTTATGGCAATCTGCTCAAAAAATATCAAGGCGGTGGGGGAGTTAGCCTTCTTTACGGCATAACGGGCAGCGGTAAGACTTCCGTTTTTCTGTCGCTGATTGATCAGGTAATAAAAGATGGCAGACAGGTTATTGTTATGGTGCCTGAAATATCACTGACCCCACAGATGATGGCTATTTTCAAAGGCAGATACGGCAGTGAGGTTGCAATCTTTCACAGCGCTCTTTCTGCAGGTGAAAGGCGTGACGAATATAAGCGTGTGCGTGAAGGCCTCGTAAAAATCGCTGTAGGTACCCGTTCAGCCGTTTTTGCACCCTTTAGCAACTTAGGACTCATTGTTATTGACGAAGAGCAGGAACACACCTATAAATCAGAATCTTCGCCAAGGTACCACACAAGAGATGTTGCAAAATTCCGTGCTCACAGGCATAATGCGCTTTTGTTGCTTTCCTCTGCAACGCCGAGTATAGACAGCTACTCTAATGCTGTGAGAGGCAAATATTCGCTCGAAACGCTCACTGAAAGATACGGAGAGGCCGTTTTACCTGAAGTGAGCACCGTTGATATGAAGCAGGAAAGACAAAGAGGCAACAGATATAACCTTTCTTCGGAGCTGCTTGAGAGATTAGAAAACAATCTCAGAGATGAAAAACAGTCAATCCTTCTTATAAACAGACGAGGCTATAACACTTTTGTTGCCTGTGACAGCTGCGGCAGTGTTGTCAACTGTCCCGCATGCAGCATATCCCTGACTTACCACAGTGCCAACAACCGTCTTATGTGTCACTA
This sequence comes from Acutalibacteraceae bacterium, assembly GCA_045537315.1. Lineage (GTDB taxonomy): Bacteria > Bacillota > Clostridia > Oscillospirales > Acutalibacteraceae > UBA6857. The sequence continues at coordinate 14,611 of JAZSPF010000155.1, forward strand.
CTGCGGATATTCGGTGCCTATGACAAAGATATGCCCCGAGTGCGGTAAAGAAGATGTGCGCTATGCGGGTTACGGCACACAGAGAATTGAAGATGAGCTTGCAACCCTTCTTCCCGGGGCACGAGTGCTGAGAATGGATACGGACTCTAACTCCACACGCCATTCCTTTGAGAAAAATCTCATAGATTTCGGCGAAGGTAAATATGATATTATGCTGGGTACCCAGATGGTTGCAAAGGGTCTCAACTTTGAAAATGTGACCTTAGTAGGTGTTATAAATGCCGACCAGCAGCTCAATAACGATGATTTCAGAAGTCAGGAAAGAACCTTTGATCTGCTGACACAGGTTGTGGGCAGAAGCGGCAGAGGCAAAAACAAAGGCACTGCTGTCATACAGACTCTCACACCTGAAAACAATATAATCAGACTTGCACAGGCGCAGGACTATGACAGCTTCTTTAAAAATGAAATCATTATCAGAAAAGCTATGGTTTATCCGCCATACTGTGATATTTGCTCCGTTTGCTTTGTCAGTGAAGATGAGGTAAAGGCTCTCAACGCTTCAAAGCATTTTTTAACTGAGCTTAAGGAAAAAGTTGATAATGATTACAGTGGTGAGAAAATTATTGTGCTTGGACCGATGCCGCCGAGGCTTGCAAAGTTCAACAATAAATTCAGATACCGACTTATAATTAAATGCAAAAACTCGAAAAGATTTCGCGGCATGATGTCCGAATTGCTTATTGCTTTCGGCAAGAATAAAACATACAGCGACGTCAGTGCCGTTATTGATATAAACCCTGAAAGCCTTATTTAGGAGGTAAATTATGGCTATAAGAAAAATTGTAACTTTAGGCGACGATGTGCTCAGAAAAAAGAGCAGAGATGTCATAAAATTTGATGAAAAGCTCTGGCAGCTTCTCGACGATATGAAAGACACCATGGAAAAAGCTGACGGTGTCGGTCTTGCTGCAGTGCAGGTAGGTGTGTTGAGACGCGCCATTGTTATAAATGTGGGTGACGGACTCATTGAACTTATCAACCCGGAAATTATAGAAACAAGCGGCGAGCAGGAGGGCAGTGAGGGCTGTCTTTCTCTTCCTGGAAGATACGGCATTGTCAAAAGACCGAATTACGTTAAACTGAGAGCCCAGAACCGTAAGGGTCAGTGGAGACTTTATGAAGGCACGGAGCTTAAAGCGAGATGCTTCTGTCATGAAATTGACCACCTTGACGGCATTGTTTATAAAGACAGAGAAATCAAGGAAATTACTGCAGAAGAACTTCTCAATGAAAGGAAGCAGGGAAAGGACGAATAATTATGCGCATAGCTTTTATGGGTACACCCGACTTCTCAGTCGACTGCCTGAAGGCTCTTGCTGAGTCGGAGCATGAAATTGTAGGTGTATTTTGTCAGCCTGATAAGCCTGTCGGCAGAAAGCAGGAATTAACCCCTCCCGATGTCAAGGTTGAGGCGCTCAAACATAATTTCACCGTTTTTCAGCCTGTAACTCTCAGAAACGGAAAAGGAGTGGAAATCCTTGAGGAAATTAAGCCTGACCTAATTGTTGTCGTGGCCTACGGCAAAATATTGCCTGACGATTTTCTGAGTTTTCCAAAGTACGGCTGTATAAACGTTCACGCTTCTATTCTGCCAAAGTACAGAGGAGCTTCGCCTATACATTATGCTGTGCTTAACGGTGACAGTGAAACAGGTGTAACTGTTCAGCAGATGGACAGCGGAATTGACACAGGTGATATTCTCGGAATAAAGAAGTGTCCTATCGGTGAAAACGATACAACAGAAAGAATGTATGAAATACTCGCACCTTTAGGCGCAGAGCTTCTTATGGAAACAATCGAACTCATAGAAAAAGGTGAGCTTTCACCTGAAAAGCAGGATGATGCCCTCGCGAGTAAGGTCGGACTTCTCACAAGAGACATGAGTCCCGTTGATTGGTCAAAGAGCGCGTGGGAAATCCACAATAAAATCCGCGGACTTTACTCATGGCCGGGAGCTTCCACAATGCTTTGTGGAAAAACTTTAAAGCTTCATTCTTCGGTTTTATCCGATAAAACAGGAAACAATAATCCCGGTGAGATTGTTGATGCAAACGGCAAAATCCTTGTTTGCTGTGGCGATAACAAGTGTATTGAGCTTAAAACAATTCAGCTTGAAGGTAAAAAGAGAATGGATGCTCAGGCATTTCTCAACGGATACAAACTTGAAAAAGGAACTGTTTTAGGTAAATAAAAAGAAGGTGAGAAGATGTTTTGGTATGATTATTATTACTTCATTTTAGTTGTACCTGCAATTATTATTTCCCTGATTGCTCAGGTAAATGTTAAGAGAACCTATGCCAATATGGCAAAAATCAATAACAAAAAGAGACTTACGGGTGCTCAGGCGGCTTATAACGTCCTGCAGCACTACGGCATAACAAATGTTAAAATCGAGCAGACACACGGAAAGCTCTCAGATCACTACGACCCGAGAAGCAATGTTATAAGGCTTTCTCCCGAGGTGTACGCAGGTACGTCTGTTGCTTCCGTCGGTATTGCCTGCCACGAAGCAGGACATGCCGCTCAGCACGCTCAGAATTACGTTCCGATTAAAGTGCGTAATGCAGTTTTACCTGTTGCTAATTTCGGCTCATCCTTTGGCGTGTTGCTGGCAGTTTTCGGCTATGCACTCGGCTTCGGCGTACTCGTTGACATAGGCATCATTCTCTTTGCGGCTGTAGTTGTTTTTCAGCTTGTGACTCTGCCCATTGAATTCAATGCCAGCTCGAGGGCAATCAAGGTTATAGAGGGCACTGAAATGCTCTATGAAGATGAAGTGCCAAAAGCCAAAAAAGTGCTTTTTGCGGCGGCTATGACTTATGTTGCTTCACTTCTTGTCTCAATTATGTCACTTTTAAGACTTATATTAAGAACAAACAACAGAAGAAGATAAAAAGGAATTTTTTATGGCAAATCCCAGACAAATTGCCTATCAGGCACTGCTTAAAACCGAAAAGGACGGGGCATTTTCAAACCTCGCCCTTGACGCAGTGTTGTCTAAATCCGACCTTGACACAAGAGATAAGTCTTTTGTGTCTAATTTGTTTTACGGAGTAATTGAAAGACAGCTTACAATTGACTATAATCTTTCCCTATATCTGACAAAACCTCTCAAAAAGTTAAAACCCGAAGTGCTGACAATAATGCGCTCGGGTGCGTATCAGATTTTATTTATGGATAAGGTGCCCGACAGTGCCGCCGTAAATGAAAGCATCAAGCTTTCAAAGAAGAACGGAGCTTCGTTTGCATCAGGTCTTATTAACGCTGTGCTGAGAAAGATTTCGGCTAAGGGGCTCGTTTTACCTGCTGACGAAAATTCAGCAGAATACCTGAGTGTCAAATACTCCTGTCCTTTGTGGCTGACGCAAAAATGGTCGGCAGAGTACGGCGAAGAGGACACATTAAAGCTCCTTGAGGCTTCACTTGGAAGTGCCGACACATACATAAGGGTAAATACTACAAAAACAAATGAAAATGAACTGATTGACATGCTCTCTTCTGAAGGCGTGTCAGCAGAAAAAACATATAATGAAAACACTTTGAAGATAAGTCTTAAGGGCAATGATATTGAGAGGCTCACTTGCTTTAAGCAAGGTCTTTTCCATGTGCAGGATATGGCTTCACAGCTTTGTGCCAAAGCTCTCGGTGCAAAAGAAAACGACACGGTATTTGACCTTTGCTCAGCTCCCGGCGGCAAGGCATACACAGTTTGTGAAATGATGAATGACAAAGGTAAAGTGCTTTGCTTTGATATATATGAAAACAGAGTTTCTCTTATTTTAAAAGGTGCTGAAAGGCTAGGTCTTGATTCGATTGAAGGCAAGGTGGGAGACGCATCTGTATATAACGAAAATCTCGGTCTTGCTGATAAGGTTCTTTGTGATGTGCCTTGCTCGGGTCTCGGTATAATCAGACGAAAGCCTGAGATTAAATATAAAAAAGAGGAAGACCTTGCTGATTTACCTGAAATTCAGTATGCTATTATTTGCAATGCTTCGCGCTATGTAAAAGTTGGCGGAAGACTCCTTTATTCCACCTGCACATTATCTAAGGCGGAAAACGAGGATGTATGCAGACGCTTTCTTGAAACTAACGGCAATTTTAAGCCGGCAGGTATTTTCAGCGAAGATGATGCGTGTATGAAAACCTTAATGCCGCACAAAAATGAAAGCGACGGCTTCTTTATAGCCTGCTTCAAAAGAGAGGAATAAGTATGACTGATATTAAATCAATGACGCTTTCCGAGCTTAAAGAAGAAATTATTGCCATGGGCGAAAAAAGCTTCAAAGCCGGTCAGATTTATTCATGGCTTCATAAGCACGGAGCGGTCTCTTTTGATGAAATGACAAACATTTCTAAAGATTTTCGTTCTGAACTTGAAAAAAATTATGACATTTATACCTGTACTATTGAAAAAAAGTTAGTTTCAGTGTATGATGATACAGTTAAGTATCTTTTCAGGCTTCACGACGGTGAGCTTATTGAAAGCGTTGTTATGAAGTATAAGTACGGCTACACAATATGTGTGTCGAGTCAGGTCGGCTGTAAAATGGGCTGTACCTTCTGTGCTTCCGGAATTGCGGGCTTTGTGCGAAATCTTACAGCCTCAGAAATTCTTTCGCAGATTTATACGGCACAAAAAGACATGGGCATCAGAATTTCACACATAGTGATGATGGGAGTAGGGGAGCCTCTTGATAATTTCGACAACGTAATGCGTTTTCTTACTCTAATCAGCGATGAAAACGGTCTTAACATCTCTATGAGAAACATATCTCTTTCCACCTGCGGCGTTGTAAGCGGCATTTATAAGCTTATGGAAAAGAAGCTGCAGCTCACGCTTTCAATTTCTCTTCATGCGCCAAATGACGAGATAAGAAATCAGACAATGCCTGTCAACTCAAAATGGAATGTTGACACACTGCTTAAAGCCTGCCGTGATTACACCAAGGCTACCTCAAGGCGCATTTCTTTTGAGTACGCCATGATAAGCGGCGTTAATGACACTGACGAATGTGCAAGAGAGCTTGGCAAGAAACTAAAAGGTATGCTTTGCCATGTCAATCTCATTCCTGTCAATTCAGTAAAAGAAAGAGATTACAAAAAAAGCAGTGATAACAGAATAGCCGAGTTTATAAAAATTCTTGAAAAATACAGCATCAACGTTACAGTTAGAAGAACTCTCGGCAGTGATATAAATGCCTCTTGCGGACAGCTCAGAAGAGGCGAAGGACCTAAGTAAAGGAGTGATTATATGCAAATAGTCGGCGCAACAGATATCGGCAAAGTCAGAACTGTCAATGAAGACTGCTATGACTACGGTACATTTGAAGACGGTACTGCATGGGCAATTGTCTGTGACGGTATGGGCGGTGTAAGAGGCGGAAATATTGCCAGTAATCTTGTGCTTGATATGGTAAGTGATAAGATCAAAAAATGCTATAACAAGCTTATGCCTTCATATTCTTTTGAAAATGTATTTCTGTCAACAATAACAACGGCAAATGTCATTGTTCATGACAGAAGCTTTACAGACGAAGACCTCAAGGGCATGGGAACGACTATTGCCGCAGTCATTGTTAAAGACAAGATTGCCTGCATAGCACATGTAGGTGACAGCCGTGTGTACAAAATATCCGAAGGTGAAATAAAGCAGATAACCAAGGATCACTCTCTTGCCCAGGAAATGCTTGATATGGGGCAGCTCACTCAGGAGGAGTTTGAAAACTATCCGAAAAAGAATATAATCACAAGAGCTCTCGGTGTTGATGAAAGCATTGACATTGACTTTGATTTTACACCTCTTGAAGAAGGCGAGGCTCTTGTTCTTTGCTCAGACGGACTCAGCGGTCTTGTCAGTGATAATGATATATTTGACATATACGATAACAACCCGCTTGACGATGTTTGTCAGAAATACATAGAAGCGGCAAACGGTAACGGCGGACACGATAATATAACAGTAGTTGTAATGAAAGGGTAAGGTGATAAGGTAATGGAAAATTATGTAGGTAAGCGTCTTGACGGCAGATATGAAATAATGGAAGTCATCGGTGTAGGCGGTATGGCCGTTGTTTATAAAGCCTTTGATAATATTGATCACAGAATAGTTGCAGTTAAAATTTTAAAGCAGGAATATCTTGCCAATGAGGATTTTAAACGCAGATTCAGAAACGAGTCAAAAGCAATCGCTGTTTTATCACACCCTAACATTGTTAAGGTTTACGATGTCAGCTTCGGCGATGCAATTCAGTATATCGTTATGGAGCATATTGAGGGTATAACTCTCAAGGAATATATCACTCAGCAGGGTGTTGTTAATCCGAGAGAAGCAATTTATTTCATCACTCAGCTTCTTCGTGCACTCAAGCACGCTCACGATAAAGGCATAGTACACCGCGATATTAAGCCTCAGAACATTCTTCTTATCTCAGACGGCACCATTAAGGTGACGGATTTCGGTATTGCAAGAATAAGCGAAAACGCCACAAGAACAATGACTGACGGTGCTATAGGCTCTGTTCATTATATCAGCCCCGAACAGGCAAAGGGAAGCATTACTGACTCACGCACAGACCTTTATTCAGCAGGTGTTATCCTTTATGAAATGCTCACGGGTAAGCTTCCTTTCCAGTCAGATAACGCTGTTTCTGTTGCACTTATGCAGCTTCAGAATGACCCTGTAAGTCCCCGTGAAATTAACCCTGCAATCCCTGTGGGGCTTGAGGAAATCATCATTAAGGCTATGCAGAAAAATCAGTTCGACAGATACCAGTCGGCTAATGAAATGATTGAAGACATCGTTGCATATAAAAACAATCCTTCAGTAGTTTTCGGCTACAGCTATAATGATGAAAACGCTTCAATGAAAGTTTCGGCTCACCTTCCGAAAATAACAGAAAATTATGTATCAAACGAGCCTGAAGCAATTGAGCCCGTTGATGACAATGATTATGATGAAGAATTCGATTTTGACGATAAAGGTAAGACAAAAACAATAGCTGTGCTTTCGAGCGTTCTGGCTGCCCTTATAGTTTTTGCAATTGCTCTTGTTGTACTGTTTGTACCTGCTGCCGATAAATTGGATGTCCCCAATCTTATTGGCATGGATTTCTACAATGAGGTTATGAGCAGTGCGCAGTATGCCGACTATTCGTTCAATCCGATTATTGATGAAGACAGCGACGAACCCTCTGGCACAATTGTGCGTCAGGAACCTTCTTCAGGTAAGATAAAGAAGGGCAGTGCTATTACTGTTTACATCTCCGGCTCTGTTTCCAAGACCGCCGTACCCGATGTTTACGGATATGAATCCTCATCCGCTATCAATATTCTCAAGAGTAAAGGCTTTGAGGTCGTTGCCGTCAAGGAGTTTAGCGACAAGGAAATAGGCACAGTTGTGAGGACTTCACCCGCAAGAAACGAAAAGGTTGAGTCAGGTTCGCTTATTACGGTTTATGTTGCTACAAACGAAGAGGTTGAACCTGTTGATGTTCCTAATCTTGTTGGTCTCACTATCGCTCAGGCAAAACAGAAGCTCAGTGAAGTCGGTCTTGTCCTTGACACAGCAGGCACTGAGTACCGTCCCAGCGCTGAACCTGCGGGCAGAATTATAGGCCATCAGTACATCGGCGAACAGGTAAAACCCGGCACAAGTGTTGCTGTTTTCGTTAGTACAGGTAAGCTTCCGGAGGAAACAACCGAAGAAGAAACAACTGATGAAACTACTGATGATACAACCGAAAAAACAACCAAGCCGACAACAAAGCGTCCCACAACAGAACCCTCAACAACTGAACCGATAACAACCGAGCCTTCAACATCAGAGCCTCAGACAACAACTGAGCCGACGTCAGCATCAACCACCGAGCCAACAGAAGACCCGGATGAGAATGTAGATGTTTCTGACGAATTTGATGACCCTGAATTTGACGAAGGCGAATAATCTATGATTAAAGAAGGTATAATTCTCAAGGGAATTGGCGGTTTCTACTATGTGGAGACCGATGAAGGTGTATTTGAGTGTAAAGCTAAGGGAAAGTTCCGCTCAAAGAAGATATCACCTTTGGCAGGTGACCGCGTCACAGTAACGGTTATAAATGATAAGGATAATACTATTGACGAAATCGCTGAGCGTAAAAACTTCCTTAAAAGACCTCCTGTTGCAAATATTGACAAGCTTATAATAGTTGTTTCATCGGTCAAACCTAAGCCTAATACACTGATAATCGATAAGATGACGGTTCTTGCGGAAAAGAACAATATTGAGCCTGTTATTATCATTACAAAGACGGATTTATGCTATGATGAAGAATTGTTCAGGATTTATAAAAGTGCAGGCTATAAGGTCTATACCTTTTCCGTTGAGGACAGAAGCAATCTTGAAGCCATCAAAGGTGAACTCAAAGGTTGTATTTCAGCCTTTACAGGCAATTCCGGTGTTGGTAAATCCACACTGATAAACGCTCTCAACGGTGAGTTGAATCTTGAAACGGGTGAAATCAGCGACAAGCTCGGCAGAGGCAGACATACTACCCGTCAGGCTGAAATCTTTCATGTTGCCGAAGGACTTGTTATTGATACGGCAGGTTTTTCCAGTATAGATTTTACGGCTGATAACCTGATTTTTGCTGACGAGCTTCAACACTATTTCAGAGAGTTTGCCGATAAAATAGGGGAGTGCCGCTTCACGGGATGCAAGCACTTAGGTGACAAGGGCTGCAGAGTTTGCGAGCTTGTCGGCGAAGGTGTAATAAGTAAGAGCAGACATGAAAGCTATGTTTCCATGTATAATGAGACAAAAGATTATAAAAAGTGGAATGTCTGACGTTTTTATCACAAAAAAATCGAAAATCCGTATAATGTTAATGAGCTGAGAAACAGCTTAATACATTTACGGGGATGATAGCATGGCCCACCACAGAGGTTGTCCCAAAGGACTCGTCTTTACGGCTTTTGGCGCAGGAATTTTATTGGCTCTTTGCTTTCCTGTTAAAATTATGCTGTTTATCCTTGCTGTAATGCTTGTAATCTTAGGCATAACATCTTGTCAGAGATAGCTTGGAGGTATGGTATGAAAGTTGTAGTTGTGAGGAGTCCTAAGGCACTCAGAGGCATTTTAAAAGCAATATTTAAAATCAAAGATAAAGACAACTGAAAAGAAAAAAGCAGGTGGTCTTGCCATCTGCTTTATTTTTTAAGGAGAGCTTATGGAAAAGCATATTGAAGTTGAACGCAGTATTTATAAGAAGTATCGCAAAGATATCTGGAAACGGTTTATCGCAGGCATAAATGAGTATGAAATGATTAAACCCGGCGACTGTATCGCTGTATGCATTTCAGGCGGTAAGGACTCGATGCTTCTTGCCAAGTGTATTCAGCATCTTCAGAAGCACAGTGATTTTCCGTTTGAGGCTAAATATCTTGTTCTTGACCCGGGATATTCACCTGAAAACAGGCAAAGAATTATCGATAACGCTCAACTGCTCGATGTACCTATTGAAATTTTCGATGCCAGGATATTTGATTATGTAGTCGATATTGAAAACTCACCGTGTTATATGTGCGCCCGTATGAGACGCGGGCATTTATATAAGAACGCGCAGAAACTGGGCTGCAACAAAATAGCTCTCGGCCACCACTTTGACGACGTTGTTGAAACAATACTCATGAGCATGCTTTACGGTGCGGAAATCAAAACAATGATGCCGAAACTCCACAGCACCAATTTTCCCGGTATGGAACTTATCAGACCTCTTTATATGGTAAGGGAAGCTGACATAAAGGCATGGGTACGCTATAACGATCTTAAATTTTTAGAGTGTGCCTGCAGTTTCACAGCGAAAAATGAGCAGCAGTCCGATAAGGAGCTGTTGTCAAAACGCAAAGAAATGAAGGAACTTGTAGCACACTTCAGACAGGTCAGTGCGTATATTGATATGAATATTTTTAAGAGCGTACATAACATCAACCTTGAAACGGTTATCGGTTACCATAAAGGGCAGGATAAATACAGTTTTCTTGATGATTATGACAAATAAAAAAGCTCTCACCGTGTTGTTTAGCGAAACATTCGGTGAGAGCAATTGTTTTATCAGATATATTTTTCTGTATAAGTAGAGCAAAGCTCGTCTACTCTTGACTCAAGGAAAGAATATATATCATCGAGGGACTCTGAGGTGCCGCACCTTGCATACCATTTGACAAGTCCGATGAATGCACTTGAATAAAAAGCGGCAAAAATATTAGCTTTTGATTCTGTCGCATCGGGAATGATAAGATGTATCTTTTCAAGTATAAATGAGTTTACTGCCGATGTGAAGGAAGGACCGAGGGAATAGGCGTATTCATCAGAGCAAATCACTTCAAATATAGCCTTGTTGTCTTTCATATATTCAAAAATCTGAACAATAAAGCTCATAAATGAATCCTTGATATTTTCGGGGGAAGGTGTTTTCTCACTGGCTTTAAATCCGATTTGTGATAAGTAGTTTTCAAAGCAGAAATTAAGAAATTCGTTTTTATCCTTGAAATGCTTATAAAATGTTGCTCGGTGTACCTCTGCTTTATCACATATTTCTGAAACAGAAAGCTCTTCAAATGACTTTTCCGACATCAGCACCAGAAAAGATTCGAGCAGCTGTTTATAGGTCTTTTTTACTCTTAAGTCAATATTTTTCATCTTGTTTTCTCCTTTATTACTGTGTTTCCTCATTTTCAAATATGCTGGCTTTGATATTGTTAATCATGTCATTAAGTTTTTTTAGCCTATTTCTTGTATATTTCTCAAGAAAAGGATTGTTATAAAGAAATCTGCTTGAAATACCCTTATTTTTACCGTCTTTACTTACTTTTTTTCTTGTAAGCCTTTGCTCTAACTCGAAAACAACATCTTCAACCTGAAGCTTGAATTCATTGATTTTATCATTTTGTTTTTCAAGCATTGAGTGAATTGAATCATATTTTTCTTCTACGGTTTCTTTAAAATTCTCAAATTCACTGCCGAGAGTTTCAATGAGTCTATTGAGTTTGAGTTGAAGTTTTTTGATATCAGACGCCTTTATCACGGCGTTAATAAGATCTGCAGTGAATACGACAAGCACTCCGATTAAAATGTATATCAGATAATTGCCGTCTATTTTTGCATAAAGATTATCAACTGCAGGGTGTATGACCTTAACAAAAGCTATTGAAATAACGCCCCAATAAAGTGAGTGCTTGAGACAAATTCTGCCGGAAATATTCATAAACTCATAGGTGTAATCCCACCAACGGGCGGCAAAAAGCTTTTCCATTATTAAGCTTGTAAGAAACTCAACAATGTCACACAAAATAATGCCAAGCAGAAAAACTAATAGAGGCTTATCTTTAAAAGGGTTATATATTAAAATAATCAGCACCAGTGCGGCAGTACCGTAGATAGGACAGAGAGGGCCGGTTAAAAAGCCCCTGTTAACAAACCTCTTTTCACCTATGGAACAATAAAGAAGTCGGATCGTAGCCATGTCGTTCT
>JAZSPF010000168.1:0-11307 GCA_045537315.1 Acutalibacteraceae bacterium
AAGAATATGACGAACATATGCTGAAGGATGTTGAGGGATGCCGTGAGGGATATATAAAAATGGCAGAGCTCGTGCCGAAAAACGCCAAAACACTTCTTGACCTTGGTTGCGGAACAGGGCTTGAGCTCAGCGAAATCTTTAAGCGCATACCCTCTGTTGAAGTGACCGGTGTTGACCTGACGGCGGCTATGCTTCATAAGCTCAGAGAAAAGCACCCTGACAAAAAGCTGAATTTGATATGCGGTGACTATTTCACTGTGCCTTTAGGCGGTGGTTATGACTGTGCTGTATCTTTTCAGACCATGCACCATTTCAAAAAAGATAAAAAGGCAGAGCTTTACCAAAAGATATATGCGGCACTGTCGGATGAGGGTATATATATCGAGTGTGACTATATGGTCATAAGTCAGGATGAAGAAGATTTGTATTTCAGGGAGAATGACAGACTGAGAAAAGAGCAGGGCATAGCAGAGGGCGAATTTTATCATTATGACACACCTTGCACTGTGGATAATCAGATTGCACTGCTGAAAGAGGCAGGCTTTAAAAGTGTAGAAAAAGTTTTTAGGCAGGAAAACACAACAATGATAGTGGGGAGGAAATAAAGATATGTATGATATAATCCTTTTTGATTTAGACGGTACTCTCACAGATCCGGGCCTTGGCATAACAAACTCCGTTGCTTATGCACTTAAAAGGTACGGCATAGAAGTTGAAGACAGAAAGAGCCTTTACTCTTTTATAGGGCCGCCCCTCAGTGACTCATTTATGAAATATTACGGCTTCAGCGAAGAAAAGGCTATGGAGGCTATAGGTGTTTACCGTGAATATTTCAGAGAAAAGGGACTTTATGAAAATGAGGTCTATGAGGGAATAAGAGAACTCCTTGAAAAAATAAAAAGCTCAGGCAGAAAAATAGTCCTTGCAACATCTAAGCCCGAGGAGTTTTCTGTGAGAATACTGGAGCATTTTGACCTGACGAAATATTTCCATGTGGTAGCAGGTGCATCAATGGATGAAAAACGCAATAAAAAGGGCGATGTAATACGCTACGCAATGGAAAAGGGCGGCTTCACAGCAGATAAGGCAATTATGATAGGCGACCGTGAGCACGATATTTTCGGCGCTAAAGAAAACGGTATGCCCTCAATAGGTGTGCTTTACGGTTACGGCAGTGAAGAGGAGCTTAAAAATGCAGGTGCGGACTATATAGCAAAGACAGTGGAAGATATTTATGCTTTGTTGTGAGAGGAGAAAAGAAATGACTTTTGATTTAAGAGAAAAAGCAAAAGAAAATATAATTGTTGTGGCTCACAGAGGTGCGGCAGGGGGAAATATTCCTTGCAACACCTTAGCTTCTTATGAGGTTGCACTCAAGCAGGGTGCAGATATGCTTGAGGTTGATCTGAGCCTGAGTCTTGACGGCAAACTCTTTCTTTTTCACCCAGGCATGGAAGTGCCTCACCTTGGTTTGCCCGTGAGTCTTCGCACGCTGCCCTCATCAGTGGTGAAAAAGCTTCGCTACACCAACGGTGACGGCACACCTACACAGTTCACCATAGCCACCTTTGACGATTTCCTCGAGCAGTTCAAGGGCAGATGCTTTATAAATATCGATAAATTTTGGTCGGCACCTGAAAAGATTTATAAAGCTGTTGAGCGTCACGGCATGACAGATCAGGTGCTCGTCAAGAGCAAATACTCTGAAAAGGTTCTCGGTGTTCTCAAAGAGCTTGCGCCCCATGTGCCCTATATGCCCATTGTGACAGATACCCATCCTCACCACGAAAAGCTTCTTAAAAGCGGCATAAACTACGTGGGTGTTGAGTGCTGTTTTTCTTCGGACTCTGCCGAGGTGGCAGGTGATGAGTTTATTGAGAGAATGCATAAGGACGGCACTCTTGTATGGGCAAACTCAATTATTTTCAGCCACAAAAAGCAGCTCTCAGGCGGTCACAGTGATGACACTGCACTTACAAAAAGTGAAGATGAGGGCTGGGGCTGGCTTGCTGACAAAGGCTTTGATTTAATTCAGACAGACTGGCCGGGTATGCTCAGAGACTACCTCATAAAATCAGGGAAGTATTACAAATGAAAATAATCGCACACATTTACACGGACTTTAAAACCAAATTCGGTCTGCCCAGGCAAAGCGGACTCATTGACGAAATTGAGGGCAGGATAGTATTTGAGAAAGAATACAGAGACGAGAGTGCTTTCAGAGGACTTGAAGAATTCTCTCATATTTGGCTGCTGTGGGAGTTTTCCGAGAGCAAGAGGGAAAGCTGGTCGCCAACGGTGAGACCGCCTCTGCTTGGCGGAAATAAGCGAATAGGTGTATTTGCCACACGCTCACCCTTCAGACCTAACCCTATAGGGCTTTCAAGTGTTCGCCTTGAGAGGATAGACTTCACCAAGGATGAGGGCCCTGTGCTTTATGTCGGGGGCAGTGATTTGATGAACGGCACGCCCATATATGATATAAAGCCCTATCTGCCATACTGCGACAGCAGACCTGATGCAGTAGGCGGCTTCACGGAAACCTTAGGTGAGAGAAAACTCACCGTCAGCATAAGTGATGAGCTTCTCGGCAGAGTACCTGAAAGCAAAAGGCAGGAGCTTTTATGCGTACTGGGCGGTGACCCGAGACCCTCATATCAAAGTGACCCGGAGAGAGTTTACGGCTTTTGTTTTGCCGATATGGAGGTTAAGTTTAAAGTCAGTGGCGGCACTCTGACAGTGGTGGAAATTGAATAAAAATGAGCAGGTTTTCGCCTGCTTAATTTTTTTCGGAAACTTTTTACTTTTTTAATTTTTCTAATCGTTCTTTAATCTTTCGCGTGTATTATATGGGTGTAACAAGAAAGAGTTACACAAAAAAACAAATAAAAAAATTCAAATGCAGAGACAACTGCTAAAAACAGAAAGGAAGAAAACCTATGAAAAAGAATCTGAAGAAATTATCATCACTCGCACTCTCACTTTTACTCGTGTTCGCACTTTCACTCTCAGCTTTTGCAGCTGACATCTCAGCACAGCAGGCAAAGGCAATCGCACTTCAGGATGCAGGCTATAAAGAAGCAGATGTAGCTTTCATCAGAGCAGGCGTTGATTACGACAACGGCGTTAAAGAATATGACGTTGAGTTCCTCGTTAAAGGCGCAGATGCTTATCTGGAATTCGATTATGAAGTAAGAGCAGCAGACGGCAAAATCCTCTCAAAGGACAGAGATGTAGAAAACATCAACCCCGCTGTTGTAGGCTCAGGCGACATCGGCAAAGACGCAGCTCTCGAAGCAGCTTATGCAGCTTTCGGTTTCAGCGCTGCAGAAGTAAGACTTATCAAAGCTCAGAAAGACCGTGATGACGGCGTGGTTTATTACGAAGTGGAATTCATCGAAAACTATGACTGCAAATACTCCTGCGACGTGCTTGCCGCATCAGGCAAGGTAGTTGATATTGAGAGAGACGTAAGCAGAAACATCTTTGACAAAATCGAACTCTTCTTTGAAGCTCTTTTAGCACAGCTTTTCCGCAGATAACATTTATACCGAAAAACTCCCATAATATACAATAAAAACTCATATAAAATATATAAAGAGGTGATTTACATGAAAAAACTCAATAAACTTTTATCCTTGACCCTGGTACTCCTTGTCATACTCTCGAGCTTTAGTCTTATGTCATCAGCAGCTCTTGCAAAGGTATCAAACCTTACGGTCTATAACATCGACGATGATGAAATAAATCTTAAGTGGTCCCCGGTGACTTCGGCAGACGGATATCAGGTGTATATCTATAACGAGACAACTAAGAAATGGACAAAGCTGGGCAATACCAAAAAGACAAATTTTGAGGCGGATGACCTTCTCAGTGCAAAGGAGTATAAATTCAGAGTCAGAGCTTATGATAAAGCAACGAGCGGATATGTATATTCACCTTATGTGACAATCACTGCCGCAACAGAGCCTGATGAAGTTGAGGGCCTCAAGGCAAGCGCGAAGACAAAGACAAGCGTAACTCTCAAATGGAGCCCCGTTAAGAGAGCAACAGGCTATCAGGTGTTTATTTACAGCGCATCAAAAGGCAAATATGTCAGAAAGACAGCTGTAACGACTACAACTGCTAAAATCACAGGCAGAAAAGAAGGCACAAGCTACAAATTTAAGGTCAGAGCTTATTTCAAAGAGGCTGACGGCACAAGCAGATACGGTGAATTCTCAGACGTGCTGACAGTTAAAACTTCGGGTACTGCTGCCGTGGCTCAGACAAATAATAAGCCTACTTCCAACATCAGCACAGCCAAGGCAGGCGCAATAGCTCTTGACCACGCAAAGCTGACACAGAGCAAAGTAAGAGGCTTTGAATGTAAGCTCGACAGAGAAAACGGCATAACAGTTTATGAGGTTGAGTTCGTATATGGCGGCTATGAGTATGAATATGAAATCAATGCCGCAAGCGGAAAGATAATCTCTGTTGAAAAGAGCAGAGACTGATAAAAGAAAAATCAACTACGCTTTTTTGGTTGCTTTTTGAGCGGCAGCAAAAAGTAACGCCTGTCCGGCGAGGACGATAATAACAAAAGCGGTAGGCATAAAACCTACCGCTTATCTCTTTATTTTGTTTTGCCCTCGCCGGGCAGGCATCCTTTTCTTGAAAGAAAAGGATCAAAAGAACTTTGGTTATTATTTCTGTCCGTAATAAGCGTTGGGGCCGTGCTTTCTCATATAGTGCTTGTCTAAAAGGTACTGCTCTATAGGAGTGTGGTCGGGGTTAATCTGCTCGGCATGGTACGCCATATTAGCTACAGTTTCCATTACAACGGCATTGTGAACTGCCGTCTTTGCGTTTTTACCCCAGGCAAAGGGACCGTGCTTATAGACAATTACACCGGGTACTGCGTCGGGGTCAATGTTTCTTTCTCTGAAAGCCTCAATGATAACAGTACCTGTTTCTTTTTCATAAGCTCTTTCAACCTCCTCGGGTGTGAGCTGTCTTGTGCAGGGGATTTCGCCGTAGAAATAGTCTGCGTGTGTGGTGCCGTAAGCAGGAATGCCTCTGCCCGCCTGCGCCCATGAGGTTGCCCAAGGAGAATGGGTGTGAATGACTCCGCCCACATTGGGGAAAGCCTTATAAATTTCAATATGTGTTGCCGTGTCGGAGGAAGGGTTAAGCTTGCCCTCGACGACATTACCCTCAAGGTCAACAACAACCATATCATCTGCGGTCATTACGTCGTACTCGACACCGCTGGGTTTAATGACGATAAGGCCTTTTTCTCTGTCAATACCGCTTACGTTGCCCCATGTGAAGGTAACAAGTCCGTAAGTTGGGAGACTGAGATTAGCCCGGAGGACTTCTTCTTTGAGTTGTTCTAACATAATACCACCTTATGCTTTCAGTTCGATTTGTTCTTCCACAACATTCTTAAGACCTGTAACAAGGTCGGTTTTGGGTTCCCAGCCCAGTGCTTCTAATTTTTCTGATGAAAGCACAGCATTCTCAATAAGCGAGAAGCCTTTTGCTTCGGCATCGGTAGGTAGGTCAAAAATAACCTTTAAGCCTTTTTCGGGATAGGAGTCAACTAAAGTATGTGCTATGCCTGCAATTGTTGTTATGCAAAGCTTTGAGGCAATGTTATAAGCGTTACCGTTTTCTCCGTCAAGAAGCACGGTTAAAAGACCTGTTATTGCATCTGTGACGTAGGTGTATGAACGCAGCTGTTCGCCCTTGCTTTTCATTACGATGTTTTCGTCGTCAGCAATACACTTGGGGAAGACGGCAACTATTTTTGAGTCGCCGGGCTTCATTCCCGGGCCGAAGATATAGCTGAGTCTGCCTATCTTAACATTTACGCCGTACTCGTCAGCGTAGCTTATGCTGAGAGTTTCGCATCCCTTTTTGCTCAGGGGATAGCAGGAGCGCACCTTCATAGCATCAATTTCACCGTAGGTGTCTTCGTCAATGGAGTCGATACCGTGAGTGGTGCCGTAAACCTCGATGGTTGAAACATAAAGGAAGCTTTCAGCATCCACGGATTTTGCATAATCAAGCAGATTAAGTGTGCCGTAGAAGTTGGTTTTCATAGTTTCAACGGGATAGAGTGAATATTCCTTAGGTGCCGCATTTGATGCACAGTGAATAATAAAGTCGGCTTTTTTATCTGTAGGCAGGGGTACACACACATCCTGCTCAATGAATGAGAGGAAGCCGTTTTTTTCATATTCGCCGTAAACGCCTCTTGCTCTGTCTGCGTTTCTAACAAGGGCAAGGATTTTAACATCCAGCTTATCCGTCTCGTTTTTTCTCATAAGAGAGTGAATTATAAATGAGCCGATAAAGCCTGTTGCACCCGTTACGAGAACGGTTTTACCCTGAAGCTTGTGCCATGAAAGCTTGGCAGAGACGATTTTTTCAATATCAGCTTTAACTATATTTGTCATATCAGCCACCGATTGCTCCGACCTTGATATATGCTTCCATAAGAGCGATATGCTCTGCAGTTGTTACCTTGAAGTTTGTTTCCTCACCCCACACGATGTGTACGCTTTCGCCAAGCTCAACTAAAAGAGTGCAGGTTGCAACGGTGTCTTTGATGCCGCGTTTAACAGCTTCTTCGTGAGCCCAGATAAACTTTGAAAGATAAAGAGACTGAGGAGTCTGAGTTCTTGCAATAAGGTTTCTGTCAACGATTTTTTCTGAGCCTATCATATCCTCACTGTAAAGCAGAGCTTCTGTTGTGGGCACGCAGGTGATAGCTGTGCCGAATTCCTTAACTCCTTCGATATTTGTGTCGATGATAACGTCTGAAATAAGGGGGCGCACTGCATCGTGAATAACGATGATTGAATCTTCGGGATAGTTGTCCTTAAGTGCCTGCATACCGTTGCGGAGCGACTCCATACCTGTGTTTCCGCCGGGTACGATGTGCTTGAGCTTTTTAATGCCGTACTCCTCGCACCACTTCTGAAGCTTTTCTTCCCAGCCTTTAAGGCATACAACAACAACCTCATCAATGTTTTTATTTTTCTCAAAAGCTTCAAGTGTATAAATCATAATGGGTTTTCCAAGCACCTTGATAAACTGCTTGGGTACGTTCATTTTCATTCTCTGGCCTGTGCCGCCTGCGATAATTAAACCGATGTTCATAATAATAACCTCCGTTAAGTAATGTTTATTTTGATTTGATTAGTCTCAAACTCTCCTGAATATCATTATATCAACAATTATGTTTTATGTCAATAAAAAGCATACTTCCCACGGCGAAAGCACCTATAGGAAGTATGGTCAGGATATTATTATTCTATTATAAAAGTTGTAATGCTGTTTGGTATAAGCTTTGCACAAAGGCAGTTGCCTTTTGCGGTGAAGGAGTCAACTTCTGCCCAGTGTTCGCCCTCTGCTAAACTACCGCTTGTACGCACTGCCGTTACGCTTTTTCCCTGAAGGGAAGTATGCTCGAAAATGTAATTGCGAGTTCTCGTTCTTGCCTTGGGGTTAATGGCAACAATAACCGTTCTGCCTGTGGTTTTGTCATAGGCGGCTATGGCGTGGTCGCTGTTCATGTGAATGAGAGTCATACCGGGTCTTATGTAGCGTGAGAACTGACCGAAAGCGTAATATTTCTGTGAAAGATAAATCTCTTCATTGTCAATATCTGCGAAAGCACAGCCCCAATAGCCTTTTGTTAAATCGGGCATACCGGGCATATCAAGTCTGCCTTTGCTGTCAGGTACGCGGGAAATATATGCGGCAACGATTTGCCATATAACCCACGCCGAGGGAGATATGGTGTTAAGATCTTCTATGATTTTTTCACTCAGCCATATAGCAGGCCCCATTTCACCGTCGGTTTCACCGCTTACGCTGCTCCAGTCCGTCTCACTCATCCAGATGTTTTTGCCTTTAAGTCTTGCATATTCACCCACCTTGGGAGTTGCTTTCTTATAAGTGTGAGTGCTGATTCTGCCAACAACATCCATAGCTTCATCACTGAGATTTTTTAGTGCGAAAAGCTGAAGAGACGTATTGGTTTCATCTGTTGCCGTAACTGTGATGTCAGTGAGTTTTTTCTCTTTCAGCGCCTTTGCCGTTTCGGTAAGAAGTCGGCTCTGCATTTTGCCGGGAGACACATGGCAGCCCTCCTGCTTATCGGAATAAGCTCTCCAGTAGTTTGTGAAGGGCTCATTCATTGCCGCAAGGCTTTTGATTTTTATGCCGTGGTTGGTCTGAATGTAGTCGCAGACATTGGCAAGGTACTGCGAGAAGGGTGTAATCTGAGATTTTTTCAGGTTGTTGGCAATGGCGTTTTTGCTGCCTGAGGTGCAACCGCTGACGGTCATATAATATGGTGGTGAATTTGAAAACGCTTCAACAAAAGCATCTTCGCCTGACGCCTCATAGGCGGCTTTGAGAACTGCAAGCTGATTTTTATCTGTGTCAGGGTTAAAGACGAAGCTTTTGCTTTCTTCGTCATATTTCCACCAGCCGGGCATTTCCGAGTCGGTACGCATGATGTGATTGTGTGACGGGTCGTCACCGCCGCCGATGTTATAGCGCATAATGTTCAGGTCAAGACCTTCCTTGCTGAAAAAGAGCTTTGCAGAATCTTTGGTCAGCTTCTCTGAAAAACCTACTCTGTTTGCCCACCAGCAAAGACTTGTACCGAAGCCCTCAAAAACACCGCCGTTTGTTTTTGACGCATTTGCAGTTGATACAATTATGTTTCTCATTTGTTTTTCTCCTTGAAAAAAGGCAAAGGTACACTATGTACCCTTGCCATATACTATTACATTAAGCTGTGGAAGCCTTCTTCGTCAAGAAGCTCAACTCCGTTGTCAAGAAGAACTTTTGCGGCAGCGTCATTGTCTGCAACGCGAAGAATAACATAAGCCTTTTCGCTCTTTCTTGTGATGAAAGCATACATATACTCAACATCAATTTCGGCGTCAGCGAGAATACGCATAGGCACTGAGAAAGCACCGGGTACATCATTGATACCTACAGCTATAACATTGGTTATTGAAACTGTGATGCCTGATTCCTTAAGGGCGGCTGCAGCTTCGTCAGGCTTGTTAACAATCAGACGCAGAATGCCGAAGTCTGTTGTGTCTGCAATTGAAAGAGCTCTGATGTTTGCACCTGCTTTTGCAAGAGTTTCGGTGATTTCTGCAAGTCTGCCTTTTTTGTTTTCAACGAAAATGGAAATCTGCTTGATAATCATAATATTTTCTCCTTTATTTAATTAGAATTGTCTGTTGTCGATTACTCGCTTTGCCTTGCCTTCGCTTCGCGGGAGGGCACCCGGCTCCATAAGGCGGACTTTGGCGTGTATATTAAGAGTGGACTGAAGTGCACCTTCAATCATCTTCTCTGTTGCCTCGAGGGATTTAACTGTATCAGAGAACATATCGGGCATCATTTCAACCTGAACTTCCATAGTGTCGAGGTTGTTCTTACGGTCAACAATGATGAGATAGTTGGGAGTCATGTTAAGTGAAAGAAGCACGTGCTCAACCTGTGAGGGGAAGACGTTGATACCGCGGATAATAAGCATATCGTCGCTTCTGCCTCTGGGCTTTGCCATTCTGACAGTTGTTCTGCCGCAGGCACACTTCTCTCTTGTGAGAGCACAGATGTCTCTTGTGCGGTATCTGATAAGGGGAAGAGCCTCCTTGCCTATGCAGGTGAAAACAAGCTCGCCGTATTCGCCGTCGGGAAGAACCTCAAGAGTATCAGGGTCAATAATTTCAGGATAGAAATAGTCTTCGCACACGTGCATACCGCTTTGACATTCACAGTCATATGAAACACCGGGGCCTGCAATTTCCGAAAGACCATAGATGTCATAAGCCTTGATGTCGAGAAGTCTTTCAATTTCCTTTCTCATTTCGTCTGTCCAAGGCTCTGCACCGAATATGCCGGCACGAACCTTGAGTGATTTGGGGTCAATGCCCATATCACGGATTGATTCGCCTATAAACATAGCATATGAGGGAGTGCAGCAGATTATATCTGAGCCGAAATCCTGAAGGAGCTGAACCTGGCGCTTTGTGTTACCTGATGAAACAGGCAGAGCAGTTGCACCTAATTTTTCAGCACCGTAGTGAAGACCTAAGCCGCCTGTGAAAAGACCGTAGCCGTAGGAAACATGAATGATATCATCTTTTTTGCCGCCTGCAGCACAGATGGCTCTTGCGGCACCGTCTGCCCACACATCAATGTCATTCTGAGTGTAGCCGACAACAGTAGCCTTGCCTGTGGTGCCTGAGGAAGCGTGAATACGCACAATATCACTCTGGGGTCTTGCAAAAAGGCCGAAGGGATAGTTGTCGCGAAGGTCTGTTTTAACTGTAAAGGGAAGCTTAGAAATATCGTCAATTGATTTGATATCTTCGGGCTTAAGACCCATTTCATCAAATTTCTGCTTGTAGAAGGGAACGTTGTTATATGCGTTCTCTACCATTTTGACGAGTCTTTCTGATTGAAGTGCATGAAGATATGTTCTTGAAGCACATTCAATCTCAGGTTTAAAAATTGCCATGGAGATCAGATCCTTTCTTTTATAGACAGGGCACTCCTGCGCCCTGAGGGGTCAGTTTGCATTATATCCAAGCTCGAAAGCTTTAAGGTTTACATCAATTGTTTTGGGCGGTACCGTAGAGCGGATAATATCAACCCACATCTCTTTGTCGATACCCAGGAACTGCACTGCGGCACCTAAGAGAACAATATTTGCACATTTGGGTGTGCCTGCTTCAATTGCCAGTGAAAGAGCATCAAGAGAAACAAGCTTTATATCTTTCTCAGCGAGCTTTGCGAGAATATCCTCGGGATATTCAGCCTTGCCCATAATAACGGGCATAGGGTCGATTTTCTGAGTGCTTGAAATGAGTACGCCGCCTTTTTTGAGATAGGGGAGCCATCTTGCACTTTCAAGCTGTTCAAAAGAAATGATGATGTCAGCTTCGCCTTTTTCGATAACGGGGGAGTAGACCTTTTCACCGTATCTTACATAGGTGACAACACTGCCGCCACGCTGGCTCATGCCGTGAACCTCGCTGACCTTGACATCGTAGCCTTCCTGCATGAAGCATTTGCCCATAAGCTTTGAGGCTAAAAGAGTACCCTGACCGCCGACACCGACTATGAGAATGTTTTTAGTTGCCATCAGTCATTACCTCCTTTTTCAATTGCTCCGAATTTGCAGGCTGATGCACATACACCGCAGCCTACACACTGGGTGTTATCGATAACTGCAAGACTTTTGCCGTTTTCACGCTTTGTCTGAGAAAGAGCAGGACAGCC
>JAZSPF010000188.1:0-3870 GCA_045537315.1 Acutalibacteraceae bacterium
AAAAGAATATCGACAACCCTGCCCATTGCCTTGGGAATTTCAATCTCGATAATAACATCGAGAAAAATCATAAACGGACAGATAATTGTCAGGAAACGGTATCCTTTTGTAAAGGATAAAAATCGTTTAGCCAAGCAGGCATACCTCCAATCGGGATAGATAATAGTGATACTCCCTGTATCTGCTGCGCAGCCATCTCCTCTATCAGTAGCATTGCTACTGAGGGAAGCAAAGAGGCTCCCTCTTTGAGGGAGCTGTCACGAGGTGACTGAGGGAGTTGTTTGCATTTAAATTGCGATAAGCAATTTTGTAAAGCCGAAGTAGACAACAAGTGAGATGGCGTCAACCAGTGTTGTGATGACGGGACCTGCCATAAGTGCAGGGTCAAGCTTGAGTGCTTTAGCAAGTATGGGAAGCACGCAGCCTATGGTTTTTGAAACTATAACAACTGCAATAACGCTCAGCGACACAACTAAAATTACGCTGTCTGTTACGTCGTCACCTGTCAGGAAGCGAACACCTAACATTCTCAGGTAGTTTGCGATGCCGAGGATAACACCGACAATAAGCGAAACTCTCAGCTCTTTCCACAGCACCTTAAAGAAATCTTTCATCTTTATCTCATTAAGGGCAAGACCGCGGATAATAAGAGTTGATGCCTGGTTACCGGAGTTACCGCCCGTACCCATAAGCATGGGTATGCAGGCTGTAAGACCTGCAATAGTTGCAAGCTGCATTTCAAAGCCTTCGATTATCTGACCTGTAAGAGTGGACGTGATAAGAAGTATAAGCAGCCAGCCTACACGGTTTTTAGCGTGGGAGAAGACGCTTGTTTTAAGATAGCCGTCCTCTGAGGGCAGAAGTGAAGCCATCTTTTCAAAGTCTTCCGTGGCCTCTTCTTCGATAATGTCAACGATGTCGTCGATGGTGATAATGCCCACGAGTCGGTCTTCAGTGTCAACAACGGGAACGGACAGAAGGTCATATTTTTTTGCAAGAGCCGCAACCTCTTCCTGGTCGTCCATGGTACGCACGAAGATAAGCTGCTCGTCCTCACTCATGATATCTGTAACGAGTGTATCCTCGTCATTGAGAAGCAAACGGCGAAGGGGAATGGTACCCACAAGATGACGCTTATCGTCAATAACATAGCAGGTGTAAATTGTTTCCTTGTCAACACCCGTTCTTCTGATGCTTTTTATTGCCTCGGCAACAGTGAGCCTGTCGTGAAGCTCAACCATTTCAATGGTCATTACGCTGCCTGCTGAGTTTTCGGGGTACTTGAGGAAACGGTTGATGATATCTCTTGTTTCCTTGTCTGTGTTGGCAAGCACACGGCGGACAATATTTGCCGGAACTTCCTCGAGAAAGTCAACGGCATCGTCCACATAAAGGTCGTCCATAAGACGCTCAATTTCACTGTCTGTAATAGACTGAACAATGACAGTCTGGCTGTCTGTTTCAAGATAGGAGAATACGTCTGCGGAAATATCCTTGGGAAGAATGCGGAAGATTTTTACTGCAATCTTATCGTCATCAAGGTCCATAATGAATTCCGCAATGTCGGCATATGCCATATCCGTAAGCTCCTGACGAAGCTCTTTAAGCTTATTTTTGGCAAGAAGTCTGTAAAGACCGCCAAACATATTTTCATTCATTTTTACTCACCGACTTTCTTTATGCAGACACACTGCAAAAAAAGAAAATCAGTTCCTTTTAAGGCAGGTCTGCACCAATATTAAATTGCGCCCGTTAGGGGTACTGTCGCCGTCTGTCATTGTGTGACCCACCTCCGATTGTGCAACGCGGTGCGTTGCAGTGATATATCTGCTTAGCAGATGTGATATACGCCTTGAGGCGTGTGATATTTTGCCTTAAGGCAAAGTGATATATTTGCCCACGGGTCAAATGTGATTACATGAGAAATTAAAGCATAATTTCCATAATAATTATTATACTATATTTTGTCTTAGAAAGTCAACTGAAATTCGGGGTAATTTAATGAAAAATAATAGCCATAACTAATGTCATACCCACCTGAACCTTTCGGAACAGGTGGGCAAAATAATGTTACAGATTGTTATCTGACAGATTTGAGTAATTTTTCTGCTGCCTCGTTGTCAGCCTTTGTTTTATCGAGCTTTAAAGTGAAGCTGCCTTTTATGCCTTCATAGCTGTCGGAATAAACTACATCACCGTTTTCGTTGTTTGTAAGGATTTTAAGTGTAGGGAAGGTTCCTTCAAAGACGATAAGTGACACTTCTTTATCTGCAAAAACTTCAAGGTCTGTGTAATCACAAAGGAAGTAGAGAACGCCGTCTTTTTCTGTGCCGTGTGCGCTCATTCCGAAACTGAAAAGGGTGTTGGGTCTGTAGCCCTTCATTACGGGGATAACCTGAATGGGACTGCCGTCAAGAATGCTAAGGGGTGTGCCGTCATTTCTGTAAAGTGCCCACACGGCATAGCTTCTGTTTTCATTGATTTTCGCACCGTCAACTATACAAAGCTCCTTGCCGGGTGCCATGCCGAGAAAAGAGACGCAGTAATAACCGTCTGTTACGGTCTGCACTTCGCCGGTGTTTTCTTCAAAAAAGACTGCAAGCTCCTTTTCGCCGAAGTGGTCGGCAACCTGAGAGGGTGACAGCAGAGATATAATGGCTGATACACTAAAGGATAAAAGCATTATTACAGCGGCAACCATAACCGCAATTTTTATTGGTTTTCTGTTTGTTGACATAATATTTTCCTTTCTTTGCGCCGCATTTTTCAGCAGTGCAACCGTGTCCTTCTCAAAGTCGCTTCCGAAAGAAATATTGCCCAGTTCTTCTTTATATTTATCTTTAAAAGTCATAGGTCAAAGTCTCCTTTTAACATAAATTTTAAAAGCTTTCTTGCTCTGGAAAGCCGTGTTCCGACTGTTGCCTGCGGCAAATTTAAAATTGAAGAAATCTCTTTTATTGAGTAATCTTCATAGTAGTATAAGTGAATGATTGTGCGGTATTTTTCCTCAAGGGCCATAACGCACTGCAAGACATTACTGTCTTTATCTTCATAGGGGATATCCTCTTGTATGGGCAGAGCTTTTCTGCTTGAAGCTTTAAGCATATTTTTTGATATGTTTATGGTCACTCTCAAAAGCCACGCCTTTTCGTGAGAAGCGTCACTGAAAACAGGTCTTTTTTCTATGAACTTTAGAAAAGCCTCCTGAACGGCATCTTCGGCATCGGGCACACTTTTTAAAAGCGAATAAGCCGCCCTCAGCATAGACTCGCTGTGAGCTTTAACTGCCTTTTCTATGTATTCATCACCGGTCAAAGAATACACTTTTAAAACCTCCTTTCACATATAAAACAATTGGGACGATTAAAATTTTTCATAACAACAAAAATTTTAAATCATTTTAATATACCACATCCACCTGTCCCTTTAAGGTTCAGGTGGATGTAAGCGAATATAATCAACAGGTTGTTTCTGCGGGAAGAAAACTCTTTATGACGGTTACTGTAACGCAATTCATAATTCATAATTCCTCATTCATAATTTACTCAAGCTCAAAGGCTCCCGTATAAAGCTGATAGTATTTGCCCTTTTTGGCTATCAGATCGTCGTGAGTGCCGCGCTCGATTATCACTCCGTGCTCGAGTACCATAATGACATCGGAGTTCTGCACTGTTGAGAGTCGATGGGCAATAACAAATACGGTTCTGCCCTTCATAAGAGCGTCCATGCCCTTTTGCACAAGAGACTCCGTTCTTGTGTCGATTGAAGATGTTGCCTCGTCGAGAATCATAACAGGAGGGTCTGCAACGGCGGCTCTTGCAATTGAAAGAAGCTGACGCTGTCCCTGAGAGAGATTTGCTCCGTTGCTCG
>JAZSPF010000130.1:0-38616 GCA_045537315.1 Acutalibacteraceae bacterium
CTGTGTCGCTGAAACTTTTGTGCTTGCTGTTTTTTCGCCCTCTCGCGGTACCATCGTACAGCTTCGGAGCGAAGAAAACAGCATCTTGTACCATTCTCGAAAGTCAAACAGCGTGCCGAAAAATACTTTTTCGACACGCTGACAGCCCTGCAGAAATGCAGGGCTGTAACTTTTATATTTTAGTATTTATGCTTGTATTTCATCACAGGTTTTTTCTGCACCTGAGAGGATTTCAAGCATATCCTCATAAAACTTCTGAGTAATATCCTTAGACTCAAAAAGTCCGATGGCTGTGCCGTGGTCGCCGTGAGTGATGGGCATAACGTGCCATATGCCGGGGGTTATTCCCATTCCATCTTCCCAGATGCAGTGAGGCTCGTCGTGGGGGTGTGTGGCTGAAAATGTGTCAACCAGACCGTCATTATAAAGCTCGATTTTGCTGCCGGGAAAATCAGGATGATTTTTAGTGTCTTTTATCATTAGTGCGCTTGTAAAAGACAGGAATGGGAATTTTGTGTAAGATGGAACATGCATCTTGCCGCTTTTGCTTTCTTTGACTGAGTTGTAGGCATAGGAGAAATAGCAAACCTCAGGTGAAATTTCAATGCGGTCATTTATTTCTTTGGTACCCTCAGGTGACATATCATATTCAATCTGATCTTTTGTTTTGCTTATGATTTTGAGCGTGTCCATAATAGGTGCTGCATCCTTTTGCCCCGGGGTATTTGTCAGACCGAACTGCTCAAGGTGGAAGTCAACGAGTGTGCCGTTGAGGGGTGTTCTGCCCAATACTCCCGAATAAAGGCTGGCACCGTAAATAATCAGATTTATCAGCTTATATCTTACGGCTGTGTCGTGTGCCGAAGTACCGTTAAGAGGTGAGCAGATTGCAGTGAGTGAACAAACCCAGTCGCCTTTGCCGCCCTTGAATAAGGGCGAAACATTATTTCCGCTTGCCTCAACCTCTTCGGGCGCGCCGTGAGTGAGCAGATGACAGAGCATTCTTATGGTGGTACCGCCGAAGGAGTGACCTATGAGATGAATTTTATGTTCCTCGGACCAATTCTCAACAAGGGGAGTGTTGTAGTTTCTGCCGAACTGCTTATGTCCGTGTTTTTCACTGTGAGCCTTGCCGTAGTCTACCCAGGTACCCGTAAGCTGTGCATAAAGCTCACAGGCTCTGTCCCACGCACTTGACATAGGTCCTACGGAAGCGGCATAAGCTTCATAGCCGAGAGATGCCATATGCTCAGTGATACTGCCTCCGGTTGCACCCCAATAGGGTATGTATTTGTTTATTCCTTCGTTGTCGCCCCAACCGAACATACCGTGAACAAATATAAGGGGGTATTTTAATTTAACTTCTGTTTTCATATCTTCACCACCGTTATTAACAATTTGTTTATATTCATAGTATAATTCATTTTTTGTTCATTTTCAAGTGGATACAGTATTTAATTGACAAAAAATATGTATTTTGCTAAAATAATCTAAACAAAGGCAGTCGTTTTTTATAAAACAGAAATTTGATTATAGCTTGAGGTGAATTATGGGTAACATAACAGATATTAAAATAATATCTTCACTTGAAAAACTTTATGACAATGATAAAATGCCTGAAAAAGAGCTTAAAAGTTTTTCGGTGCTTAAAAATGAAAAGAAATCTTTTCAGGTTGCAATTGAGGCTTCGGCTGAAAGTGAAGTTTCTTTCTTTGTTGAAAGTGACCTTAAAGACATAAGAGCCTATACGGTGGAGTATGTAAAGTCTGATTTACCAATGACAAAAAACGGCGCCGATGATTATTACAGGTTCAGTGAAAGCGGATATTATCCCGATTTGCTTTTGCCTGCGGTGGATACACTTCACCTGAAAAAAGGCATAACGGTGTTATGGATAGAAACAGATGCCACTGACAACGAAGCAGGGGAGCATACCATAGAGGTCACTGTAGGTGATAAAACGGTCAGCGTAGATATGGAAATCATTGATGCGGAGCTTTCCTTTGACGATTTTGTCTATACCTGTTGGTTTCATACAGACTGTCTTATGTCTTACTATAACTTTGAGGCTTTTTCTGAGGAATATTGGCAGACAGTTGAAAGCTTTCTCAAAACCGCCCGTGAATACGGTCAGAACTGTGTGCTCACTCCCATATTTACACCGCCTCTTGACACCGAAAAGGGCAAGGAAAGACCTACGGTACAGCTTGTGGATGTAACTCTTAACAAGGGTGAATACAGCTTCAATTTCGATAAGCTGACCCGCTGGATTGATATGGCACATCGCTGCGGTGTTGAATATTTTGAGCTTGCACATTTTTACACTCAGTGGGGTGCAAGAAATGCTCCGAAAATTATGGCTACCGTTGACGGAGAATATAAAAAGATTTTCGGTTGGGAAACCAAGGCAGACAGCAGGGATTACAAGGCTTTTCTGAAAGCTTTATCAGTGGAGCTGAAGGCTTATCTTGAGGCAAAGGGTCTTAAAGATAAGGTGCTCATTCACGTCAGTGACGAGCCTAATATAGGTGTGCTTATTAACTATTACAAGGCATCTAAGTATATTCATAAGCTCTTTGACGGTTATAAAATTGTTGATGCATTGTCGGACCCTTGGTTCTATAGGCTGAAAATCGTCAGCAACCCCATCCCCGCAAATGACCATATACATAAGTTTTTCGGAATGAAAAAAGATCTGTGGGTCTATTATTGCAGCGGTCAGAAAAATTACTATGTTGCAAACAGATTTTTCTGCAACGAGTCATTGCGTACAAGAGTTATCGGCTATCAGATGTATAAATTCGGTATAAAAGGATTCTTACATTGGGGCTATAACTTCTATTACACAAGGCTGTCAAAGGCGCTTGTCAATCCTTATGAGGTGACCGACGCGGGCAAAGAATTCCCCTCGGGTGACAGCTTTATTGTGTACCCTGCCGAAGACAGAACACCTTATCATTCACTCAGGTTAAAGGTTTTTTATGATGCTCTTCAGGACATGGCGGCTCTGCGAACTCTTGAAAAATATGAGGGTAAGCACAAGTGCCTTGAAATAATTGAAGAAAACTATAAATATGATATAACCTTCCGTGATTATCCTCATGATAACGAGTGGCTTCTTTCCACCCGTGAGAAGGTTAACGAATGTATAAAAAAGGCTATTGCTAAAGGATTAAATCTTGACTTTTTACGTCAACAGTGATAGAATAATCAGCGTGAAAATATTATAAAAGGAGGATTATCATTATGGTAATGCGTACAATTTTCCAGAAATTTTTCTATTGGCTTTTCGGTGTGTTTATGGCACTTGTTTTAGCTCTCAACGGTGGCTATGTGCCTCCCTCAACCGAAACACCTATTGACACAAGCAAAGAAGATGCAAAGGCGGTTTTTGCAATTTTAGCCGACCCTCAGATTTCAAACTATATGCTTGGCAGATATCCTGTTTACACAGCAGCTTGTGAAGACCTCCACAACTCAAACACAAAGTTTGATGCTGTTATCGGTGTAGGTGATATTGCTGAAAACGGTCTTTCAGTTGAATATCAGCTTATTTATGACAAGCTTCACGGTCTTGATACTCGTTACATAATGGCAGCAGGCAACCACGATATCAGACTTCGTATCTATAAGCAGAGCCTCAACACCTTCAGCTATTTTGTCAACACTCTCAACGGCGACGAATCAATGGATAGCTTCCACTTCTCAGAGGTTATCAACGGCTATAAGATTATTGTTGTAGGCTCAGATAAAACAGAATTTGAGTCATCATATCTCAGTGACGAACAGCTTCAGTGGATTGACAGTGAAATTGCTGCAGAAAACGGTAAGCCCGTATTTGTAGTTGCGCATCAGCCTCTTAAAGACAGCCATAACATTGAGCAGGCATGGGGCAGCTCCATAAAGACAGGTGCAAGCATAGGTGAGCAGAGTGAAGAACTTCAGGCAATTATGTCGAAGTATAAGAATGTGTTCTTCATTTCAGGCCATCTTCATTCAGGCTTCGGACCCGATAACTACAACAACATTGACGGTATCCACTCCATCAATGCTCCCTCAATGACAATTGAGAATAAAGACGGCACCTATAATGAGGCAGGTCTCGCCTTTATCCTTGAGGTTTATGAGGATGAGGTTATCTTCAGAGCAAGAAACATGGCTAAGGGTGTATGGGTTGCTGAGGAAACAGGTGACAGCAGCTACGATATAGTTATTCCTATTGAAAAATAATAACACGCATTTTAAGGTACCTTGCCAATTCGGTAGGGTACCTTTTTTTGTATGTGCTATTGACAAAACGCTACTACAGGTGTAGAATGTAATTGTAAGATACTACACTTGTAGTAAAGGAGGAGAAAATATGAAACTCACTTTGCCTGAATGGGATGTAATGGAAGTGCTCTGGTCAGGTGAATGTTTTACCTTGGGTGAGATAACATCTTCCCTCAAAAGCTCTCATGGCTGGACAAACAACACAGTTCATACCTATCTCACACGAATGAACAAAAAGGGACTTGTGGAAATTGACAAAAATGCTGCAGAGCCTTATAAAGCCGCAGTGACAAGAGAGGAATGTGCCAAGGAGGAAAGGCAGGAGCTTCTGACAAAGGTTTATTCAGGTGCGGCGGGTGATCTGATTGCCGCCTTCCTCAAAGACAGCGAAATATCAAAAAGTGAGGTTGAGCGTCTTAAAAAGCTTCTCGATGAAATGGAGGTCTGATTATGTTTAACATCTGGTATTTACTTTTACACAGCCTTAATATTTCACTGGTTACACTGCTCATTTTGGCTCTTAAGCATCTGTTTAAAGATTTGCTTTCGGCACGTTGGCAATACTGCGTATGGAGTGTGCTTGTGCTTCGCATGATAATACCCTCGGCTTCATCAAGATATATTTTTCTTCCGCTGACAAAATATATTGAGATGCTCAGATTCACGGTGGAGCAAGGTGCAGGCTCAGCTTACACCGATTTTTACTCTCTTTTGAATGCTGACTTCTCCTTGCCGGAGAGTTTTATGCCTGTCAGCGTTACGGATTATCTTTTTATGTTTTATCTTGCGGGGGTTCTGCTGAGTCTCGTTTATTACTCTGTCTCATATTTCAGGCTGAGAGCTTTGCTTAAAAAAGGCTCTTTTGTACCCGATGATGTAAGGCGTGAAATAAATCTCATCGCCGGCAGATATAATCTTATTTCACCCAAAAGAGTGGTATATGTTAAAGGCTTACCGTCTGCGTTTATCTGCGGCATAATAAAGCCCGTGCTGGCGTTGCCTGAGGGAAATGAAACAGACGAAAAAATCATCCTTCACGAGCTGTTACATCTGAGAAATGCCGACACTCTCAAAAGTGCTTTCTGGTGTTTTGTTAAATGTATAAACTGGTTTAACCCTCTTATGCATTATGCTTTTAATGTTATAGGCAACGATATTGAAGCTCTTTGTGATCTGCGTACCCTTGAAAAGCTTGAGGGTGAGCAAAGGCGCGAATACGGCAAAATTCTGCTGAGCATGGTTAATGAGCGTTATCAGCGAGTGCCATGCACATCGTCAGCATCAAACGGCGGTAAAAATATTGCAAGAAGAATTGACTCAATAGTCAAATTCAAAAAGTACCCCAAGGGAATGAGCCTTGTGAGCGTGTGTATTGTGTTTATGATGTGCATTCCTTGCATTTGGGGCAATGCGGCAGAGATAAGTGAGTTTACGCCTGAAACACAAACAGAGTTTGGGTTGGCTGTTGCTTCGGCTCGAAGTGCAAGATGCACCACGATGGCAGGTGCCCTTGACAGCTATGCCAAGGCTCTCGTGCAAAAAAACGGTGTGATGATGCTTCTTGCCACACATGAAAAAGACCACAGTAAAATTATAGAAGCAATGCAGAAAAACAGCGGTGAAACACTTTATCATTATGAAACCGGCAAAGAGTTTGATTATTATGATATTACTGACAGCTACAAGGTTTTTAATATTGCTCAAAGGGATAAAAACACTTATTCCGCTGTTCTGGGTTTCCTCTTTACAGAAACGGTTGAGGAAACAATATGTGAAATCTACGGTGTTGAAGCAGACGATTACAGAAATTATGTTTTTGTACCTGTTACGGTTTCATATGACAACGGCTGGGTGGTCACAAACGAAGGCCAAAGAAGCTGTGTGAATGAATTTATGGGAAGTCAGTATCAGCCAAACTTCGGTGTATATGAAGCAAAGGGCAAGGTTGGAACCTATACTTTCTCTTATCAGAATGAGTTTACGGTGGACAACAGCTATTATGCTGATGAAACAAGTCAGATGTTCGGTTTCGCATCATATAATACTTTGCCGAATCCATCTGCTGTTTTCAATCATGTATGGGATCTCAGATCGGTTTGCTATCAGGTTTATGAAGACAAAATAGCTGACTTTTATGAAAAAAGCATCTCAATGCAAACAAGAAGCTTTAAAACAGTAGAAGACTATGAAAGGTTCAAAGCTGACCTTGACAAAAACGAGAAGATGTTGAAAGTTTTTCTTGCAGAATATGACTTCCCGCCGGGAAGCGACGGCGGTAGCGAGTCACACACAAGGATTGATTCAGATTGGAAAGGAGCTCTCACTGTTGCCGGCGGCGGTGGCACTTCCGGCGGAGATGTCTTAAATGAATATGTGTGGCAAGAGCCTGCAGTTGAAATGGCTTGGATTTTCAGTCGCGGCGAACTAATAGATGAATTTACGGTTTTCACAAAGGAGGGTTTAGAATATGACAAATAACATTTCAGATATCCGTTCGGCGGCTAAAAAGGTCGCTTGGGGATTTTTCCTTATTCTCTTTCATATCAATCTCGGCACAATTGACATACTTCCCGATTGGGCAGGGTACGCTATGATGGTCTCATCTTTGGCAGCACTCGCTCTTGAGGAAGAAAGTGCAAAATTGCTCAGACCCATAGGCGTTATACTTGTGGTGTGGAATGTAATAGAGTGGGCGCTTAAAATATTCGGTCTCGGAGCTTATCTTAACTTTATATCAATTATTCCCTCGGTGCTGAATATATACTTCTGTTTTCAGCTATTTACAAATCTCGCAGGCATAGCCCAAAAATATTCCTGCCCGCAGGAAAAGAGACTGCTTGTTTTCAGAACGCTTTATGTTATCTGCACGGTGCTGAGTGTGTCTTTACTTTACTTCGGAATTTTCACTGAGGGTAGTGAATTTTACATGATTCTGATGATGGTTTTCCTCGTTATCAATCTTATTCTCGCTTTGTGCATACTCGTCACTCTCTTTGGTTTGTCATCGTCACTCGGCGAAACTGAAGAACAAATGCAGCAAGCAGCGTCTCAAGCTCCGCAGGGTGTGATTACTCCCGACTCACCTTTATATCACCCGCCACCAGAAGGAGCTTTCGGTAATTTCACTGCGCCCCCAAATATTTCTGACGATATAGAAACAGAATAAAACAATAGCTCGCCGATAAACGGTGAGCTATTTTAACATTTATCGATAATAAAGCTCCTGTATAATACAAACAAATTATCATAATCTTTTTCCTTTTACAACATCTAACCCTTGATTTTATGTGGAAAATTGGAGTTTTGATAAAAAAAATCATCCAATTGACAAAAAAGACTTGTAATTTACAAAATAATGTGATAATATCTCACCGTGAATTTTACTCACATAATATAATGCAGGAGGCAAAAATTAAATGAGCAAGCAATTAAAAGTAATGGCAGTACAGGACGAAAACGAATTTTCACTTCATATGGTGAAGTTTTTAGAGGATTACGGCTTTGATGTCATAAGAAAGCAAAAAGACGGCAGTAGGGTAATTGAGTACATAAAAGAAAATAAGCCTGATGTGGTGCTTATGGATGCTTTTATGTCGAGGGTTGATGCATTAGGGGTGCTAAAGCAATTGAAAAGCGAAAATCCGGAAAAAGACCCAATTATCGCTGTTGTGCTTTCCAACGACAATCCGCGCTTTGAGCAAGAGCTTCTTGAGGCAGGAGCGCACTACTGCTTCATCAAACCCTTTGAGCTTAACATTATGGCGGAGCGAATTGCACAGATTTCAGGTTGGTCGGAAAGCAACATAACAATGCAAAGCAGAAGTGACTCTGACCTTGAAATAATAATTTCCGACATTATGAGACAGATAGGCGTACCTGCTCACATTAAAGGCTATCAGTATCTCAGGGAGTCGATTATTTTATCTATCAACGACCCTGAGCTGATGCATTCCGTGACAAAGGTGCTTTATCCTACCGTTGCCAAAAACAACAAAACTACGGCTTCGAGGGTTGAACGCGCTATACGCCACGCAATTGAGGTTGCATGGGACAGAGGCGACGTTGACGTGCTGTCATCCTATTTCGGCTACACTATACAGAATTCCCGTGGTAAGCCGACTAACTCGGAGTTTATTGCTATGATAAGCGACAAATTAAGGCTCAAGCTCAAAAAGGGAGCCTGAACAAAAAAATGCAAAATTGCGGGGGAGCGATTACCGAAGGGTAGTTGCTGCCCGCTTTTTTCTTGGGCGGGCGGCTCCACAGGCGAAGCACTGTGTGCTTCGCCTCGGCAACCTGCGGTTGCCGTAAAATCGCCTTGGCGATTTTGGTGGAGCCGCCCCTCGCCGTCACCGCCCATTCTGCAAGCCGCGAAAACTTTGCCGAAAAAATGTTGACAAAGCCGATATATAGTGATATAGTTTAATCGAAGCAAAAACAGAGTAGATTTATGCGCGCTTAGTGCCTTTAAGACGGGGAGTTGCTTTTAGGACGAAAAGCCTTGCTTGCGGTGCATAAATCGCATCCCGCTGTGATGAATAGGCAAAGACCTCTATTTTTCACCTTGTGGGACAAATGGAGGTTTTTATTATGAAAAAGAAAAATGAAGATAAAATCTTCACCCTCACTTGTCTTGCACTTCTGACTGCTATGCAGATAGTCCTTGCAAGATATTTAGCCATTCCCGTTACTGAAAGCATACGTTTTTCCTTCTCGTTTATCCCCGTTGTTATTGCCGCAAGACGCTTCGGCATTTTCGGAGGCGTGCTGGTTTACGGCCTTGGCGACTTTCTCGGTGCTATGATTTTCCCCACGGGCGGTGCATATTTCCCGGGTTTTACTCTTACGTCGGCAATATCGGGTCTTATTTACGGCTTGTACCTTGCCCAAAAGGGCGGGGTGGTGCGCATAGTTTTAAGTGTGCTGACTTCTCAGATTTTATGCACTCTTTTAATGAACAGCTATTGGGTGTCAACTCTTTACGGCAGTGATTTTGGCGCTGTGTTTATTTCAAGAGTACCTCAGAGTGTCATAATGAGTGTGTTGCAGATAATTTTCATGGTGCTGTTCCTTGAGAAGATAAGTAATGTTATCAGATTGCCGCATAAATAAAATGTTACAAAAATAACGTAAATACTTACTTTCTTAAGGTTTTCTTACAAAATATTTACTCTCATTGACAAGACTTTTTTCCTCTTTTATACTGTCATTAGGACAAGAGGAAAGGAGTCTTTTGCATTATGAAGTATCGCAGAATTATAGTAGGCGCGCTGGCGGTTTTTATTATGGGCTTTGTGGTGGCGTCACTGTTTAATCAGCACAGTGATTACTATAATAAATACGAAAAATATAAATACGGCTTTATTCCCTATTACTCCACAATTGACAAAAAATGCTCGCAGAAGGACAGGGAAACAGCTACGCCGATAGTCGACCTTGCAGGTGAGATTATGACGGATATCAGCGGCAATACCTTCGAAAATGCCGGTGAGCTGGAAATCTATTCCCTTAAAAAAGCACAGACCAAACGTGTAGAAGCAAGAATAAATCTTATAACGGCAGATTTCACTTTTTCAAACGGTTATATGTGGGTGGAGTACACGAAAACAGTCTTTGATGAAAACGAGAATCTAATTGAAGATAAAGAAAGTCTTGCTTATTGGAAACTCAAAAAGCAAGACGGTGTGTGGAGTGTAATCAAGATTAAAGAGGTAGAGATATAATCCTTGAAAGAAAAAATACAGGTGTTTCAGCAAAAAGCACCTGTCTTTTACTGTTTGTGATTATTTGTATAAGTCAGCTATTTCTTTTGCTCTTGTTCTGACCTGCTCACGAAGTGTAAGAGGCTCAAGCACCTCAAGCCTGCCGCCGAACTGCATTATCCATGAGACAAGACCTTCACTGACAACACATTTTGTGCTCAGAAGAAATCTGTTTTCATCATCTCCCGTTCTTATAAAGGCAGCGTTGCCGAAACGGTCAACTATCTCTTCAAGCAGTGAGTTGTCGCAAAGCATTTCGAGAGTCTGAGTGTCACCGCTGAACATATTGAATATCTTGCCCGAATAATCGGCAGAGTCAAAATAGCTTTTATAAGGCGAAACCTCACTGAATTTTCTGGCTCTTTCCTCAAGAATTTCAACCTTTTTCATACGGTCAATTCTTGTGTGCATAAGGTTGTTATACTTCTGATTGTTGGCTATGAGATAATAGTGGTCGTTGCTCCATATCATAGCATAGGGGCTGACGGAAAACTCCTTTTCCTCCGTTACCACTTTATTTTCGGCAGTGTCAAGCTGTCTTTTCTGATAGATAAAGCTTACGCGTTTGCCTGACTGAATTGCTCTGTTGATTATGTCGATGTTATAGTAAATTTCTTCGTTAGAGCATTTGTGGCGTTTTTCTATGTACACTTGCTTTTCAAGCATTTTTGCCTGAGCGACGGAGCAGAGCGTGCCGATTTTTTTAATAAGCTCTTTTGTCTTTTTTGGTGTGATAAAATTAGCCGCCTGAACTGCATCTATAAGCAGTCTCAGCTCGGGAAGCTCAAAGTCTCTGCTGCAAACACAGTATCCTGCTTTAGGCTGTCTGACAGAAAGTATATCCATTCCACTTTCCTTAAGAGTTTTGACATCCGAATAAATTGATTTTCTTTCACACTCAATGTCTTTTGACAGGAGCATTTCAATGATATCTTCCACACTGACGGGATGCTCTTCGTCGCTGTTTTTTTCAAGAAACTCCTTAATATAAAGAAGCTTCATCTTAGTGTAGCCCTTGTCTGCCATGTTTCCACCTCTTTTAATTTAAAGGGTGCAGAAGTTATCTACACCCTTTGTTCTTAATAAGACATTTTTGCGTTAAGCTCTCTGAGGGTATCCTCATCAATTTTAACAAGCTCACGGTCATAGGAAAGTATGCCGTTAACCTCAAACTCAACATCGCTTACCTGAGTGTAAACAGTTGCACTCAGACCTTTTTTTATGTTGGGGATAATCTGCTTCTCGTGAAGTTTCTTATATGCCTTGGTGAGAGCTTCCTTACTGCTGTACATCTGATAGCCAAAGCTCTTTTCCCAGTTCCAGACGTGACCCTTTATCTTCTGGCTGTAGCCGCCGTATTCACTCAGAACAAGAGGTCTGCCGTCATACTTGGGAAGAATAACGGGAAGGATATATTTGTGCATACTTCTGAAATCGCAGCCCTTCTGATCGTACCAACCGCTTGCGTGGTCAACAAAACGTGAGGGGTCTGCTTCTTTGATTGCATCACCGATACGTTTTGCGTCAAACTGTCCCCAACCTTCATTGAAGGGTACCCAGCAGCAGATTGAAGTGAAATTGTAGAGGCAGTCTATCATTTCAAAGAGTTCTTCCTCAAACTGAAGACGCCATTCAATTTTGTCTCTGTTGAAAATTTTATAAGCATTGTCTTTCTTTGAAAGGTTAACAACAGGGT
The DNA here is from genome assembly GCA_045537315.1 of Acutalibacteraceae bacterium. Lineage (GTDB taxonomy): Bacteria > Bacillota > Clostridia > Oscillospirales > Acutalibacteraceae > UBA6857. The sequence goes on from JAZSPF010000130.1 coordinate 11,731, forward strand.
TAAGCACACCGTGAATATTGGGAAGAACACCTGCATGGAAAAGGTTAAGTGCCTTGCCGCCGCTTACCATATCTTGCCATACGAGCATACCTAATCTGTCGCAGTGATAGTACCATCTTGCACCTTCAACCTTTATGTGCTTACGAAGCATATTGAAGCCTAAATCCTTCATCTTTTCGATGTCGTAAATCATAGCTTCATCTGTGGGAGGTGTCATACCGCCGTCTGACCAATAACCCTGGTCAAGCAGACCCTTCTGGAAATAAGGCTCATTGTTGAGGAAGAGTCTGTTATAGCCCTGATACTCGCCGATGCTGTACTTTCTCATGCCGAAGTAACCTTTGATGCTGTCGGTGATTTCGCCGTCTTTTGAAAGCTCAAGTATAAAGTCATAAAGGAATGGGCTTTCAGGACTCCACAGCTTCATGTCGGGTACTTCTACAGCTTCATCGCAGGAGATTTCCTTTTCGTTTACAAGGTTGTCGCCGTCAAAGATTTTAATTTTCAGTGAGCCTTCACCGATAACATCTGTTTTGATTGCAATAACACCCTTATCAATATCGGGGGTTGCCTTATAGGAAGCAATATAGTTTTCGCTTACTGCTTCCATCCACACTGTCTGCCATATACCTGAGGTTGAGGTGTACCAGAAACCGTGTGACTCACTTGCCTGCTTACCTCTGTTTTGCCAGCCCTCGTCTGTGGGGTCATAAACTCTTACCACAAGCTCGTTTTCGCCATCGGTGAGTGCATCTGTGATGTCAATTGTGAAAGGACAGTAGCCGCCTAAGTGACCGCCCACATATTCTTTGTTGATATATACCTTGCATTCCCAGTCAACAGCACCGAAATGAAGAAGTGTCCTCTTGCCTTTAAATGAGTCGGGCATAGTTATCTTCTTTCTGTACCATAAAAGCTCATCATCGTCAACTCTCTTACATACACCTGAAAGACAGCTTTCAACTGCAAAGGGTACACGGATTGTTTCTTTATATTCTTCGCACCAATTTACGTCATCATCGGTAATGGCAAAGTCATACATACCGTTAAGGCAGACCCAATTGTCTCTGACCATCTGAGGTCTGGGATATTCTTTCAGGGGCATATCGCACATAGCCTCTTCTGCCCAACGTGTGGTTAATGTCATCATAATATATTCCTCCTGATTTTTCTCAACTTAACATTTACTTAAGATATGCGCTTGATACCCAGCCTGTGTAGCCATAGGTTGTATCCTGAACATAAACCCAACCTGAAACGCCTGACTTATAGCCGATAACCTTTACGGGATAACTGATGGGGATAAGTCCGATAACGTCATAGTTTGTGCCGGGACCCTTTCTGATGTTAAGACCGTTGATTGTGTATTTTGTTACAACGGTGTCGTACTTCTTATCGGGTGAAACTGTGCCTTTAACTGTTGAAGCTTCAGCCTGAGGTCTTTCGTTTGCAACATAAGTTCCGCTTACCCAGCCGTAAACACCGTAACGGTTACTCTTGATGTAGAAGAATCCGCCTTCTTTTGCAAGAACCTTCACATCTGCACCCTTTGAAAGGTAGAGAATTCTCTCGCCGTTTGCTGAAGGGGTATTTCTGAGAGTTACACCCTCTGCGGTAATATAAGCGGTGTAGCTCTTTGAAAGATAGGTTGAAGGCTTCTTAACCGCTACATTGTTTATGCCGTAGGGGTCTTTTGTAGTGGAGGGCTTGGTTGTTGCGGGTCTTGTTGCAGCAGGTTTTGTAGTTGTAGGTTTCGTAGTAACCGGCTTAGTTGTAGTCGGCTTTGTGGTTGTCGGTCTGGTTGTTGTGGGTTTCGTAGTGGTCGGCTTGGTTGTTGTAGGTTTAGTTGTAGTGGGTTTTGTAGTTGTTTCTTTGGTGGTAGTCTCTTTTTCTGTTGTAGTTTCTTCAGCCTCAGTAGTTGTAGGCTCTGTTGTGGTCACTTCTTCGGTAGTGGTTTCTTCTTGGGTAGTAGTTTCCTCGGCAGTGGTTTCTTCTTCAGCCGTTGTTTCTTCAGTTGTCTCTTCTTCTGAGGTTTCTTCGGGGTCTGTTGTGTCTGCGGCTTGTTCGGTAGTTGTTGTGTCCTCGCCGAAAAGCTCACCTAAAACGGGAATCATATCGTTTTTGACTGCATAAGCACAGCCGAAAAGAATGACAACAAGGGCAATAGCAACACCTAAAACAGCCTCGATTTTTATGCCGTCAATGCCTTTATTCTTTTTCTTCTTAGGCTTTTTCTTTTCATCGGGAGAAATCTTATCAAGATTTTTCTTAGCCTCTTCAGTTTTCTGCGTTTTTTCCTGTTTTGCTTCTTCGCTTTCAGCTTTGCCGTAATCGTCATATTCGGCATAGATATAATTGCTTTCGGGTACTCTGATTTCCAGCTTTTCCTCGTCTTGCTTTACTTCTTCAGCCACTTCTTCAACTGTTTCAACTGTTTCAACTGCTTCAACTTCTTCGGCGGTTTCGGCAGTCTCTTCAACTGCAACTTCGGCTTCAACAACTTCTTCAGCTGCCTCCACTATAGCTTCGGCTTCAGCCTCTTCAGGTGCTTCCTCAGAAGGAGCATCTGAGCTGTTGGAATATATTTCACCTGTTATTCTGTCACCCATAAGTGTTTCGGGCAGGGGTACTTCTTCCATTTCGGGAAGAGACATATCTATTTCAGGTTCTGTCGGTTCCGTGGCGGGAGCAGGCTCATATGTTTTTGCTTGCTCGGACGCGTCCGGAACAGACACCTGCTCTTTTATGGGCTCTGCCGCCTCGTCAAATTCAGGCAGACTCATAATGAATTCAACCTTTTCCTCGGTGGGATCAGCTTCAAGCTCCTGAGCCTTTTCCTGCTGTTTATTTTCATTTGTCACACTGCTTTTGAACACGTTGTAGACGGACTCAACAACCTTGTCGTCTGCACCGTCATTCTCGTCACCGAGGGAAATTATCATGCCGCAATTCGGGCAGATTTCAGCACCGTGTTCAAGCTCATTACCGCAAAAACCGCATTTCATAAATTTAATCACTCCCGTATATTTTCTTCGTTGGTTATTACACAAAGATACATCAGAAAACACCGATGTATACAGTTATCTATATATTATCATAAGGCAAGACTTATTTCAAGGGAAATAAACTAAAATTAAGAAAAAAGAATGCCTGCTCACAAACAGCAGGCAATGATTATTTAATTTATTTAATTTTTTCCTTGGCTCTGAAGTTATATCCGTGGTCTTCCAGCTTTTTCATGTTGCGAAGAATGTAGCCTGCACCCTTTGCGGCACAATGCTCAGGGTCAGCGGCGCGTGTAACTTTAATTCCCAGACGCTCTGTCAGCTCAGTGTCAAGCCCGGGGAGCTTTGCAACACCGCCTGTGAGCAGAATTCCCTCACTGCAGATATCGGAATAAAGCTCAGGTGGTACCTGCTCGAGTACGGCAACGATGCCATGGAAAATCTCATTAACACTGTCTTTGAGTGCCTCATACACTTCGGCAGTGCTGATTTCAAAAGTTTTAGGCATACCCGTTATGTGGTCCTTGCCAACGGCAAACATCTCAATTTCTTCCGTTCTTTTGTGGGCACAGCCGACGGTATGCTTGATTTTTCTTGCCGTTTGAGCACCTATATCTATTTCTTTTTCATACCTGATATACTGCGTTATAGCTTCATCCATAGCGTTGCCGCCTGTGCGCAGGGAGACATTATATGCCACTGTACCCATAGTGATAACAGCGATGTCAGCGATGCCTGCACCGATGTCAATAACCATAACGCCGTGAGGGTAGTCTATATCAAGACCTGCACCGAGTGCGGAAATAATAGGCTCGTCTATGACGCTGACCTTGCCGGCGCCGCTGGTGCAAGCGGCCTCTGTTATGGCCTTTTTCTCAAGGGTGGTTATTCCGCTGGGTGCGCTGATAACCACATTGGGACGGAAAATTCTGTTTCTGCATATTTTGTCAAGAAAGTGGGAGAGTATGCGAGCTGTTACAGTGAAGTCCGAAACCACGCCGTCGGTTATAGGCCTTTTGAGTATGAGAGAATCGGGAGTCTTATCGAACATTTCGCCTGCCGCATTACCTACGGCAACAACCGAGTCATCATAGGCGTCATAGCATATTGCCGTACTCTCACACAGAACAATGCCTTTGCCTTCCACAAAGATAGTTACGGTGTCGGTGCCGAGGTCTATTCCTATGTTGATTCCGGGCATTGTTTTCACTTCCTTTTCTTTAGGGTGGCGGGTTCGGATTATACTCGTCACCCTATCTACAACACTTAATTTTACTTGTTTTTCTTTTCTTTGTCAATAGTAAATATCAGGCATACGGTCATGAACAAAAAGTGTAAATGCATTGCGAGCAAATTAACGGTTTTTTAACAAATGCTGAACAATTGTATTGTATACTTATGGTGTATGGTTCAATCAATTTGAATTTAGACAAAATTTTACACAGAGAGGTCGGATTTTAATGAAAAAGACAGTCTTTTTAACAGGTTCATCAGGTACAATGGGCTTCCAGGCTTTCAAGGAACTCTATGCAAGAAGAGACAGATTTGATATCGTTCTTCTTAACCGTGACAGCAAGAAAGCAAGAGAAAAGTTTGCTCCTTACATGAACGACAAGAGCATTAAGTTTATTTGGGGTGACCTTACAGTTTATGAGGATGTTCTCGAAGGAGTAAACGGTGCTGATTACGTGCTTCACGTTGGCGGTATGGTTTCACCCGCTGCTGACTACTTCCCCAAGAAAACTCTTTTCACAAATGTTACAGCTATGCAAAACATCGTTAAGGCTGTCAAGGCTCAGAAGGATCCCGACGCAGTTAAAGTTGTTTACATAGGTACTGTTGCTGAAACAGGTGACAGAAATGCTCCCACACATTGGGGCAGAACAGGCGACCCCATCCAGATCAGCGTTTATGACCACTACGCTATCAGTAAGACACAGGCTGAAGCTATCATTGCTGAATCAGGTCTTAAGTATTGGGTATCACTTCGTCAGACAGGTATTCTCTATCCCGAAATTCTCAAGAATATGGATCCCATTATGTTCCACGTACCCATCAACGGTGTGCTTGAATGGGCAACAGTTGAGGACTCAGGCCGTCTTTGCGCTAAGGTTTGTAACGACCTTGTTCCCGAGGAATTCTGGAGAAGATTCTATAACATCAGCTCAGGTCCCGAATACAGAATCACAAACTATGAATTCGAAGTTCTCCTTCTCAATGCTATCGGCATGAAGGGTGACGATGTACCTAAGAAGCTCTTTGATCCCAACTGGTTTATTCTTCAGAACTTCCACGGTCAGTGGTACACCGATGCTGATGATCTTGAAAACTATCTCCACTTCAGAGAGAACCTTCCCATCAAGGAATACTTCAAGAGAATGTCAGCTCAGGTTCCCTTCTTCTATAAGATGTCAGGTCTTGCTCCTCTCGGCCTTGTTAAGAAGTTTATGATGGAACCCATCGCAAACACACCGCTTTACGGCACACAGGCTTGGATCAAGAACGGTATGAAGGACAGAATCACAGCTTACTACGGCTCACTTGAGAAGTACAACGCTATTCCCAAGACATGGGATGAATTTGAAGTTATCGTTCCCGATAAGTATGAAATGAGCTATCTCGACCACGGTTATGACGAGACTAAGCCCTTCGACAGCCTTACAATCGCTGATATGAAAAAGGCTGCTGAGTTCAGAGGCGGCGAATGCGTATCAAAGAAGCTTGGCAAGGATATGTACACACCCATTAAGTGGAAGTGTGCTTGCGGTCACGAATTCGAGATGTCACCCAACCTTGCTCTCAAGGGCGGTCACTGGTGCCCCGAATGTCTTCCCATGCCCTGGAAGTATGACGAAATTGCTAGGGTTAACCCCTTCTTCGCTCAGGTTTGGTATTCACACCACGATAAGGACGAAAACAACGTTTATACAGAAGACATCTACTACGGCTTCTCAAAGGAATAATTCACTTAAAAGTTTTATCCACCTGAATTTTTATAGTTCAGGTGGATTTTGCATTTGTTATTCAAATATATCCGACTCTTGTTTAAGCTTTTTGCGCTTTTTATATAGCTTGCAACAGCCGACAATTGCAAGAGCAGCCAACAGTAAATTAACAATACCGAAATAATTTATATTGCTTATTTCACTGAAATTAGTTATTGCCATATACAGGTTATTGCATCCTGCAACAATATTTGCTAGTGTAATAGGCAAAAGAAGCCAGAGAATTCTGCTAAGATGCTTTATTTTTGATGTGTTGTCTGAATAAAGTTCAAAGGGGCCGTCTGCGGTTTTCTTTTTAAAATAAACCCAATGAGAAAAGCTTGCAATATGCTCTGCTCCTGTTTCTTCTATAAATCTTATGTAGCTTTCGCTTTCAGGATGAGAGGGCTTGTGCTTAAGAAGCTCAAGTCTTATTGTGTATTCACCGGGTAAACATTCGTCAAACTCATATTTGCCAAAACCTGCATAAGTTAACACTAAACCTTTCGATGCCATTTCATTAAGCCACTGTTCTTCTTTTTCAAAGTTCCAAGCAAAAAATAATCTATGAATTACTTTCTTCATTGTAAGCACCTCCTAAAATTCGTTGTCCGTTTTTGAGAAGCTCCTCTAGTCTTTTCATTTCTCCAAGAAGAACTTCTCTGCCGAGAGTTGTTATTATGTATTCTTTTTTTCTGCTGTCTTTTTCTTCGGGTAAAGCTCTTATCCAGCCTTTTTCAATAAGGGTGTTGATTGCGCCGTAGAGCGTGCCTGCCGCAAGGCGTACTCTGCCGCCGGACAGTCGCTCTGCATTCTGCATTATGCCATAGCCGTGAAGCGGTTCGGTAAGAGAGAGCAGAATATAATAAACTGCCTCAGTCAGAGCTTGGTTTTGCATAATATTATCTCCTTTATTTCGCTTGTCGTTATATCGGTTCTCGATATATTTATTATAACGGTTGCCGATATAGTTGTCAATAGGTTTTACTGATATTTTATAAATAATTGCAACAAACAGCTGTTTATTATCATCTTATATGGTGAAAGACTTTATGAAAGGGTGAAAATATGAAGAAGAAAATTATCATTTCAATTTTATGTGTAATTCTATCAGTGGGTGCAATTTTCTTTTCGGGCAGAGCCTTTGCTTTGTGGTATAAAGAAAAAGCCGAAACGACTCTCTATGAGCTGAAAGACCCTATCAGCGTTATAAATGAGGAATATGAGCGTGCAGATATGATTATTGACTATGTCTATGATGTTTCGGATATAGAGAAGAATGCAGGCTTTGCTGACTATGTATTCGTTGCCGAAGTGAATGAGGTCAGAGGAGTGAGGTATGATGATGTGTGGCTCAGTGAAAGGCTATATCTTCACAGCGAACCTACAACTGAATATGAAATCACCGTAAAAGAAAACATCAAGGGCAACCTGAAAACAGATGAGCCAATAACTCTTTTTAAGGGCGAGGGAGTTTATCTTCACAAAAAGCTGACTGATCTTTATCAAGGGGATATGCTTCCCGATGAGGGGCACTGCTATCTTTTCCTTGCAAGTAGCGGTGAAGACGGTGAGCTTTATACCCACGGTAATCACGGCAACGAGTATCTTTGCCCAATAGGTGAGCTCGACACGAGTGAAAATGCAAAGGCGGTTATTGAAAGATACACCAAAGCTGTTGAAAATATGGATGAAAGTGTAAGAATAGGAGAAAGATATAAAAGCAAATATGAGGCAGAATAAAAAGGCAGAGACGAAAAATCTCTGCCTTAACTGTTATTCTCTCAACAGCAAATGCTTTAAAAATGAATAGCGCCGTGTCTTTTTATCGTTGTCAACCATAGCGTTAATCTGACTTTGTGTACCGACTAAAATGAGTCTGGACTTGGCCCTGGTTACGGCAGTGTAGAGAAGATTGCGGTAACTCAGCTGTGGGATAACTGAGCAGACAGGCATAATTACGGCTTCAAACTCACTGCCCTGACTTTTGTGCACCGTTACGGCGTAAGCCAGCTCAAGCTCAGGCACATTGTCAAAGGGATAAAGGGCAATTCTGCCGTCAAAGTCAATTTTCATAAAAGAAGCGTTGTGATTGATTGCAATTATCTTACCGATATCACCGTTGAAAATGCCGCTTGACACTTCCTTGCCCTTAGTCCACAGAATATCGTAGTTATTCTTTATCTGCATAACCTTATCGCCTTCTCTGAATACCCTGACCTGACGCACAAGCTCTTCCTTGTCTTTATGTGGGGGATTGAGTATCTTCTGAAGCTCTGTGTTAAGGCTGACGGTACCCGTGACACCTTTTCTTGAGGGGCAGATAATCTGTATATCAGTCATAGGGTCATAGCCGTAGGCTTTTGGCAGACGCTTGGAATAAAGCTCACAGACCGTCTCAGCGGCAGAGTACACATCGCCTCTGTGCATAAAGAAGAAGTCTTTGTCGTTGCGACTAAGATCAGGATGCTCACCTTTTACTATTCTGTGGGCGTTTGTGACAATGAGACTTTCCATAGCCTGACGGAAAACCTGAGTCAGGCAAACCGTAGGCAGCAGCTCAGACTCAATAATATCGTGAAGCACGTTGCCTGCACCAACGGGGGGGAGCTGATCCGAGTCACCAACCATAATAAGACGGCAACCAAGGGGCAATGCATTTAAAAGTGCGGCGAAAAGATGAGTGTCAACCATTGACAGCTCGTCAACAATAACCGCATCAGCTTCAAGGGGATTTTCTATATTTCTTGCAAAAATCTGCCTGTCGCCTTCGCCCCACTCAGACTCAAGCAGACGGTGAATGGTTTTAGCCTGTCTGCCCGTAACTTCACTCATTCTCATGGCGGCTCTGCCCGTGGGGGCGGCAAGAAGCACACGGAGCTTTTTCTTTTCAAACAGCTCAAGTATGCCGTTGAGGGCTGTTGTTTTTCCCGTACCCGGGCCGCCTGTTAGGACTAAAAGACCTTTTGTCACGGCGGTTTTAATTGCGAGCTTTTGTTTTTCTTCAAACTTTATGCCCTTTTGCTCTTCAATTTTTTCTATATCCTTGTCGAGAGTGCGACCCTCGGCAGGGGGAAAGCGAAGCATAACCTTTATTCTGTCGGCAATGCTTTTTTCGTCATAATATTCATGGGGCAAAAACAGATAGCTTTTGCTGTCGAGGAAATCTTCTACAATTTCCTTGTCTTCAATAAGGTCATCAATAACTGTCTGTACTTCGTCGTGGTCTATGCCGAGTAGCTCCTCGGCAGGCATAATAATTTTTGCTCTGGGCAGACAGGTGTGACCGTTACGAAGATTGTGGCGAAGGATATGCACTATGCCCGCCCTCTTACGGAAGATAGACTTTACTTCACCGGGGAAGGATGCGGCAATTTCGTCTGCTCTCTCAAATCGCATGCCGACTTTATCACCGCAGAGAATATAAGGATTTTCTGTTATTCTTTCAGGTGCCGCAGTGCCGTAAGCCTTATATGCACTCAGGCACTCGCTTGAGTTCATACCCACACGCTCAAGGGCAATTATAACCTCTCTGACGGCAAACTGACTGCGGAATTTTTCTGACATTTCCATAGCCTTATCCATAGAAATGCCCTTTATCCCGGCAAGCTCATGAGGATGATTTTCAAGTACATCAAAGGTGTTTTCACCGAAACGCTCAACTATCTTCTGAGCCATTTTGGGGCCGATGCCCTTAACGGTGCCGCTTGAGAGATAGCGAAGCATATCACCTGCACTTTTGGGCATGGAGCGCTCACAGGCTTCGGCTTTAAACTGGGTGCCGAAGGAAGGATGCTTAGTCCACTGACCCTTGACTTTGAGCTTTTCACCTACACAGCAAGAGGGCATGATTCCAACAACGGTCACAAGACTGCCTTCATAGCTCAGGTCTATAACACTGTAACCGTTTTCGGGGTTGGTGTAGACAATATTTTCTATTGTGCCTTCAATAAAAATTTCGCCGTTCATGTTTGCCCTCCTTTTGTGTCAATTTCCTTTTATTATACTACAAAGCTACAACGCTTTCAATCATTATTTTTATTTATTTCATTCAGGTGAGAAAGTTCCTCTTCGTTTATAAAATATACCTTTCCCATACCGCTGATAATTTCTCTGCAATGCCTTTTGGTGTAAGGCGATATACCATTATCAATAACATAAATGTTTCTTTCACCAAGTACCATATATTTTGATAAACAGCAGGCCGTATAAACCTTGTCTGATAGCAGCGACTCGTTTTCATCGCACCATACAACCGTAAAAACTCCCTTACAATTTTTTCTGCACAGTAAAAGGCTGTATAGACGGGAGAGTATGGAAAAAATTCCGAGAACCATTAAAACAAGAGAAATTCCGTGAAAAAGAGACTGTATCATAAATTCACCTCAATATATTTTACGCTGAAAACCGTTTCTGTGTTCGGCATAATCATGGCGAAAATATAATATACATTTTGTGTATAACAGCAACAAGGAGATGTATATCAATGACTTTCAAACCTGAAAAGAAAACCCTGAACATATCACGGGAGCTTGCCGCTGTTACGGCACAGCAGAGCATACCCGTTGAAATAAGTCTGCCTGACTATTGCAGTGACATAAAAAAGATACTCAAATGCATAGTTGAGCCGGGAATAACCTCAGTGAGCGTTAGCGGAGAAAATGTCAGTGTAAGCGGCATGGTTGACATAAGACTCATTTATGTGGGTGAAAAAGATAAAATTGACTGCTGTGAAGTGCAGAAGGATTTATCTGTTACGGCAAGGATTAAAGAGCTTCCCGCAGATTCCACGGTATGCGCCAAGGCTAAAACAAATTATGTGAATTGCCGTGCCACAAGTCAGCGCCGCATAAGTGCCGAGGTAAACATAGGTGTTACCTTTATGCCTTATGCCTGTCAGGCAAAAGAAATCCTCACTTCCTGTGAGGGCGGTTCTCTCCAGCTTAAAAAGCAGGATGCGGATTATGAAAATCTCATATGCCTGAGGGAAAAGGTTTTTGATATGGGCGAAACGGTGCAGGTGCCTTCCGACAAGGGGTGCATAGGCAAGATATTGCGCACCTCGGCTTATGCGGTACTGGACTCACAAAAAGCCGTCAGCGATAAGCTGCTTATAAAGGGTCAGCTATATACTCAGGTGCTTTACTGCACAGACAGCGATGAGGGCAAGGTGTCAAAGCTGAGCCACTCTATGCCCATTAGTCAGATTATAGATTTGCCCGGCATTGATGAAAACAGTATTTGTAACATTCAGCTTTCTGTCAGGTGCCTGAGTGTGCAGAGAAAAAACGACTCATCGGATAACTGCTTTGCAGAAATCGGTGCTAAGGTAGCTGCGAAGGTAAAATGCACCTCAAAAGCCAAGGTGCAGACAGTGGAGGACTGCTACAGTACCACCCACGAAATAAAGGCGGACTACACTGCCGAAGAGTTTCTTTGCCCCGTATACAGTGTGAATCAGCAGAAAACCGTCAAACAGACTCTCGAGTTTTCTTCGGCGGATATTGCCAATGTAACGGATATATGGTGCAGTGATGTTTCCTCGAGTATGTCGGGCAAGGGTGACACTGCAAAGGGAGAATGCTCACTGACTCTTTGCATGCTCTATCTTGACAGCAAGGGCATACCTCAGTACGGCGAAAAAAATGTGGATTTCCCCTTTGATTTGAAACTTAAGGAAAGCTTCGAAAGCCTGAAGTGTGATATGCTTTGTCAGGTGAGAAATATTGACAGTAGCCTTATGAGCAAGGATAAGGTTGAAGTGAAAATAGAAAACGGCATAATGGCAGATATTTATTCCCGTCAGAGCAGACGCACCCTTAAAAATATTGAAATTCTTTCTGAAAAGGATAAGGATGACATAGCAGCACTGACTCTTTATTTCCCGCTTAAAGGCGAAAAACTGTGGGATATAGCAAGGCGTTACGGTACCACTGCCGAAAGCATAAAGAGAGAAAACGCCCTTGAGAGTGACACCGTTGAAAGCGAGGATATGCTTTTGATTCCCGCAGGGTGATTGCAAAATATGGATTATAACTAGCTTTAATTTATTGCTGAAACGGTAATTGGCATATAAAAAGGACACGGTCTTTTCCGTGTCCTAAGGTTTAATGAAGATTATAAGCAGGATTAAAGCTGTCATCTGAAGCAGAATAATTGCAGGCAGTCCCAGCATAAAACGCTTGTGGAGAGTTTTATGGCGTATAAGGCGCATAGTGAGATATTCCGATAAAGCACCGCCGAGAAAGGCTAAAACAAACAAAGTAGCCTCACTTATTCTGAAAGAGCCTTTTTTGGCTTTATATTTGTCTGCGGCGGTAACGATTGCCGTTACAACCGAAATAAGGGCAAAGTATACAGCAAAGATGTAAAGCGGCTTCATTTATCTTCTATGTAAGGGTGTCAGGTCGCTTTCTGTCATAATAACAGTAGTGCCTGAGGCTCTTTCTCTTGCATAGTTTTCAGCTACAGCGAAAACGCCTGAGCAAAGAGGACACACTGCAAAGTTAACATTCTTATCTTCGGTTGAGAGTTTTGCAACCACAGAGGTGTCAACTGCGGTGAAAAGGCGCATGCCTACGGTCTTGTCACATTTGGGGCAGATAACGGGATTTGAAATGCCCTCATCGTTTGTGTGTGCTTTATTTATTGTGCTTATTGCCATAGTTTATTTCTCCTTATGTGAATACTGATTATATTTTAGTGCCTTTTGTCTTTTATGTCAAGAGTGAAAGGCAATTCTTGTTTTAAGGCGGTGACAGTCTGTGAGAAAATGTGGAGTGGTTCTCATTTGTCTTTTGGTTTTATTTTCTTTTTGCGGATGCAGTCTGCTGACAAGTGATGACAGTGGAAACCTTGAGTTTCACGAAAATGCCGCCTATGACAGCGAGATGATAGACGAAGATGACGATTCTTTTATTTTCACATGGCTCAGCTATATGGAAATAGCCGTGACAGACACGCTGAAAAGTGAAGAAGCCTACACAGCGCATATTGACTCCTATTTTGAAAATATGGAGCACACAGGTGTTACTGACTGTTTTGTGCAGGTGCGCCCCTTCGGTGATGCCCTATATAAGTCTGAGATTTTTCCGCTGAGCAAGTACGCCCAAAAGGCTGATTTTGATGTTTTGCAAGTTATATCCTCTGTGGCAGAAAGTCACGGCATAACCCTTCACGCATGGATAAATCCCTACAGACTTGGTGACAAGGCTTCTTTTGAGGGTTGCGGCGAAGAAAGCGGTGAAATCATAGTTACATCTTCGGGGAAATATTTTAACCCTGCAAGTGACCGGGTGAGGGAGCTGATAATCGGCGGTGCAAAAGAGCTTATGGAAAACTACAATATAAAAGGCATACATATTGACGATTATTTTTATCCGCCCGATATGAACTCTGCCGATGAAAAACAGTTTGAGCTTTACAAAGAAAATGGCGGCAAGCTGAGCCTTTCTCAGTGGCGGTGTGAAAATGTAAGCACTTTGTTGCAGAGCCTATATCTTACGGTGAAAGTCTACGGTGAGGACAAGATATTTTCCGTGAGCCCCACAGGTGACATTGACAAAAACGAAAATCAGCTTTATGCCGATGTAAGACTATGGTGCAGTCAGCAGGGGTACTGCGATATGATTTTGCCGCAGATTTATTTCGGTTTTGACAATGAATATCTGCCTTTTGAAAAGACACTGTCTTTGTGGGAAGAAATGACAGACAGTGAGAAAGTGAAATTAGTACCTGCACTGGCACTTTATAAGGCAGGCAAGGAAGATATCTATGCAGGTGAAAAAGGAAAAAACGAGTGGCTGGAAAATACCGATATACTGAAAAGACAGGTTCAGGAGATTTACGCAAGAAACATAAACTCCTTTGCTCTTTACAGTGGCTCATATATAAACTTTTCAAAAACTTTTTTGAAAGATGAGCTTAATAATCTAAAAAGTGTGCTATAATATTATTTCAATTATGATTATTGCAAAATGAAGGACTTGTAATATGAACACGAAAACAAGAAATCTTATAATAGGAATAATGCTTTTTGTTCTGACTTGTGTGGCAGGGCTTACTTTCATGTACTTTGCAGGCAGACAGCAGATAGAGGACGTTTTCAGCGGTACTGATATAACTCAGAGCGCCGATGAAGCACTGCTGAATATGGGCAAGGAAAAAGCTCCCGAAGCTCATAATGCACTGTGGCTCAGAGAAAACAGTGATGTTTCTTTCGGGAGCGAGGAAATGCTCAGAAAAGCTGCGGATAAAATTGACAAGGATGCCTTTACATATGTATTCCTCGAATTTGAGGAGCTTCTCGGCAATGAAGGAAAATTAAACAGCGACTCGCTTAAAAAGCTTCAGACAGCTTCAGGCATACTTAAAGAAAAAGGCTTTAAGGTTTATTGTCAGGTGCCTTTGGAGTGTCATATAAGTGCTGTGAGTGAAATTATGAAGCATACTGACGGTATGCTTGTCAGATGTGACAATGTGAGTGTGGACAAGCTCAACAGTAAGCTGCTTAAAATAAAAGCAATTTGTGTTGCTGACACAAAATATAAGGTTTACGCCCAAATAAGCATTGATACGGATAATGTGAAATTCAATAAAAAAAGCGTTGACGGTCTTTGCTTTAATATAAGTGCATCAACGGATATAGAAAAGCTCAGTTATTGGGATAAGGTTCTGAGTGTGGCAAAAACCAAGATGATTTGCAATGTTGACCTTACGGATATAATGAATAAAAAGACAAGTCCCGATGAGGCACTTAAAGCACTTTATTCTTTAAGAGAACTAAAAACTCTCAGCATAAGAGCATTTTCGTCCTATAAAGCTGTAACAAAAAATTATCAGAGCAGCTTTTCGGCAGTTTACGAATACATAACCGAAGGAATAGTCCCTGAGCTTGCCTTCCGACAGGTTGGTATCACAGGCTATAACAATGAAACTGTCACCACAGGTAGTTTCACTAAGGAAATAGAGGTTTACGGCTCTAATCTTTTCCCTGTTTATATTGATGGCGAAAAGCTCTCTTTAGGTCAGACGGGCAGCAAAAAAATAACTCTTTCTCTGGATGAGGAAAAAGACAGCTACACCATAAAGCAGTGCGGTGAAGAAATCGACTATAAGGTGGACTACACCTTTGAAGGGGAGCTTATTGACTCGGTTTCACCTGCCATATCGGTTTTCGCATCACCCAAAGAAAAGCTGAGAGTTGTGGTTATTGCTTATTCCAAGGCTGAGATAACTGTGAAAATGGGTGCAAAAAGATATGAGGCAAAGCCTGCAAACAATAATAAGGCTTGCTACACTGCCTTTATTGCAAACATAAAAATGCCCTCTACAAAAGAGGAAATAGAGTCTCTGGGTCAGATAAAAATTATAGCTTCCTATAACGGCAACACAGTGCAGAAAGACGGCCCCGTAATTATTCCTGCCGATGTTTCGCCCACAGAAAATACACAGCAGAGCATAACCCATGCTTTTGTGGGCAACTATAACCCTGATTTGCCCGAGGATGCTTATGAGTACACTACGGTGCCGCCTACACTCCCCACAATGCAGACAACAACACTGCACTCTATATCGGCACCAAGCTATAATTCATATACAGGCAACCAGATGTGTGTGGTCACCTCTTCCTATGCAGACACATGGCCTCTTATTGAGGGCGATGACACTTATGTGCCTCACTATACACCACTTCCTTACGGAACAATTGACTATGTCACAGGCGAGAGCGAAGCCTATAACGAGGATGACGGCGAGCAGGTTTATTTCTATGAGCTTGCCTCAGGCAGAAAGGTAAAAAGAGATGCGGTGCAGCTCACACCCAAGCAAAACCTTTCAGCCAACACAATGAGCGTTATCTCATCCTCAGGCGCAGGCGGCACATTGACAGTGAAGCTTCGTACCGATTGGAAAGTGCCTTACGATTTCTATTATTCACCACAGAATTACTATTCAGCTTACGGCAAGGTGTATAATGTCACCTCTTTCACTGCAAGCAGTATCCAGTTTGTTTTTTATCACACATCTGCCGTACAGGGCAGCATTGATGTGTCATTAAGCGATGTGGTTTCCTCGGCAGTGTTCACACAAGGCGCAGACCGCCTTACACTTACTATGCCTCTTCGTGCCACGGGAAGATATTACGGCTGCAGCGTTGAGTATGACCAGAACGGCTATCTCACCATAACGGTACATAACAAACCTCAGACTCTTTCAGGCTCTGTTATACTCCTTGACCCGGGACACGGAGGAGATGACCCCGGTGCCTTGGGACTCTCAGGCGGTGTCTATGAAAGCAATGTCAACTATGCTCTGGCTTATTACACAAAGCTGGCTCTTGAAAGAAGGGGAGCAACGGTTTATCTCACACGAGGAGGTAACACTAGCGTTTCCCTTGAGGAAAGAAAAGCTATGGCACGAGCGCTGAAGCCTGACTTTTTCCTTTCAATTCACTGCAACGGCTCCACCGATAAGAGCAAGATAGGCACGGCTGTTTATTACTACAAGCCTTTCTCTTTCTCGCTTGCTCAGAATATCTATAACAACCTGCTGTCTGTTTTCAGAAACAACCTTTATGCAGGTCAGAGTAGTCTCTATGGCAGTCTTGCCGACGGTACGGCTTATTATCCCTTCAGTGTTACAAGAATTGAGGATTGTCCCAGTGTGCTTATTGAAACAGGCTTTATTACAAATGACAGTGAGTGTATGAAGCTCATTGACTCGGGCAATCAGCAACTTTTAGCCGAAGCAATAGCAAAGGGTGTTGAAAGCACAGTCAGTGCATAAATAAAAGAGCAATTACTCCCGGAATGCCGAAAATGCCGCTGAGAGCAAGGCTTATGTAATTTACGGCAATTCCCACACCTGTTATGGGCGTGAGTATGTTAACGGCAAAAAGTGCGCCTATGCCTGACACGAGGGATAGCAAAATACTTTTTATGAAATGCCCTGATTTATATGAGACGGCAACTACCGCTAAGGCAAGAACAGCCGCGGCAATAAGGCAAAAAGAAAGCGTGCTTGACATGAAAATCACCTTTAGGTATAATTTGACTGAAGTTTTGTCTATTTAATAATATAACTCAAAATCACGGTTTATGATAAGGAGAATGTATATATGAAAATTCTTAAGCTCACACCTGCAATTAAAGATAATATATGGGGCGGCACACGCCTTTCAAAGGAGTTTGATATGGTGTCCTTCACTGACAGACAGGCTGAGGCCTGGGTGCTTTCATGCCACGGTGACGGCGAATGTATCATTGAAAACACGGAGTTCAAGGGCAGAACCTTAAGCAATGTTTTAGCCAATGAGGGCAAAGGATATCTCGGCACAAATTGTGAGAAATATGAGTTTTTCCCGCTTCTTATAAAGCTTATCGACGCCAACGATGACCTTTCAATTCAGGTGCATCCAGATGATGAATATGCTATGCGTGTTGAGGGCGAATACGGCAAGACAGAGGCATGGTACATAATAGACTGTGACGAAAACTCAGAGCTTATCTACGGCTTTAAAAAGGATATAACCAAAGAGGAATTCAGAAAGAGCATTGAAGAAAACACCCTCTCGGAATATGTAAACAGAGTCAAGGTCAAAAAGGGCGATGTTTTCTTTATTGAAGCCGGCACTCTTCACGCTATCTGCAAGGGCATACTTTTAGCAGAGGTGCAGCAGAATTCCAACACAACCTACCGTGTTTACGATTACGGCAGACTGCAAAACGGTAAGCCCCGTGAACTTCACGTTGAAAAGGCAATTGATGTCACTTCACTTAAAACGGCAGACACCGACGGCAAGCCTATGGGCGAAACAGTTGACTTCGGCACCCACAGTGAAACTCTGCTTGTTGACTGCAAGCTTTTCACAATGAAGCGTCTTGATGTCAGTGAGAGTGCAAAAGTCACAGCAGACAGCACGTCATTTGTGTCACTTGTTGCTCTTGACGGCAACGGTGTGGTAATGCACGATGACACCTGCATCACACTTTATAAGGGTGAGAGCCTTTTTGTACCGGCAGGCTTTGGCGAGGTGGAAATCCTCGGCAGTGTAACGGTGCTTGAGTCCAGAGCGAAATAAAAATAATCTTCTTGACAAACAGCGCATATAGTGTTAATATAAAACTACAAAATATCTTCAGGGCGAGGTGCAATTCCTCACCGGCGGTTACAGCCCGCGAGCCAAGCAACAGCTTAGTGCAGATTCGGTGAAACTCCGAAGCCGACGGTATAGTCCGGACGAAAGAAGAAAGATGCTTTTCAGAGTATTCTGCCCTTGGTTTTTACCGAGGGTTTTTTGTTTGTCACCCTGACAAAAGGAGAGAATATTATGAAAAAAACTCAGAAATCATCACTTGAATCATCACTTATCAAACTTTGCGTTAGTGCAATGTTTGGTGTTATAGCCTTTGTGCTTATGCTTCTGGAGTTCCCGGTGGCTCCCATTCCCGCGGCGGCACATCTCAAAATGGATTTGAGCGATATTCCCGCACTTTTCGGTGCGATTGTTTACGGCCCCGTTGCAGGCGTCATAATTGAATTTATTAAAAACGCTCTGGAACTTTACTTCAAGGGCTTCGGAACACAGATGGGCTTCGGCAATCTTATGAATTTTATCGTCGGCTGTGCCTTCGTGGTGCCTTTCTCGGCAGTTTATCGCTCCTTTAAAAAGAAGGAAAATGAAAACAAAGGTATAGCTATAGGCAGTGTAGTCGGTTTTTTTGCTATAGTTATTATCGGTCTTGGCGCAAACTATGTGGTTGCTCCCTTATTTTTCAAGCATTTTCTTGGCATAACCTTAGACGACGCTGCACTCTGGGCGGCAATAGGCACGGCAACAATTATCAATGCTGTCAAGGGTGTTTTACTAAGCATCGTCAGCGTACCTTTAATCAAGGGCATTGTCACAAGGCTCAAGGGTATAGTATAAATGTGAATTATGAATTGCGGGGGAGTTCCGTTTAAGAATAAAATGAGCTGCCGCCGAACTTGTTGGCTGCAAAATAATATGAAAACATCCACCTGTTACGATAAGGTTCAGGTGGATGTAACTTTTAGTTTTTGAATGAAATACCTTCGGCATGAAATGACTTTAGAGTAATGAAATGGCTGACGCCGTGAAATGAAGCAGAGCCTCATGAATTGCAGACAGACAAAGAAATTATCGTTGACAATTTTTCCTTAAAATGCTATCATAAAACAAATAAAATTCCCAAGGAGGATGTATTATGAAAGCATATAAATTCTGGTTTTGCACAGGCTCACAGGACCTTTACGGTGATGAGTGCCTGAGCCATGTTGCAGACCATTCAAAGATTATTGTTGAGGAGCTTAACAAAAGCGGCATACTTCCCTTTGAGGTTGTATGGAAGCCTACTCTTATAACAAATGAGCTTATCAGAAAGACCTTCAATGAGGCTAATGTGGACGAGGAATGTGCAGGCGTTATTACCTGGATGCACACCTTCTCACCTGCGAAGTCATGGATTTTAGGTCATCAGGAATATAAGAAGCCTCTGCTTCACCTTCATACACAGTTCAATGAAGAAATTCCCTATGACACTATTGATATGGACTTCATGAATGAAAATCAGTCAGCTCACGGCGACAGAGAGTACGCTCACATTCTCGCTCGCATGGGCATTGAAAGAGAAACCGTTGTTGGCCACTGGTCAAATAATGCGGTCAAAGAGAGAATTGCCGCATGGATGAGAACTGCCGTAGGTATCGCTGAAAGCTCACATCTTCGTGTTATGCGTGTCGCTGACAACATGAGAAATGTTGCTGTTACAGAGGGTGACAAGGTTGAAGCTCAGCTCAAGTTTGGCTGGGAAATTGACGCGTACCCCGTAAACGAAATTGCAGAAGCTGTTGAGGCTGTGTCACAAAGCGACATCAATGCCCTGACAGACGAATATTATGAGAAATACAATATCATTCTTGAGGGCAGGGACCCTGCCGAGTTCCGTAAGCACGTTGAAGTGCAGGCAGGCATCGAGCTTGGTTTCGAGCGCTTCCTTAAGGAGAAGAACTATCAGGCAATTGTTACTCACTTCGGTGACTTAGGTGCACTCAAGCAGCTTCCCGGTCTTGCTATTCAGCGCCTTATGGAAAAAGGCTACGGCTTCGGAGCAGAGGGTGACTGGAAGGTTGCAGCCATGGTACGCCTTATGAAGATTATGACCGAGGGTATGAAGGATGCTAAGGGTACCTCAATGCTTGAGGACTATACATATAATCTCGTACCCGGCAAAGAGGGAATTCTGCAGGCTCATATGCTTGAAATCTGTCCCTCAATTGCTGACGGTGAAATCGGCATCAAGTGCAAGCCTCTTTCAATGGGTGACAGAGAAGACCCTGCAAGACTTGTTTTCACAAGCAAAGAGGGCGAAGGTATCGCTTGCTCACTTATCGACTTAGGTCACCGCTTCCGTCTTATTATCAATGAGGTTGACTGCATCAAGACCGAAAAGGAAATGCCCTCACTTCCCACTGCCACAAACTTCTGGGTACCCAAGCCCGACTTCTACACAGGCTGTGAAGCATGGCTCACTGCGGGTGGTGCACACCATACAGCATTCAGCTATGATTTGACCTCAAAGCAGATGTGCGACTGGGCAGCAGCCATGGGCATAGAAGCTGTTGTTATCGGCAAAAACACAAATATTGCCGATTTCAAGCGTGAACTCAAATTAAACGAAGTTTACTACTCAATTATGAAATAAGGTGGCAAAATGAAAGATATAATCACTTTGGGCAAAACCGCCGTAGGCATTGAATTCGGCTCAACAAGAGTCAAGGCAGTGCTTATTGACGAAAACTGCAAGCCTATAGCAAGCGGTGCCCATGATTGGGAAAACAAGCTGGAAAATGGCTATTGGACATATTCCCTTGAGGATGTACAGATTGCTATTCACTCCTGCTTTAAGGCTCTGAAAGCTGATGTAAAAGAGAAGTACGGCTGTGATTTCAGGACTACGGGTGCTATCGGCATTTCTGCTATGATGCACGGCTATCTCGCTTTCGATAAAGACGGCAAGCTTCTCACTCCCTTCAGAACATGGAGAAACACAACCACAGCCGAAGCCGCTGAGGAACTGACCCAAAAGCTCGGCTTCAACATTCCTCAGCGCTGGACCTGCTCACACATTTATCAGGCTATACTTAATAAAGAAGCTCATGTGCCTGAGATTGCTTATGTCACAACTCTTGCAGGCTATGTTCACTATATGCTCACAGGTGTCAATGCCGTGGGTATAGGCGAGGCTTCGGGTATTTTTCCCGTTGATTCAGATAAAAACGACTATGATGAAAAGATGATGGCAACCTATGATGCCCTTTTAAAGGAAAAAGGCTTCGGCAAAACTCTTCGTGAGATTCTGCCAAAGGTGCTGGTTGCAGGTGAAAATGCAGGTTCTCTCACAGAAAAGGGAGCGAAATTCCTCGATGCAGACGGTGATTTTACCGTAGGTGTCCCCTTTGCTCCCTGCGAAGGTGATGCAGGTACGGGTATGACCGCCACCAACAGCGTTAAGGAAAGAACAGGCAACATTTCAGCAGGTACATCAATATTTGCTATGGTGGTGCTTGAGAAGAATCTCAGTAAGGTTTATCCCGAAATTGATATGGTAACAACCCCCACAGGCAAGCCTGTTGCCATGGTACACTGCAACAACTGCACAAGTGACATCAATGCCTGGGCAGGTATTTTCGGCGAGTTTGCTTCTGCTCTCGGTATTGAGGCTAAAAGAGGCAAAATTCTCGACCTTATGTTTGAGAGTGCAATGAAAGGCGACAGCGACTGCGGCGGTCTGACATCATATAACTACTTCTCAGGTGAGCCTGTAACAGGGCTTCAGGAGGGCAGGCCTCTCTTTGTGCGTACCCCTGATGCTAAGTTTACTCTTGGCAACTTCATGCGGACTCAGCTTTATTCAGCTCTTGCAGCACTGAAGGTTGGTCTTGACCTGCTTCTCAAAAATGAAAAGGCTGCTATTGATAAAATATACGGCCACGGCGGATTTTACATTTATCCCGGTGTGGGACAGAAAATAACTGCGGCAGCTATTGATGCACCTGTTTCTGTTATGAAAACTGCAGGTGAGGGCGGCCCCTACGGCATGGCTTTACTTGCTCTTTACAGTATCGAAGCTGATGGTCTGGCACTCGAAGATTTCCTTGAGAAAAAGGCTTTCGCAGATGCTCAGACAGTAACGGAAAATCCTGATGAGAATGATGTTGAGGGCTTCAATGTATTCCTCGAAAGATATGTCAAGGGACTTGAATGCGAAAAAGCAGCAGTAGAATCAATAGAATGACTTGATTCTTCTTTCGCGTCAGAAAAAAGAATGCCTGCCCGGCGAGGGCGATAAAGAATAGTGGCGGTCGCATGTAAATCTGCGATCGCTTTTATTTTTATTGTATATAACTTCAGGTCAGTGCAAGAGGTGGGGGCTCCACAAAAATCGCTTTGCGATTTTACGCGACCTTCGGTCGCTTGCCGGACATTGTCCGGCAGTGGAGCCGCCGCACCCTTTACCGCCTACTTAATGTTGCATAACTTCCCAATTCCCCAATTATGCAAAAGGTAGAAAAACGCTCCTCACCCTTGCAATTTCCATTCCAATATTATATCATTGTTTAAATGGGTAGTTATGTCCTGATTTCTTTTGGCGGAGGTGACAAAGGTGAATGTCTTATCAAATCTCAGTGATGAAATCTATATATCCGAGCTGAATATCGCAGGCACTCACGACAGTGCCACAGCTTTTGTGGCTATGGAAAACTCTGCCCGCTGTCAGGATAAAACTATATTGCAGCAGCTGAATATGGGTGTTCGTCTGCTTGATATACGCCTGAGCCGCAAAGGAAGCGAATTTTATCTCGTTCACGCTCTTGCCGATTGCTTCAGCGATGAGAAAAAAACGCTTCGTCTTACCTTTGATGAGGTGCTTTCAGACTGTAAAAGCTTTCTGATGGATAACCCGGGTGAAACCATTATTCTCAGCATCAAGCAAGACAGAGGAATTATGTCAAGAGGCTTTTTCCCAAGGTTTTATGATAAATATATTAAAGGTGATGAGTCTTATTGGTACTTGGAAAATAGGGTGCCGACCTTAGGTGAGTGCAGAGGGAAAATAGTCCTGATGAGAAGATGCAAGGTATGGCACAGCTATAAAAAGAAAGTCAGCTGCGGTCTTGATTTCTCTTATTGGAAGGATCAAGACAGAAAGAAAATGAAGGCTGAAAGAGTTATACTCAGTGCCGAAAAGGATATTCTGCTGTCAGCTCTTGTTCAGGACAGATACTGTCTTGACCCCGAAAGAAAATGGCAGTGCGCAAAAGCTTATCTTGACACTGCTGTGGTGTCACCAAGTGAATTGGCAGTGCATTTTATATCAACGAGTGCTAAGACTGAGGGCTCACTTGCCCCCACGGCAGAGTACATAAATGCTGAATTTATGAAGTATAACCTGAAAAAGAAAACAGGCTGGATAATCTGTGACTTTCCAAGTGAGAAGCAGATAGAAAAAATAATGATGTCAAACATAGAAAAGAGTGAAGAAATATGAAACTTGCAGTTTTAGGCGGTGGCGGTGTACGCTCGCCCTTTCTTGCAAAATCTATTGCCTTAGGTGCCGCAGAGACAGGCATAACCGAAACGGTGTTTATGGATATTGACGAGGAAAAACTCTATATCTACGGCAAGATTGCAAAGAAGATATCTGAGATGATTAACCCTGATTTGAAATTTTCTCTGACTCTCAGCGCCGAAGAAGCTCTCAGAGATGCGGACTTTGTTATTACTACAATCCGTGCCGAGGGTGACAAGGGCAGAGTTTTTGACGAGAGAACGGCACTCAGTCTCGGCGTACTCGGGCAGGAGACAACAGGTGCAGGCGGCTTTGCTATGGCACTTCGCAGCATACATACTCTCATTGATTACTGTGAGCAGGCCAAAATTTATGCAAAAAAAGATGCTCCCATATTCAACTTCACTAACCCCAGCGGTCTTGTCACTCAGGCACTTCGCACTATGGGATACAATAATGTTTACGGAGTCTGTGATGCGCCAAGCGGATTTTTAAGACAGCTCAGGGATATGACAGGCTATAAGGATATGACCTTCAAATGCTTCGGTCTTAATCATCTGTCATGGTTTGGTGAGTTTATGCATGAGGGCAAAGATGTGACCGAGGAGCTTTTAAATCACCCCGACATATATAAAAACACAGAGATGAGGCTCTTCCCCAAAAAGCTGGTGGAGATAGGTGACAACCTTATGCCCAATGAATATCTCTATTTCTATCACTTCAGAGACAAGGCGGTAGGCAGCATTCTCTCAGGCGCAAAAACAAGAGGCGAAACTATTCTTGAAATAAACGAGCATATGATGGGGGAAATGAGAACAATCGATATAGATAATGACTTCGAAAAGGCATTTCACTGCTTTATGGAGCACTATGCCATGCGTGAAAACAGCTATTTTTCAATTGAAACAGGCAAAATGCGTGAGGAAAAGTTCCCCGTGCCCACAGCCGAGGAATATATAAAGCAGCCTGAAAACGGCTCTTATGCCGCCGTAGCTCTCGAGTTTATCAAGGCTGTCAATTCGGGAAAAGCAGTGAGAATGGTGCTGTCAATCCCAAATGAGGGTGCTATGGATTTCCTCTCTGACGGCGATGTTGTTGAAATTTCCTGCACTGTTGACAAAGACGGTGCCCACCCCGACAAAATCGGCTATGTACCCGAAATGCAGAAAAATCTCATAAGGGCAGTCAAGCACTATGAAAATCTCACTGTGGAAGCCATAATGGAAAAGAACAAGGCAAAAGCGGTCAAGGCTCTTACGGTGCATCCTCTTGTTTGCAGTTATCCCATAGCCCAAGAGCTCGTTTTACGGTACTCTGCCGAATATGAAAGCTATATCGGCAAGTGGGAGGACTGAGTATGCTTTTACTCGAAAAAGAGTTCACGGTTTTCCCTGAGGATGAAAAAACAAATATCAGCTTTCCTTTTGAGGTGTGTGAGGATGTGAAAGCACTGAAATTCACTTTCAGCTATTCTCCTAAAGTCCTCACGGATAACGAAAGAGCAAAGCTTCTTATAGAAAACAACATAAAAAAAGATGCAGGTGAGTATGCCGGAGAATATCCGTCGTGGAAAGAATATCTGCCTCTTAAAAATCTTATAACCGTATCTGTTGATGACCCCCTTACATACAGAGGCTGTGCCCACCGTCAGGCTGAATATATGGAGCATATCATAAGCGACAGCTTCGCTTCCCCGGGCTTCAACAAAGGTGAAATACAAAAGGGTCAGTGGAAAGCAGTGCTGAATATTCACGGTGTAGTAACCGAGAAAATTGACTGCCACCTTAAAATAGAGGCAGGTGATTTCTGTGAATAAAAAGTGGTATGCCTGCGAAATGCACTGCCACACCCTTCACAGTGACGGTGATTTCAGCGTTAAAGATTTAATCGAAACTTCCATGGAAAGACATCTTGACGGCATTCAGATAACAGACCACAATGCGGTTTCAGCTCATACAGAGGTTATAAATCCTCCGATAGCGGTGCTGAAGAGCATTGAGTGGACTACATATTTCGGTCATATGCACGCTATGGACTGCAAAAAAAGCGTTGACTGGAGAGACGCACTCCCTGATAATATTGATGAAAAAATGAAGGCTGTTCACGAGGGGGAAGGCCTCGTCGGTGTGTGTCATCCCTTTCAGCTTGGCACCCCTATATGCACAGGCGGCAGGTGGGACTACAACGTTAAAGATTGGTCTTTGGTCAATTACATGGAAATATGGTCTGAGGGTTGCCCTTATATGAACACGCCTAACAGAAGAACACTTGAACTTTGGCACAGCCTTCTTGATAAGGGCTACAGAATTACACCTACCTTTGGCAGAGACTGGCACAGAAGCACCAATGACGTTTATCACAGTGCTTGCACTTATCTTCTTTGTGAAGAAGCTCTTACGGATTTCAAAATGAAGCAGGCTGTAAAAGACGGAAGAAGTGTTATATCAATGGGACCTTTGTTTTACTTCACTATGGGAGAGAAAACTATTGGAGATGAAGTTGCGGCACGGGAGCATGAAATAGAATTTAACCTTTCTTTCAGCCGTATGGAAAATATGGGAGTGCCTGAAAAGGTAAAACCCGAAACAATCAGAATAATTACAAGGGGCGGCAAGACGGCAAAAGAAATATCTGCGTCTTGCCCGCGTACAACAATAACCTTAAAAGAAAACTCTTGGTATAACGCAGAGCTTTGGGGCAGTATAGATGGCAAAGAAAACTGCCTTATTGCATTAACTGCTCCTATATATACGAAAGGATGAACAATATGGAAAAACAAACAAAAGAGAAACGCTATGTGGGTGTCAAAGAGACGCTTCTTTACGGCATAGCAAACGGAGGACAGTGCATCGGCTATAACATGATGACGGCACAGCGCTCATTTTTCCTTGTCAGCGTTTTCGGTGTGCCTGAAGTTGTGGTTTCAGCAATGCTCACCGTTATGGCTTTCTGGGATGCTTTCAATGACCCTCTTATGGGTGCTGTGGTTGACAAAACAAGAACCCGTTACGGTAAGCTCAGACCTTATCTTATTTTCGTTCCCATTTTCCTGGGCATAACAACGGTTATGTTTTTCGGCGGACCTGTTTTCCTGACGGATGCCGCATCAAAGCCTATGAGAATAGTCTATATGTGCATTACATATTTCATATGGGAATTCTTCTACACCATAGGTGATATTCCCTTCTGGGGACTTTCTTCTGCTATTTCACCCAGTCCCCTTGACCGTTCAAGAGTAATCAAGTCAGCAAGACTTATTTCAGGCATTATCGGCGGTATCCCCGGAATTATCATAACAGTTTGCCT
>JAZSPF010000139.1:0-15270 GCA_045537315.1 Acutalibacteraceae bacterium
ATACTTTTCTTACAAGAAAAGTATGCCTGCCCGGCGAGGGCGATATAAATGCAGAATGCAAAATGCATAGTGCAGAATCGCGGGTGAGTTTGGTTGAGAAAACAACCCTCAATCCGCCGAATAAACAAACTTAAAATAAAAGCAAGCGGTATCTGAAAAATGATACCGCTTATTTTATCTGAATCAAAAAGACCTGCCCATTCGGACAGGTCTTTAACTTTTCTTTTTTATTGCGCTCGCCGCGGGGCATTACTTTTGCTGGCGCGCAAAAGTAATCAAAACGCGCTGTTATTTATCCCTTAGGGTAAATCTTCCTCATTTGCAAGGTTATGCCATACATTCTGCACATCGTCATTATCCTCGAGCATTTCGAGAAGCTTGCCCATGCACTTGAGGTCATCCTCGTTTGTCAGCTCTGTTTCTGTGTTGGGCACATATTCAACCTCGGCGGATACGAACTTATAGCCCTTAGCCTCAAGGTCGTCGCGTACAGCGCCTAAATCGTTAGGCTCTGTGCGGATAACAAAAACATCCTCGTCGTCGCTGAGGAAGTCAACTGCACCTGCTTCGAGTGCATCTTCCATAAGCTTTTCTTCGTCTGTGTCTTCCTGCTCAATAACGATAACACCGTAGCGTGTGAACATGAAGGAAACACAGCCCTGCTGACCCATGTTGCCCTTGTTTTTATCGAAGTAGTGGCGCATTTCGCCTGCGGTACGGTTACGGTTGTCAGTGAGAGTTTCAACGATAACTGCAATGCCTGAGGGACCGTAGCCTTCGTACATGATTTCCTCGTAGTTTGCACCGCCGGTTTCACCCGAAGCCTTTTTGATAATTCTTTCAATATTGTCGTTAGGCACGTTGTTAGCCTTTGCCTTTGCGATAATATCCTTAAGCTTTGAGTTTGATGCAGGGTCGGGACCGCCGTCACGGACTGCTACGGCAATTTCTCTGCCTATTTTAGTGAAGACCTTTGCTCTTGCACCGTCGGTCTTTTCTTTTTTTCTTTTAATGGTGCTCCATTTTGAATGGCCTGACATTTAATTCACCAATCTTTCTTATATTATTACAACTCGTATAATTTACCACTTTTTTTCGCTTTTGTCAACCTTAAAGAGTTATCTTCATCATAAGTCCCGTTGTACCCGTAGTGGAAACCTTGATTTTGCCTTTGTGGCGGTGAACGATAGCCTGAGCTATGGAAAGACCTATGCCGTAGCCGCCCACTTTTTCTTCTCTCGCTCTGGAGGCATCGCCTCTGTAGAAACGGTCAAACAGGTGCGAAACGGTTTTCGGGTCAATGTGTTCACAGGTGTTATAGCTCTCAATAACAACACTCTTGCCCGATTTATAAAGGCTCAGCTTTATATGGCCGCATTCGTCGGTGTACTTGATAGCGTTGTCGCAAAGGATAGTGATGAGCTGTCTTATTTCAGCCTCATTTCCGTAGTAATGCAGATTGTCTGCCGCGGAGTAAGAGAAGTGCTTGTTTGCAACGGCAGCGCTCGTTTCAAAGTTTGCCGCAGTGTCAAGAAAAGCAGTGCTGATATTGAAAGTGCTGTGAGTACCTTTATCACGCATTTCGTTGAGTTTGGAAAGCTCTACTAATTTCTTGACAAGATGATTCATTCTCGTAGTTTGATTTTTTATGCTTGTGAGCCACTCGTTTTCGCCGTCACACATTTCCAGTACCTCAGCGTTGGCGGAGATAATTGCAAGGGGCGTTTTCAGCTCGTGGCTTGCGTCGGTGATAAACTGCTTTTGCTTTTCAATGCTGTCGGCAACGGGCTTCATGGCTTTTTTAGACAGCCAATAAACCAGAAGAACAAGAGCCGTGATAGTTATGATGTTAACAAAAACCGATATTGTAGCCAGGGCGGCAACCTGAGCAATATCCCTTGTCATGTCAATGAAAACCATCATTGATTTACCTGAGGGAGTGACGGTGTAGTAATATCTGTAAAAGTCCACCATGCCGAAGCCGGGTTCGTTGTTATAAATCTGTGAAGCATAATTGAAGGCTGTTTTCTCGTCAACCTTTTCTGCATTTTCCGTGGAGATTTTTGTTACTACATTGTCCATCATTTCAACAACAAAATAGCGTGTTGAGTAAGGTGTTTCTATATTTATACGGTATTCTCCGAAGGGGTTGAGCAGTGCGCCCAAGTCATAATCGTCATCAAAATTATTTGGTAGCACACCCTGATTGGTGGCTATTATTTTAAGTACTGTGCGTATATCCGAGTCACGCTGATATATATTGATAAGGTTAACGCCTATGGTCTGCACTATGGTCAGAGAAGCCAGGGCAAACAGAGCAATTGCCATAAAGCGTCTTTGAAGTTTTTTCAGCATAGTGTGAATTGGTCTGCTAATAGTGAGCGACTTTTCCTTTCCTGATTTTTGTTATGAGCTTATGCCACTTCCTCCAGAGTGTACCCGACACCTCTGACAGCTTTAATCTCTAAGTTAGCACCGAGAGTTGCCAGCTTTTTGCGAAGATAGGATATATATACCCACACAACATTGATTTCAGCTTCTGTTTCATAGCCCCATATTCTTTCCATAAACTGTTCTGTGGAAATGAGTCTGCCGGGACTGCTCATGAGAAGCTCTATCATCTGAAATTCCTTGTTGCCGAGACGCAGTGAATTACTGCCCACGCTAAGCTCGAATGTTTCTCTGTTAAGTGACAGGTTGCCTATTGTGAGAAGATTCGGTGAAAACTCTGACTTTCTTCTTGTCAGGGCTCTTATTCTAGCAAGCAATTCACCCATAGAGAAGGGCTTTGTTAGATAGTCATCGGCACCGGTGTCAAGGCCGAGAATTTTATCTTCTGTTTCTGATTTTGCCGTAAGAATGATAACGGGGGTGTCAACGCCCTGCTTTCTCAGCTCAGAAAGAACTTCAAGTCCGTTTTTCTTAGGCATCATTATATCAAGAATAATTGCATCGTAATTTTCGCAAAGACCGTAATCAAGGGCATCCTGACCGTTGTAAACAGGGTCAACGGAATAGTTGTTATGTTTTAAAACAGCACAAAGAGCTTTGGATAAATCTTTTTCATCTTC
Organism: Acutalibacteraceae bacterium; assembly: GCA_045537315.1. GTDB lineage: Bacteria > Bacillota > Clostridia > Oscillospirales > Acutalibacteraceae > UBA6857. The sequence continues at coordinate 3,072 of JAZSPF010000139.1, forward strand.
AGCGAGTAAAAGTCTCATAGGTTTACCTCCTGAGTGATATATACTTATTATATATCAAGTTTTTCATTAAGTAAATAATATATTCCAAACTTTAAATCAACTGAAAAGCACACCCGAAAATTGGCTTCGGATGTGCTTAAAATCACATTTCACTTATATAGTTACTGTTTACATAACCTTTGCGGTTTTCAAACTCAACATAAATCCATGAGGGGTCACTCTGACATACCTCAATAACCGTTACTTTTTCATCCTTGCCTATAACGGTAACTGCTTCAAAATCCACTCCCGGACCAACTCTTAAATAAAGACCTTTTTCTGCTGTGATTTTAGCAGTGCGCTTCTGGGGTGAGGGTGTCTTTTCATCTTCGGTTTCCTTTTCGGTACTATCTGCCGAGGTGCTTTCGGTTTCTTCCTGCTGAGTGGGCAAGGTTGTGCTTTCAAGCACACTGTCCTGAAGGAGATATGATGCACTCAGCCAGCCGTAACAGTCCTCTGATGGGATGTAGACATAAACCCAGTTGTCACTGCTGACACAACCGCCTGTTATCTGCAGGCGTGTGCCGTAAGGCACAGTACCAACGGGCGCATAGGTGTCATGGGGGCCTTTTCTCAGAGGCAGAGGCTTTGTGGAAGTCACTGTGCATACAGTAGGTTTGTAGTTTATTTCAGGTGCTATCATACCTTCTTTTCCGCTGAGCTCGGCATTTGTTGTGGTTATGAGAGCAGGGTTGTCGTCAGATGATGTCTGTCCTGAAATAAAAGAGGCAATTGCAGGGGCAAGGTCAAAATATTCTGCCGTGGTGAAAGCCGCTATAATTATAAGAATAACAACAAGCAGAGATATGACGGTGGCGGCACCCTTGCTTCTTTTGTTTTTTGCTTTTTTCTCTGCTTCAGCAGGAAAATCAATGCTCTCAGTTTCAAAAATTGAGTTTTTGGCTTTAGATGACGGCAATTCACTGCCGCTTAAGGGAATATCTTTTTTGTCATTCTGACTGTTTTCTTCTTCCTGTGTTTTCACGGATTGTCCGCAATGAGGGCAAAATGCCTCTTCGCCGCTTAAAATATAGTTGCAGTTTCGGCAAAGCATAATAAAACTCCTTTACTGTGAATATTATGTGAGAAGTCTATCACAGCAAAGGGGAAAAGTTTGTCATATACGGTAGAGAGGAAAATAACTTTATTCAAACGGGAAAGAAGCTATGCACCTGACTAATGCATAGCTTCTTTTCGTACATATTTGAAAGGAGAGGGGAGTGCGGTGGGAAGGAGGGATGAAGTGTGAAAAATCGGAAAAAAACACATTTCAATTCCCATCGCACAATCACATTATATGGGGTTAACTTTAAAGGTAGCTTAAAGTGCCGTTAAATTCATGTGTGGGTTTTGTAAACAAATTTCTATGGGGATTACACATTGATTTCACATTACCAATGTGATGCACCGCAGGCACAGTATTTTTTGCCCGGTGAGAAAATCATATTAAAGAAGTTGGTTATTGCCCATATGAATTTAGTCCATAAACTGCTTGCGTGACAGTCACAATGGCATACCTCTTCCTTAGCCTGACCCAGGCGCTGAGAAGAAAGCCAGGTTATCATGGTTGAACTGTCGTTTAAACTTATGCTTTTGCCTTTTGCATCCTTTGTACTCATGCCGCAGTCTGAGGGCTGATTTTGCATATCGTTGGCAACTGCATAGTGAACATAGTGATGGCCAGCATCATAATAGTTATACTTTTTAAAGGTGGTTATGCGGCAGTAGGAAGGCACATTGGTTGTGTCCTTGACCTTAGTCCAGAAAGGCTCTGCAAAGGTAACATAAGATGCTGTTATATCCTGTGTGCAGGTGACAAGCCATATGGGAGTATTCTTAAGGTCATTCATCTGAGACTGTGACACGCTGTCAAAGGGAGCTATAACCATAAGTGCGGCAAAGAAATTCTTATATTTAGATGCCATGCTTACTACGCCTGCACCGCCCATACTCCAGCCGCCGAGATAAATTCTGCTCTTGTCAATATTGTTGCCGTAGCGTGCAACAACTGTGTCTATAAGTGACTTGAGTGACCCGTGATATGATGAATTGTCCCAGGTGTTGATATCACCGCCGGGGGTTCTGGGCATTAAGATAAAAGCTCCGCCTGCATCTTTAAAGCGTGACTGAAATTCACTGCTTGACCACTTGAAAAAGTCGGTGCCCGTGAGCTGCTCTCCCTCGTGAGAGCCACTGTATTTGCCGTGAAGCAAAATTACAATGGGGTACTTAGTGCTGTCATCTGCACCTTTAACAGGTGAATAAAATCTGTAGTCGAAGCCGTGTTCGTTGCCCTTTTGCCACTGAGCAACAAGAGCATCCTTGCCCTGTGAGAGATTCACACCAACAGCAGAGGCATTCAAGCAGACTATTGGCAGAAGCATAAGGAGACATAATATAAGGCTGATGAGTTTTTTCATAAGTAAACCTTCTTTCTTTATTGTAATATAAGTTTACGCCTTGCGGAAAATTTTGTCAACGCAAAAAGCTTAAACTTAATAATTTCTTATTTGTAATCGGGTGTCAATAAAGAAGGTACCTGCGAATAAAGTTGCACATTTTTGGCAAGTGTGAGTGAAGTTTTTGCTCGCGCAAAAGTGAAGTTGCTCGCTTCGCTCTCAGTGAAGTATGTCCTTGCAGTCCAAATGAAGTTAAGTTTGCCCATTTAGCCCTAAGCTAAACTTCACTGTCCGCAGGACAACTTCACTATCGAAGATAACTTCACTTGCCTTAAGGGCAAACTTAGTTGGGGCACCTTCCGCATGGAAGATGCCCCATTGATATTCAATTATTTATTGAACATAGGTCTTGCCATATAAGATGTGTGAAGAAGCTCGTGTGCCTTGTGGCTATTGGGCTCGCCAAGGAACTCAGCATAAATTGTCTTAACATCTTCATTTTCATGGCTCTTACGAAGAGGACGGTTTTCGTCATTCTTATAAAGAGCAGCAGCTCTGAGACCCTTGAGATCTGTGAAGTTGCGTACTGTTGCAGACTGAACAGGCTGACCGCCACCGTTGATACAACCGCCGGGACAACCCATGATTTCGATGAAGGTGTAGTCAGCTGTGCCGTCCTTAACCTTATCCATGAGAATCTTGGCGTTCTTTGTACCGCTGGCAATTGCAACCTTAACTTCAAGGTCGCCAAGCTTGTAAGCAGCTTCCTTAACGCCGTCCATACCGCGTACAGCTTCAAATTCAACCTTTTCAAGCTCTGTGCCTGTGATAACTTCAGCAGCTGTACGAAGAGCAGCTTCCATAACACCGCCTGTTGCGCCGAAGATAACTGCAGCACCTGTGCCCTGACCGAGAGGAGCATCGCACTCTTCATCGGGAAGCATCTGGAAGTTGATACCTGCTGTATCAATCATTCTGCCAAGCTCTCTTGTTGTGAGAACAAAGTCAACGTCGGGATAGCCTGCGCCGTTTTCGTCGTCACGGCCGCACTCAAACTTCTTAGCAGTACAGGGCATGATAGCAACGGAAACGATATCCTTGGGATCAATGCCGTTCTTTTCTGCGAAGTAGCTCTTGATGATTGCGCCCTGCATCTGCATGGGTGACTTACAGCTTGAAAGGTGGTCAAGCTCTGTGGGATAGTAGTGTTCGCAATACTTGATCCAGCCGGGTGAGCAGGATGTGATCATGGGAAGAACGCCGCCGTTCTTAACTCTTGAGAGAAGCTCTGTTGCTTCTTCCATGATTGTAAGGTCGGCACCGAAGTTGGTGTCGAATACCTTATTGAAGCCGAGTCTGCGAAGAGCCGCAAACATCTTGCCTGTTACGTCTGTGCCTACAGGCATACCGAAGCATTCGCCCAGAGTTGCACGAACTGCGGGAGCAGCCTGAACAACAACATACTTTTCGGGATTGCTGATAGCTTCGAATACCTTTTCTGTGTCGTCCTTTTCATAGAGAGCGCCTACGGGGCAGTTTACGATACACTGACCGCAGGAGATACATGATGTTGCATTAAGGGGAAGCTCAAATGCTGAGCCGATGTGGGTGTCGATACCACGTGCATTTGCACCAATAACGCTGATATCCTGCTGCTGACAAGCTGCAACACAGCGGCGGCAAAGGATACACTTATTGTTATCTCTTACCATGTGAGCTGCTGAGTAGTCAAGCTCGTATACGGGCTTATCACCGTCAAATCTGCCTTCGTCGTCAACGCCGTACTCCTTGCAGAGCTTCTGAAGTTCGCAGTTACCGCTTCTTACGCATGAAAGGCACTTTCTTTCGTGTGTTGAAAGGATAAGCTCAAGAGTAGTCTTTCTTGCCTTACGTACTCTGTCGCTGTTTGTGAAGATTTCTGTTCCGTCTCTTTCGATGGGGAATACGCAAGCTGCAACAAGGCTTCTTGCGCCTGTTACCTCAACAACGCAGAAACGGCAAGCACCGATTTCGTTGATTTCCTTAAGGTAGCAGAGAGTGGGGATTTCAATACCGAGCTGTCTTGCAGCTTCGAGAATTGTTGTGCCGTAAGGTACGCTGCAGGGCATACCGTTGATTTTAATGTTAACCATTTTATCCATTGCTTCGTACCTCCTTATTTCTTAATAATAGCCTTAAACTTACATGAATCCATACAAACGCCGCACTTGATGCACTTGCTTGTATCGATGGTGTGAACCTCTTTAACTGAGCCTGAGATAGCACCAACGGGGCACTTCTTAGCGCAGAGAGTACAGCCCTTACACTTGTCAGCTTCAATTGAGAACTGAAGAAGGTTCTTACATTCGCCTGCGGGACACTTCTTGTCAACAACGTGAGCAACATATTCCTCACGGAAGAACTTGAGTGTAGCGAGTACGGGGTTGGGAGCTGTCTGACCGAGACCGCAGAGTGAATTGTCTTTGATGTAATTGCAAAGCTCTTCAAGCTTGTCAAGGTCTTCGAGAGTTGCGTTGCCGTCTGTAATCTTATCAAGCATTTCGCGAAGTCTCTTTGTACCTACACGGCAGGGAGTACACTTGCCGCATGACTCGTCAACTGTGAAATCGAGGAAGAACTTAGCAATGTCAACCATACAGTTGTCTTCGTCCATAACGATAAGACCGCCTGAACCCATCATACAGCCGATAGCTGTAAGGTTATCGTAGTCAATGGGAGTGTCGATAAGTGAAGCGGGAATACATCCGCCTGAGGGACCGCCTGTCTGAGCAGCCTTGAACTTCTTTCCGTTAGGAATACCGCCGCCGATTTCATAAATGATATCGCGAAGAGTGGTGCCCATGGGGATTTCAACAAGACCTGTGTTAGCAATTTTACCGCCGAGAGCGAATACCTTTGTACCCTTTGACTTTTCTGTACCCATTGAAGCGAACCAGTCGCCGCCGTTACGGATAATAGCAGGGATGTTAGCAAAGGTTTCAACGTTGTTTTCTGTTGTGGGCTTGCCGAAAAGACCCTTGACTGCGGGATAGGGAGGACGGGGTCTGGGCTCACCGCGGTTGCCTTCGATTGAAGTCATAAGAGCTGTTTCTTCACCGCAAACGAATGCGCCTGCACCGAGCTTGATGTGAAGGTCAAAATCGAAGCCTGAACCGAAGATGTCCTTACCGAGAAGGCCCATTTCCTTAGCCTGATTGATAGCAATCTGAAGACGTGCAACAGCGATGGGGTACTCTGCACGAACATAAACATAACCTTCTGTAGCACCTGTAGCATAGCCGCAGATTGTCATAGCCTCAATAAGGCAGTGGGGGTCACCTTCAAGAACTGAACGATCCATGAAAGCACCGGGGTCACCTTCGTCGGCGTTACATACTACATATTTCTGGTCAGCCTTGTTAGCTGCTGTGAAGCTCCACTTGAGGCCTGTGGGGAAACCGCCGCCGCCTCTGCCGCGAAGACCTGAATCCTTGACTATCTGGATAACCTGCTCGGGAGTGAGCTCTGTAAGACACTTAGCAAGAGCCTGATAGCCGTCGTAAGCGATATACTCGTTGATATCTTCCGGGTTGATAACACCGCAGTTAGCAAGAGCAACACGCTTTTGCTTTCTGTAGAAAGCTGTGTCATGAAGACCTTTGATTTCTGTGGGAGTTACTGTCTCACTGTAAAGAAGACGCTTAACCATACGGCCCTTGAGAAGGTGTTCTTCAACGATTTCGGGAACATCTTCAACCTTAACCTCTGAATAGAAGCAGCCTTCGGGATAAACGATCATGATGGGGCCGAGTGCGCAAAGACCGAAGCAACCTGTACGGATAACCTGTACTTCGTTTTCAAGACCTTTTGCCTTGATCTCAGCTTCCATAGCGTCGATGATTTTCTGTGAATTTGAGGAGGTACAACCGGTACCGCCGCAAACAAGCACGTGGGAACGATACATTTTTACTTCCTCCTTATTCTGTTACTGCGCCGATTGTGTATTCTGCAACGGGTACACCGTTAACAATGTGGTCGGCAACTATTCTTGCAACCTTTTCTTCAGTGAGCTGAACATAGGTTACCTTTTCTTTACCGGGAACGAGAACCTCTGCGATGGGTTCAAAACGGCACATGCCGATGCAGCCTGTCTGAGCAACGGTTACGTTTGTAAGACCGCGCTTTGCTGTTTCTTCAACAAACTTAGCCATAATGGGTCTTGCACCTGCTGCGATACCGCAGGTAGCCATACCTACAACAATACGTGTAACCTCTGTTGAATCGTCACGAGCTGTCAGGTTAGCCTTTGCAGCATCTCTTAATGCCATAAGTTCTTCAAGAGTTTTCATATTATTACACCTCCGTGAGTTGTTTTGTGTTTTCGTTTATGTAATCTGTAATCCACAGCGCGATGCTCGGTTCATTTAAGGGAACATCGCCGAGGATTTCCTTAAGCTGTCTTGTGTCAACGGTGAATTCTCTGTCGTCAAATTTTCTTCTGTAAAGAAAGTCGATGTGAAGATTCATTGTTATAAGGGAAATCATGGTTGAGGTCATATCACCTATTGGTGTGAAATCAAGGTGGTCTGTTTTAAAATATGCCCTGACGCGCGTGCCCACACCCACTTCGCTTTCTATTTCAAGCCTGCCGCCTGTCATTTCTGCCGCAAACTTAAAAAGAGGAATACCCATGCCCACTTTTCTTGTGGTGCGGGTGGTGAAAAAGGGGTCACGCACACTTTCGACCTGCTCTTTGGTCATTCCCTTGCCGTTGTCATAGATGCCGATTAACAAATCATTTGTTTTGCTGTTTTCGATAAGTTCGATTTCAATGAGCGAAGCATTTGCCGAAACACTGTTCTGAGCAATGTCCAGCACATTAAGTGACAGCTCTCTCATTATTCAGCGTACTTAGCGAGAATACCCTTAATATCAGCTGCTGTGATTTTGCCGTAAACGTCTTCGTTAACAGTAAGAACGGGAGCAAGACCGCAAGCACCGATACAGCGGCAGGCTGTGAGTGAGAATTTACCGTCAGCGGTACATTCCTCTGCGCCGATACCAAGCTGAGCTGAAAGCTCGTCGAGAAGCTCCTGAGCGCCCTTAACATAGCAAGCAGTGCCGAGACAAACGGAGATGTCATACTTACCCTTGGGTGAAAGAGCAAACTGAGCGTAGAATGTTGCAACGCCGTAAACCTTTTCAAGGGGTACCTTCATACCGTCAGCAATTTTCTGCTGTACTTCAAAGGGGAGGTAGCCGTAGATGGACTGTGCTTCCTGCATTACGTGCATAAGCATGCTCACGTCGCCTGTGCATTCAGCAATAACTGCGTCGAGCTTAGCTGCCTGTTCAGGTGTGTCTGTGAACGGGATTGTGCTGATTTTCTTAAGCATTAACTTTCGTCCTCCTTCAAACGGATTTAACCGTCTAGTTTGTAAGATGTGAGTCATCAGCGTATAAAAACTCACTATAATCCATACTCACTAACTATAGCACAAAGCGCAAAAAAAATCTACAAAAAATGAGATATTTCCACTGCAAAATATTGGTTTTTCCCATTTGAACAAAAAACGTAAATTATTTTTGAAGATATTTAACAATATAACAAGAAAAAAGCCCCTAAAAATCCACTGAAGCAGTAGGAATTTCGGGGCTTTTTTGAGTGCAGAATGCAGAGTGCAGAAGGCAGAATTGCGCTTGAAATTGGGAATAAATGGAAAGTTTCAACCCGCCGGGGGAGTCACTGCTGTGCGGCTCCGGTTGCCGCAAATGCGGCAGGCGGCTGACACCGCCCAAAATCCTTAAGGATTTTGCCGGAGCCGCCTGCACGCTTACCGTAATCAGATATTTCACTCGGACATTTGAATTTTTTCTTTTTTATTTTTCATTCTCACCGTGCACACAATCATCACAACCGGGAAAACCACGCCGAAAAGCAGTCCCTTGCTGAGATTGTCGCCGAAAAGGGTTGTCATTTTGCCAACGAGTGCAGGGCCGCTTGCACAGCCCGTGTCGCCGAAAAGTGCAAGCAGTGCAAACATTGCCGTGCCGCCTGCGGGGATTTTTTCAGCCGCAAGTGAAAAAGTACCCGGCCACATAACGCCAACAGAGAAGCCGCAGACTGCACAGGCAAGCAGAGACACAATGGGTACGCCCGAAAGACCTGCAACAAGATAGCTCACGGCACAAAGTGCGGCACTGCCTGCCATAACCCTGCCAAGGGGAATTTTATCCGAAAACTTAGAGTAAAGCACTCTTGCACTGCCCATAAGCAGGGCAAAAAGGCAGGGGCCCAACAGGTCGCCCACTGTCTTGCTTACGCCGAGACCCGACTCGGCAAAAGCCGATGCCCACTGACTCATGGCAAGCTCACTTGCACCCGAGCAAAGCATAATGATTGCGAGAATATAAAAGAGCTTTGTTTTAAAGAGATTTTTCATGCCCATGCCCTTGTTTTCGCTGAGAACTTGCGGAATAGGTACAAGGCAGAAATATATGCCGTTTATAAGGGGTACCCCTGCCCAGATAAGAGCGAGGGTGCGCCAGTTTTCTATGCCGGCAAAGGTGAAAAAGATTGTGGAGAATAGCACCACGCACATCTGTCCCCAGCAATAAAAGGAGTGGAGCAGACTCATGGCACCTGATTTGCTGTCGCTTGGGCATGCCTCAACAAGGGGACTTATAATAACCTCAATTAGCCCGCTGCCCACGGCATATATTACAATCGAAAGAATTATGCCTGCATATGGCGGCATAATAAAAGGAAAAACACTCAGCCCCGCAAGACCGATGCAAGCGAAAATGTGAGCCGCTATAACACTTATACGGTAGCCAATCTTATCGATAAAATATGCCGACAAAAAGTCTACACAAAGCTGCACGCCGAAGTTTATAACAATAAGCAGTGATATTTTATCATAGCTGAGATTAAAGCTGTTTTGAAAAGTCAGAAACAGCAAAGGAATAAAATTATTGATAATAGCCTGCACAAAATAGCCTGCATATGAAGCATAAAATGTGTGCTTGTAGTTGTTTCTTATACTCATTACGGTACCTCGTTGATAATGTAATAAGATATTATCACAGTGCCGACATAGTTTCAAGTGAATAAAAAAATAAAATTTTGTATGAATTTTTATTGAAAAACGATTGAATGTGGTGTATAATTCCATTACCGGAATAAAATTTATTTACAGAAAGGAGAAGATAATATGCCGGATATTATCAAAAGACTCATTGCAAGTGCAGTAGTTATCATTATGTCCCTTTACGGTGTGATAGGTATGTCAAGCAATGTAAGCGACAACTACACCCAGGGCAAGTACAAAAACGTTATTCTCATGATTGGTGACGGTATGGGAGAAAATACCGTAAAAGCCACCAAAGACATTAAAGGCATCGACCAGTTAGCTATGGATAAGGCTCCCGTCAAATGTTACAGTGACATTGACTCATATATGCTTCCCTTTACGGATTCAGCAGCAGGCGGCACAGCTCTTGCCTGCGGTATCCGTGTATGGTCAAACTCAGTAGCAGTTTTCCCCTTCGTACCCATCAATGTTGACGACACTCCCGTGCCCATCACACTTTGCGAGCTTGCAAAGACACGCGGCATGGCTTCAGGCGTTGTTACAACAGACGAAACCTCAGGTGCAACACCCGCTGACTTTTCAGCTCACTTCTATTCAAGAGATAATGAAGCGGAGCTCAGTGCTGACCAGCTCACATCAGGCATTGACCTTATCTGGGGCGGAAAATCAGACAGCATCAACAGAGAAAACACTGCTGCTAACGGCTACACATACGTTTCAAACGAAGATGAAATGAATGCTCTCAAGGCAGGCAGCAAGTCATTTGCACAGTTTAGTTTCAGTGACCTTAAAAATGTCAAAAACGAACACAATACTCCCACACTTGAGGAAATGACAAACAAGGCTATCGACATTCTCAGCGCTGACGAAGACGGCTTCTTCCTTATGATTGAGGGCGCTTGTATCGATAAGTTTGCTCACGACAACAATATGGACGGCGTTACTCTTACAACTGTAGAATTCTCAAAGGCAGTTGCAGCAGCAACCGCATTTGCAGAAGAAGACGGAGAAACACTTGTTATCGTTACAGCTGACCACGGCACAGGCGGCATTAAGCCCGATAAAAACGGTGGTTGGAAGTTCACACACGGCACACACGATATCACTGATGTACCCGTTTACGTTTTCGCTAAAGATGCAGGCTTTAAGTCCGGCGAAGAAATCAAGAACCGTCAGATAGCAGTTCAGATTGCACGTGTACTCGGCTTCGGCGAGGATCAGTTCCCTGCACAGAAGATAGTTGACTAAGATTAAGTTAAGGCGGCTCACAGAAGTCGCCTTATTTTTTTGTCAAACCACTTGATTTTCTTATAAATATATATTATAATAGCAAAGCTAAAGAGTAAGATACTTTATTTTGGTCATGCGGTGGTGGGTCCTGTGCGACAGTACGCCGCGAACCATGTCAGGTGGGGAACCAAGCAGCATTAAGTGGAATGTCTGTGCGACACAGCTAACGCCTGCCACCGTGTGACCAAGGGAATGTGTCTTACTCATTTTTGATAAAGGGCGACAGAAGACGAAGCTCAATAAGGTTTAACACGGTCTGTTTCTGCCATCTCTGCGTTCAAAGGCTTGCCAATAGCGCCTTTCGCCTTGATATGACAAAAACAACCTCGCGTTAAACTTCAAGGAACCTGAAATGACCGATTGTTGTTAATTTCAGTTTATTTTAACTTAGATATATAATCTAATTTGAGAAATAAAACTGCTACGGTGCAGAATTCGGACATTTCAGGCTTATTGAGTTCGACTTCTGCCACCCTGAGGGAACAATTTTAAAAGAAAGGTGGGAGATTATGTATCAGGTGCTTTACAGAAAATACAGACCCAAGGTGTTTTCCGATGTTGTGGGTCAGGAGCATATTACATCTACTCTGCTCAAGGAAATTGAAACAGGAAAGATTTCCCATGCTTATTTATTCACAGGCTCAAGAGGTACGGGTAAGACCACCTGTGCAAAAATTCTCTCCAAGGCTGTTAACTGCTTGAGTCCCATAGACGGTAATCCCTGCAATGAATGCGAAATCTGCAAAGGTCTTGATTCAGGCACAATTCTTGATGTTGTTGAAATCGATGCCGCAAGTAACAACGGCGTTGAAAATATCAGAGATATCCGTGACGAAATCAATTTCACACCTGCCTCATGCAAATACAGAGTTTATATCATAGACGAGGTTCATATGCTTTCAATAGGTGCATTCAATGCCCTGCTGAAAACTCTTGAGGAGCCTCCCGCACACGTTAAGTTTATCCTTGCCACAACAGAGGTGCACAAGCTTCCCGTGACTATAGTTTCACGCTGTCAGCGTTTTGACTTCAAGCGTGTCACTCCCGAAGCTATGATGGGCAGAATGGAATATATCGCTTCTTGTGAAGGCTTCACCGCTGATGATGAAGCACTTTCTCTCATAGCAAGAATTGCCGACGGCGGCATGAGAGATGCACTTTCGCTACTTGACCAGTGCACAGGTCACGGCAAGCATATCACAGCAGACACAGTCTGAAGTCGGAGGCCAAGCGGTCTTAGGAAGACAACAATGGGCACCAACTCCTTGGCACACAGAACGACATGGCTACGATCCGACTTCTCATAGCAAGAATTGCCGACGGCGGCATGAGAGATGCACTTTCGCTACTTGACCAGTGCACAGGTCACGGCAAGCATATCACAGCAGACACAGTCTG
>JAZSPF010000101.1:0-6511 GCA_045537315.1 Acutalibacteraceae bacterium
AAACATCCTCGAGCTGTGGAGAGGCCCCACATGTGCATTTAAGGATATGGCTCTTCAGCTTCTTCCTTATCTTCTCACCACTGCCGCTAAAAAGACAGTTGCAGATAAGACTATCGTTATTCTCGTTGCCACATCAGGCGACACAGGCAAGGCAGCACTTGAAGGCTTCAAGGATGTGCCCGGCACAAAGATTATGGTCTTCTATCCCAATGACGGCGTAAGCCCCATGCAGAAGCTTCAGATGACAACTCAGGCAGGTGAAAATGTTGCTGTCTGCGCTATTAACGGCAACTTTGATGACGCACAAAACGGCGTAAAGAAAATCTTCACTGATAAAGAAGTAGCAGCTAAACTCGACAGCAAGGGTATGATGTTCTCCTCAGCCAACTCAATCAACTGGGGCAGACTTGTTCCTCAGATTGTTTATTACATCAGTGCCTACTGCGACCTTATCGAAAACGGTACAATCAAAAACGGCGACGAAGTAAATGTTGTTGTACCCACAGGTAACTTCGGCAACATCCTTGCCGCATACTATGCTAAAAAGATGGGCGTACCTTTTGGCAAGCTTATTTGTGCATCAAATGCCAATAATGTACTCACCGACTTCCTCAAGACGGGTACCTATGACAGAAACAGGAAGTTCTTCACCACAACCTCACCCTCAATGGATATCCTCATTTCATCAAACCTTGAAAGACTTCTCTATCACCTTTCAGGCGAAAATGACGAGACAATCAGAGAGTGGATGGGACTTCTCTCGAGCGAAGGCAAATACACAGTCAGCGACGAAGTGAAGGCACTTGTTCTTGAGCTCTTTGATGCAGGTTGCTGTGACGATAAAGAAACTGCAGACACAATTGCTGCAACCTATAAAAACGGCTATCTTCTTGACACACACACTGCAGTTGCAGTCAAGGTTTATGAGGACTATGTAAAGGCAACAGGCGACGAAAAGGAAACTGTTATTGCTTCAACTGCTAACCCATATAAGTTCTCTGCTGCCGTACTCGGTGCAGTGTCAGAGGTACCTGAAGATGCAGATGAATTCCAACAGGTTGAGCTTCTCAGAAGTGTAACAGGTGAGCCTTGTCCCGAACAGCTTGCAACACTTAAGGGCAAAACACCGAGATTTACCGATTGCTGCAATAAAGAGGATATGGTAAACAAGGTTTATGAGATGCTCGGCATCTGATAAGAGGTGAACTCTTTTGTCAATATTTACAATAGCTGACACTCATCTTTCCTTCAGCTGTGATAAGCCTATGGATATTTTCGGCGGCTGGAGTGACTATGTGTCACGCCTTGAAATCAACTGGCGTGCACTTGTGAGTGAGGAAGATACGGTTGTCATACCCGGCGATATTTCCTGGGCAATGTCCTTAGAGGGAGCCGAGGAGGATTTCCGCTTTCTCCACAATCTGCCCGGCAAGAAAATTATCCTCAAAGGCAACCACGACTATTGGTGGACCACCAAAAAGAAAATGGATAACTTTCTTATAGAAAAAGGCTTTGACACAATAAGCATACTGCATAATAATGCCTTTAAGGTGGGGGACTATGTTCTCTGCGGCACAAGAGGCTGGTTTTACGATGCCGAAAAAAGTGCCGATATGAAGGTGCTTCTTCGTGAAGCCTCACGCCTTGAGCGCTCAATTGAAGAGGGCGAAAAGCTGGGCGGTGAGATAATAGTTTTTCTACACTATCCGCCGGTTATGCAAATGGGCAAGTGCGAGGAAATATTCTCAGTGCTGAAAAAACACGGCATAAAACGCTGCTATTACGGGCATTTACACGGTGAATCAACTAAGCGAAGTGTAACTGAAACCGTAGACGGTGTTAAATTATCACTTATTTCTGCAGATTTTTTAGGTTTTTGTCCCCAATTAGTGGAAAAAATTTGAAAAAACTATGGAAATTTGGAAACAATGCTGATATAATATATGGGTTAAAATGTGAGTGGGTGTATGAAACCCACGGAATAGGAGTTTTGAAATGTTAAAATCATCAAACAAAGTTGAAACAAATGTTTACGCTCTTGAAATCGGAATTGATGCAGAGGCATTTGAGGCTGCACAGAATAAGGCTTTCAACAAGCAGAAGAATAAGATTCAGCTTCCCGGCTTCCGTAAGGGCAAGGTAACACGTAAGGTTGCTGAAAAGTTCTTTGGCACAGCATGGCTCTATGAAGATGCTCTTGACCTTCTCTTCGGCGATGCAGTTGAAGATGCTGTTAAAGAAGCAGGTCTTGATATGGTTGGCACAAAGAGCGCTGACGTTAAGGAAATCGGCCCCGCAGGTGTTGAAATGACAGTTGAGATTTTCGTTAAGCCCGAAATTGAAATCACAGAGTATAAAGAACTCAAGGCTACCAAGAAAAAGGTAGAAGCAACAGACGAGGAAGTTGAAGAAAGAATCAAGAGCCTCGTTGAAAGAAATGCACGTCTCGTTTCAGTTGAAGACAGAGCAGTAGTTGACGGCGACATCACAGTTATTGACTTTGAAGGCTTTGTTGACGGTGTAGCTTTTGAAGGCGGTAAGGGTGAAAACTATGAGCTTACAATCGGTTCAGGTCAGTTTATCCCCGGCTTTGAAGAGCAGATTATCGGCCACTCAATCGGTGAAGAATTTGATGTAAACGTTAAGTTCCCCTCAGAGTATACTCCCGAGCTTGCTGATAAGGATGCTGTATTCAAGATTAAGCTTCACGAAATCAAGGTTAAGGAGCTTCCCGAGGTTGACGATGAATTCGCACAGGATGCAGCAGACTGTGATACCGTTGATGAAATGAAGAAGAACATCAAGGAAGAAATCAAGACTCAGAAGGAAAACGAAAACGCAAGAGATATCGAAGGTCAGCTTCTTGATAAGCTTGCTGAAAACGTAAAGGGCGAAATCCCCGAGGTTATGTTTGAAAACGAAATCAATGGCCAGATCAGAGATATCGATTACAGACTCTCAATGCAGGGCATGAACTTTGAAACATACCTTCAGTACACAGGCATGACAATCGAAATGTATAAAGAGCAGGCTATGCCTCAGGCTGAAAAGAACGTTAAGATTCGTCTTGCACTTGAAAAGATTGCAGTTCTCGAAAATCTCGACGCTACCGAAGAAGAAATCGAAGCAGAGTACGAGAAGTTTGCTGCTCAGTACGGTATGGAAGTTGACAAGATCAAGGAAGTTGTTCCCGTTGACGGTCTTAAGGCTGATATGCTTAAGGAAAAGGCTATTAAGTTTGTTGTTGACAACGCTAAGGTTACAACAGCAAGAAAGCCCAGAGCTAAGAAAGAAGAAGCTGCAGCAGAATAATTGGTGTTTATTTAAAGTATAATTAACACAGAATAACTATAATGGGATGGAACTGGCTTAATTTGTCAGTTCCTCTCTTCCACTTATAATATTATTTTAAAGGAGGCATTTACTATGGCATTAGTACCTTATGTTGTGGAACAGACAAACCGCGGTGAAAGACAGTATGATATTTATTCAAGACTTTTAAATGACAGAATCATTGTTCTTTCAGACGAAGTAAACGATGCAACCGCAAGCCTCGTAGTAGCACAGCTGCTTTTCCTTGAAAGCCAGGACAGCGAAAAGGATATCAGCTTTTATATCAACAGCCCCGGCGGCAGTGTAACTGCAGGTATGGCTATTTATGACACAATGCAGTATATCAAGTGTGATGTTTCAACTATCTGCATGGGTCTTGCCGCAAGCATGGGCGCATTCCTTCTTTCCTCAGGCACAAAGGGTAAGAGACTCATTCTCCCCAACGCTGAGGTTATGATTCATCAGCCCTCAGGCGGTGCAAAGGGTCAGGCAACTGATATCAAGATTGTGGCTGACCACATTTTAAGAACAAAAGAAAAGCTCAACAAGATTTTAGCTGATAACACAGGTAAGCCTATTGATGTTATCGCTGCCGACACAGAGCGCGACAACTTTATGACAGCCGAGGAGGCTCTCGAGTACGGTCTTGTTGACAAAATCCTCTACAAGAGATAATTAAGGAGAACATTTATGGCAAGAGATGGTGACATCAAAGAAAAAAATATAAGATGTTCATTCTGCGGCAAAACACAGAATGAAGTCAAATCATTGATTGCCGGCCCCGGTGTTTACATCTGCGATCAGTGCATAGACCTTTGTCAATCCATAGTTGACGATATGGCTCAGGAGGAAGATATCAAGGAAAACCAGCTCGACTTTACCTCCCTTAAGAAGCCTCACGAAATCAAGGCAAAGCTTGACGAGTACGTAATAGGACAGGACGAAGCCAAAAAAGCTCTCAGTGTTGCAGTTTATAATCACTACAAGAGAATTTACACCGGGAATAAAGGCGATGTTGAAATAAGCAAGAGCAATATTCTCATGCTGGGCCCCACAGGTGTTGGTAAGACAATGCTTGCCCAGACTCTTGCAAAAATTCTTGATGTACCCTTTGCCATTGCCGATGCAACAACACTCACTGAGGCAGGTTATGTGGGTGAGGACGTTGAAAACATCCTCTTAAGACTTATTCAGGCAGCAGATTTCGATGTTGAGAGAGCCGAAAGAGGCATTATCTATGTTGACGAAATTGACAAGATAGCACGCAAAAGTGAGAGCACATCAATCACACGAGATGTCAGCGGCGAAGGTGTACAGCAGGCACTTCTCAAAATTCTTGAGGGTACCGTGTCAAACGTACCTCCTCAGGGTGGCAGAAAGCATCCCCAGCAGGAATTTATTCAGATAGATACCACAAATATTCTCTTTATCTGTGCAGGTGCCTTTGACGGCATCGAAAAGCAGGTTGAAAAGAGGATGGGTAATTCGGGTCTTGGCTTCGGTGCCCAGATTAAGAATAAAAAAGAATATGAAAAAGATAAGATAATGCATAAGGTTGTGCATCACGATTTGGTGAAATTCGGTCTTATTCCTGAGCTTGTGGGTCGACTTCCCGTTATAACGGCTCTTGACAATCTTGACGAGGATGCACTTGTAAGAATTATGTCTGAGCCTAAGAATGCACTTATCAAGCAGTATCAGTATCTTTTCGGTATTGACGGCATTGAGCTTGAGTTTGATGAGGATGCCCTGAGAGCCATTGCAGAAAAAACTCTTGAGGCAGGCACAGGTGCTCGAGGCCTTCGCTCTATAATTGAGAAACTGCTTATGGAGTATATGTATGACTTCCCGTCAAGCGAAACTGCAGGGGTACTGACCATAACAAAAGACACTGTGACAGACGGTGCGGCACCTCTTTTTGAGGAAAAAGACATAACACAGATAAAAAATGCCAGATTACCGTTGCCAAAGCGCAAAAAGTCTGAATAATCTATTGACTTTTTATATCCCCTTGTGGTAAAATACCGTAGTATAAAAATTTCGGAGGTTTAATCTCATGACAGTTCTTCAGTATGTATTAGCAATTGTTATTATATTAGTTTCTATTGTTATCATAGGTCTTGTTATGCTTCAGGAAAGCAAGCAGCAGGGTCTTTCAGGCGCAATTTCAGGCGCTGCAGAAAGCTTCTTCGGCAAAAACAAGAGCAAGACAGCAGAAGCTAAGCTGGTGCTTTTCACAAAGATTGCAGGTTCACTTTTCTTCGTGCTTGCACTTGTAGCATCACTTCTCGTTCTCTTCGGCGCATAAGGCAAAGAGTTCGGTTTAATATTGTACGCGAGAAAATCAGCGGTAGGATTTATTTTCCTGCCGCCGTATTTTTTTGTAGAGGTTTGCAGTTAAAAGCTGTTGACAAATTCTTATTCCTTGTATATAATATATTGTAATAGCGAAATGCGATTATAGGGAGAAGTAATCACATTCTCTTCTTCTCAGAGAGGGGCAGCAAGGTGAAAGTGCCCCGTTGAAGACGTGATGAAATGCACCCTGTAGCACCCGTGGGGAAAGAAATCAAGTATCTTCGGGCGTATACCGGCGTTAACGGTAGGGCAATAATTAGGTTGCCTTGAGTTATAAATCAGAGTGGAACCGCGTTACACGCCTCTGGTGCTTATGGCACCGGGGGCGTTTTTTAATGCAGAATGCAGAGTGCAGAGTGCAGAATCGCGGGGAGCCTCGTTGAGGCGGTAAGATTCTTCCCGCCAACATAGTTTCATTACAATCGACGACACTTTCCGTGTCTGGGTATTTCTTATGCGGGATTAAGATTGAAGATTATTCTCTCTTACCCGCGACCACAATTTTGCATTTTGCATTTTGCACTTTGCATTTCTATTAGGGTGATTTTATGTTTGATAGATTAAAAGAAGATTTGCAGTGTGTCAAAGACCGTGACCCTGCCGCAAGAAGCAATGTTGAAATTATGCTTCTGTACCCCGGCTATAAGGCGGTAAGGTCATACCGAAAGGCACATTGGTGCTATAAGCACAAGATGTTTTTTCTCGCCCGTGCAATTTCGCAGCACTGCGTTAAAAAGACCAATATTGAAATTCATCCCGGTGCCGAAATAGGCAGACGCTTTTTCATCGACCACGGTACGGGCGTAGTTATCGGTGAAAC
>JAZSPF010000201.1:0-2852 GCA_045537315.1 Acutalibacteraceae bacterium
TGCCCGTTGCTTCCGTGACGAGGACCTCCGTGCTGATCGTCAGCCTGAATTTACACAGATAGATATTGAAATGAGCTTCATTGAAATGGAAGATATCCTTGCTCTTATCGAAGGCTTTATGAAGAGAGTTTTCAAAGAAGCCATCGGTGTTGATATCGAAACACCCCTTCCCAGACTCACCTATAAAGAGGCAATGGAGCGTTACGGCTCAGATAAGCCTGACACAAGATATGCTATGGAAATCACAGACCTGAGTGAAGAAGTAAAGGGTTGCGGCTTCGGTGTATTCACAGGTGCTATTGAAAACGGCGGCAGAGTATCAGCTATCACAGCTAAAAATGCTTTCAATACTCTGACAAGAAAAGAAGTTGACAAGCTCACAGAATTTGTAAGAGGTATCGGTGCAAAAGGCCTTGCATGGGCAAGAATAGGCGAGGACGGCACAATCGCTTCATCATTTGCAAAGTTTATGACCGAAGATGAAATGAAGGCGATTATGGATAAGTGCGGTGCCGAAAACGGCGACGTAATCCTTATCGTTGCAGATAAGACCAACACAGTTCTCAGCGTACTTGGCGCTCTCAGACAGACAGTAGCCAAGAAGCTTGATATCATTCCTCAGGATAAATATAACCTTCTCTGGGTTGTTGAGTTCCCCTTCTTCGATTGGGACGAAGAACTCCAGCAGTTTGTTGCAATGCATCACCCGTTCACTGCTCCTCTTGAGGAGTGCCTCGAGTATCTTGAAACAGACAAGGCTCAGGTAAGAGCTAATGCTTATGACCTTGTACTCAACGGCATTGAGCTTGCAAGCGGTTCAATCAGAATCACTAACCCCGATCTTCAGAAGAGAATTTTCAACCTTCTCGGTCTCAGCGATGAAGAAGCTCACGAGAAGTTCGGCTTCCTTACAGATGCATTCAGATACGGTGCACCTCCTCACGGCGGTATCGGCCTGGGTCTCGACAGACTTGTTATGCAGATGCTTCGCCTTGAAACTCTTCGTGACTGTATCGCATTCCCCAAGGTACAGAACGCAAGTGAGCCTATGACAGAGTGTCCCGCACTTGTTGACAATGACCAGCTTGAAATGCTCGGCATCGGTGTTGTATCTGAAGAAAAATAAAATAATGTAAAAATGCCGACGCCCGATAAGGAAGTATTTCTTTAAAAAAGTGAAATAACTTCACAATAATGCGTTAAAAATCACCGATATGCGTCAGCATTATCGGTGATTTTTGCCTTTTCTTGCAAAGCTATTTCGCATTTTAAAGTGCTTCGCAGTTTCGTAAGAACAGAAAATTTCTTGTATTGAAGCCACAAAACGCAGCGAGGCTGTCGCCTTGCGAGGCTTTTGGCAAAAATACGGGGATTTTTGTTCGAGAAACAAATACTTCCTTATCGGGCGTCGGCGAATTGGCACTCTGCTTTTTTATGCATACGCTCGCCGCGGGGCATTACTTTTTCCTGCCGTGGAAAAAGTAATCAAAAACACGGTCAAATTTTTTAATCCTTACGATTTCCTTAAGTCTTGTCCTTCCCTCTTGTTCACAGTTTTTCTCCATGCTATAATAAGATTGTAGTAACAACCCGAAAGGAGAATGAATATGAACAAGAAACATTTATCAAAAATGCAAACTATGCTTATCTTTATGCTTATGATACTGCTTCACTGCATAGCAGTTATCGGTGTTTATCTTCTTGCAGAAGGCGGATTTTCAATAGGCACAATTGCTTTCAGCTATGATGTACCTGAGCTTTTGTGCTTTGCCCCCTTTGCTTTACCTCTTATAGCAGATATTATTCTCAGGCTAAAAACCGACATCAAGCCTTATGTTACCATTGTTTCTGCTTTGCTTGCAGTTATAATCAATTTTGCGTTTTATCTTATTCAGCCCAACAGCACAGAAACAAATTATATGTTCTTCGGTGAAAACTATCTTTTTGTGTTGCTTGCCCTCATCAGCTTCGCAATAAGATGTGTTTACAGCATAGTTGACCTTATACTGCTGAAAAGATATAAGCAGATAATCCTTGGTGTACTCGTGGCAGCTATAGGTATCGGCTCTTTTATCAGCGGATGGATGCTCGAAGATGATATAAACAAATTCATCGCAAACAGAGGTTTAGGCGTTGCCGACAAAACAGGCTCATGGGGTGCAATTAACCAGGATGTTGAGCGCGGCAAAGACTGGAAGCAGATTGTCACCGACAGCCCCTTTAAATTAGGCGAAATCAAACCTGTTAACGAGGACGGCTTCGTCAACAACCATTGCGATAAGGGCACATACCCTCACATAGACGGCTCAACTGTCTGCGTACCTATGGCGGTGGAATTTGCAAGACAGCACTTAGGCTTCGAGGACAGAACAGCTAATCAGTTTGTGCAGTTTTCAACCACTCACTATGCTTATGAACACCTTATACGCAAAGAATACACCAATGAAAACTATGTTCACTATAACTTTGATGCTTGGATTGATATGGAAGGTGTTGACCTTGTGATTGCAACGGAGCCTTCAGACGAAGAACTCACCTTGGCTGACAATTGGGGTATAGAGCTTAAGAAAACTCCCGTATGCTATGACGCTTTCGTTTTCATCACCCACAAAAACAACCCCGTTGACAGTTTAACCGTAGAGCAGATAAAAAAGATATACTCAGGTGAAATCACCAACTGGAAGGATGTGGGCGGTAAAAACGAAAAAATCAGAGCCTTTCAGCGCGAAAAGAACTCAGGCTCACAGACAGCTATGGAAAACCTTGTTATGGGCGGTGCTGATATGATAGACCCAATTGAAGTCAAGGTTATCGAAGGTATGGGAATTCTCGTTGATGCAGTTGCAGAGTAT
>JAZSPF010000145.1:0-3651 GCA_045537315.1 Acutalibacteraceae bacterium
TGTTTCACCCACGGGACATTCGTTGCCGTCAGGGTCAACAATAGCAATATCATAGCAGGGTACGGGCTTGCCCATTGCGCCCGGCTTGGGTGTAGTACCGACAAGATTGCCGATTGTAAGAGTGGTCTCTGTCTGGCCGAAGCCTTCCATAATTACGATACCTGTTGCTTTTTCAAACTGATAGAACACCTCGGGATTGAGTGCTTCACCTGCAGTTGTGGCATATCTGATTGATGATAAGTCGTACTTGGAAAGGTCTTCCTTTATGAGCATTCTGTACATTGTGGGAGGTGCGCAGAATGTTGTGATATGATATTTTGAGAACATGGGAAGAATATCCGATGCATCGAATCTGTCAAAGTCATAGGTGAATACAGCACCTTCACACATCCACTGACCGTAGAATTTGCCCCAGAGAGCTTTACCCCAGCCGGTATCGGAAATTGTGAGATGAAGGTCATTAGGCTGAATTGAGTGCCAATATCTTGCAGTGATGAAGTGACCTAATGCATATTTATATGAGTGAGCTGCAATTTTGGGATAGCCTGTAGTGCCTGATGTGAAGAACATAAGCATTGTGTCGTCACCGCAAGCAGTTTCATCTGTGCGGGAATAGATGCTTCTGAACAGCTTATATTCTGTGTCAAAGTTATGCCAGCCGTCTCTGTCGGCACCGACTATAATCTTATGCTTGAGTTCGCCGTAAGTCTCAGCGGCTTTATCAACATGGTCGGCTACTTTACCGTCAGCTGTGCAAAGAATTGCAGTAACACCTGCAGCCTTGAAGCGGTAATCGAAATCATGCTCAACAAGCTGATTTGTGGCAGGAATCATAACTGCACCAATCTTGTGAAGAGCAAGAGCACAAATCCAGAACTGATAGTGTCTCTTGAGAACAACCATAACTCTGTCGCCTTTTTTGATACCCAGTGAAAGAAGATAGTTTGCTGCACGGGCAGATTCCTTTTTCATATCCTGATATGTAAATCTTCTTTCGGTCTTGTCATTTGCGATATGAAGCATTGCTAGCTTATCGGGATATTTATCGGCAACCGCGTCAACAACATCAAAGGCGAAATTGAATTTATCTTCGTTCTTGTAGGTGAGCTCCTTAAGCACACCTTTTTCGTCTTCAACAGTATCAATAAACTTTTTAATTTCAAGCTGATGAGATGTTTTGGCAGTTACAAAGGTAGCCTGAATCTCCTGCTCTGTTGCGCTCTCGTCTGTAATAACAACTGCAAGGAAGGTGCAGTCTTCACCGTCAACAGCAATCATACCGTGAGGTGTTGAACTCTTATAATAGATGCTGTCACCCTCTTCGAGCACTTCAGTGTGATTACCTACACGCACCTTAAGCTTACCTGAAAGCACAAGGTCGAATTCCTGACCGGGGTGTGTAATGGTATGAATAGGCTTATCCTGAAGGTCAGCTCTGTATTCGTATTTTGCAAGATAAGGCTCAGCAAGCTTGTTTCTGAAGAGAGGTGCAAGGTTGTTGATTTCGATGCCGTCTTCTCTTGATGTTATCTTGCCCTGACCCTTTCTTGTTACGGTATATGAGGAAAGGTTACTGCTCTGACCTTCGAGCAGGTCTGTCTTTCCGATACCGAATGCCTTTGCACATTTATGAATGAAGGAGAAAGGGAAGTCAACTCTACCTTCTTCATAGAGCCTGTACTGCTCTATGGTGCAGTCGGTTTTTTCAGCCATTTCTGCTTCTGTGAAGCCGCAAACTTCACGCATATCTTTAATACGCAAAGCGACTTCCATAAGTTGATTATTCATTTCCATAGGTTTTTACCTCCGGCAAAAAATATTTTTAAAACAAAAACCCGCCTCAAAGAAAACTTTGAGACGAGTAACTAACTAAATAATACCCGCGGTACCACTCAAATTGCGATTATTATCGCCACCTTCAAGCTCCAACAAGCTCTATGCATTAACGCAGCAATCACGAAGGGCATCTACTGATTAAAAATAACTTTCGGACCCTCAGCTCGGAAGTGATAGGATATTGAAGTGCTGTTTTGCTGACCTTGCACCGCCGCCAGCTCGCTGAAAAAACTTTCCCTCGTCCGTCTTCGTCACAGCTTTTCTATGAAATTTTAACCTATTTTAGCACTTTAAAATCTTATTGTCAATAGAAAATCTCATATTTTTTCAAGTTTTTTATGACAATATTTTACTTTCGTCAATACCAAAGAGCTTAACTGCATTTTTATAGAGAATCAGAGCATTTTCCTCGTCAGTAAGCTTCATATCCATAAAGCGGCTGAACTCCGTTTCGTGATTCCACATAGGAAAGTCAGTTGCAAAAAGCACACGGTCTGCACCGTACATTCTCACGATTTCTCTGCTTTCATCAGCAGTGAGCCAATCAAAAGACGATGAACAGTCAACATAAAAGTTATTGTACGCGCTTAAGGTTTTTGCAGCTTCCTTCCAGCAGGACCATCCGCCAAAATGGGCGCCGATAACCGTCAGTCCGGGGAAATCCTCAAGAACCCTCTTCATCCTTTGTGGATTTGAGTAATCGTATCTGCTGTCACCGGTGTGTAAAAGCACCGGCAGTTTTCCCTGGCAAGTTTCATAAATTTTATAGCACTTCTTATCGTCAATCTGAAACTTCTGAAAGTCAGGGTGCATTTTCACACCTTTGAGACCGAGAGAAATTATTTCATCAATATCCCTTTCGATATCTTCACTGTCAGGGTGCAGTGTGCCAAGACCCGTCATAAGACCGTTTGATTCTTTAACTGTGTCGGAAATAAACGTATTGATGGAATGCACCTGATGCGGCGTAGTGGCAACGGAGAAAATCACATAGTGCCTCACTCCGATTTTTGAGCCGTATTCAACCAAGGTCGAATATCTGCCGTCATAGTACATAGATAAATCATAAAACTTTCCGATACCATCAACTGCTTTTGAGGCTATCTTATCGGGATAGACGTGGCAATGAGAGTCAATTATCGGATAATTCATCGTAAATCACCTTGATTTTATGCAGTTTCTACTGAGTTTGCTTTCTGAAGACCGTACTTCTCGATAGCATCCTCACGCATCTTGTATTTGAGAATTTTACCTGCGGCATTCATGGGGAAGGCATCAACAAAGTCAATGTATCTCGGAACCTTATGCTTAGCCATATGGTCACGAACATACTGCTTCATTTCATCGGTGGTCATCTCCTCGCCCTCTTTGAGTATGATACAGGCGGCAATTTCTTCGCCGTACTGCTCATCGGGTACGCCGATAACCTGAACGTCGCTGACCTTGGGATGAGTATAGATAAACTCCTCAATTTCTTTCGGGTAGATGTTCTCACCGCCGCGGATGATCATATCCTTGAGTCTGCCGGTGATTTTATAATTGCCGTCCTCGGTCTTACAGGCAAGGTCACCTGTGTGAAGCCAACCGTCTTTATCGATAGCGCTTGCTGTTGCTTTAGGCATCTTATAGTAGCCCTTCATAATGTTGTAGCCTCTTGCAACAAACTCGCCTATTTCACCAACAGGTAAATCCTCCCCTGTTTCGGGGTCAACAATTTTACACTCAATTTCAGGAAGCGCTCTGCCGACAGTACCGACACGCACCTCGATAGGATCGTCGGTTGAACTCATTGTGCAACCGGGTGAAGCCTCTGTC
>JAZSPF010000097.1:0-4086 GCA_045537315.1 Acutalibacteraceae bacterium
GCTGTGCCCAATATGGTAAAATTGGGACTTTTTAACATTGACGGTGTTTCTTTCGGTGAAAAAGAAAAAACACCTATGGGTGCTTTCGGCAGAATGGCAGAAAAAAGCAAAGGCAAAGACACTACAACAGGTCACTGGGAAATTGCAGGACTTGTGTCCGACAGAGCATTTCCCACTTATCCTGAGGGCTTCCCCGATGAAATAATCAGAGAGTTTGAAAAGAGAACAGGCAGAAAAGTCCTTTGCAATAAGCCATATTCAGGCACAAAGGTTATAGAGGATTACGGCAAGGAGCATATTGAAACTGGCGATCTTATAGTTTACACTTCGGCTGACAGCGTTTTTCAGATAGCCGCCCACGAGGATATTATTCCCGTAGAAAAGCTTTATGAATATTGCCGTATTGCAAGAGAAATCCTCACAGGCGACCACGCCGTGGGCAGAGTTATAGCAAGACCTTTTGAGGGTGAATACCCACACTTTAAGCGCACTGCAAGACGCCATGATTTTTCACTTGTACCGCCGAAAACCACTCTCTTAGATGAGCTGAGCGAAAAAGGCTTTGATATTATTCCCATCGGCAAGATTTATGATATTTTTGCAGGCAAGTCACTTAAAAAGCCTATGCCTACCGAGAGCAACACTCAGGGTATGAAAATGACAATGAAGGCTCTCCATGAGGATTTCACAGGTCTTTGCTTCACTAATTTAGTTGACTTTGATATGCTTTACGGTCACAGAAACGATGCGGCAGGGTACGCCAAAGCTTTGACGGAATTTGACCTGTGGCTTGGCGATTTTATTAAAAAAATGAGCCGCAGTGATATTCTTATGATTACTGCCGACCACGGCTGTGACCCACTCACAGACAGCACAGACCACTCAAGGGAATACGCTCCCTTGCTTATTTACGGCAGTGAGGTGAAAAGTGTTAACCTCGGCACACGGGAAAGCTTCTCTGATATCGGCAAAACTATTGCTGATATTTTCGGCATTGAAAGTAAAATCAGTGGCGAGAGCTTCAAAAATGAAATATTGGAGAATTAAAATGACAGAACTTGAACTTATTAAAATAGCAAAGCAGGCTTCTGAAAAGGCCTATGTACCCTATTCGCATTTTACCGTCGGTGCAGCACTGCTTTGCAAAAACGGCAAAGTTTACACAGGCTGCAACATCGAAAACGCCGCATACTCCCCAACCAACTGTGCAGAGAGAACCGCTTTCTTTAAAGCAGTCAGTCAGGGCGAAAGAGACTTTGAAGCCATAGCAATTGTCGGCGGCAACAACGGTGATTTCACCGACTACTGCACCCCTTGCGGAGTTTGCCGTCAGGTTATGGCAGAATTCTGCAGTGGTGACTTCAGAGTAATTTTAGGCAAAAACGGCGAGGATTTCAGAATAACAACTCTCGGAGCTTTGCTTCCCGAAAGTTTCAGCTTAGGGTGACGAATATAATCAGAACCCGCCCAAAAGGAGTAAAGATATGAGAATTTACGATATAATTGCAAAAAAGCGTGACGGCTATGAGCTGAGCGATGAAGAAATAGCTTTCTTCGTTCACGAGCTGACAAAGGAAAACATAAAGGACTATCAGGCAACTGCCCTTTTAATGGCAATATACTTAAGGGGTATGTCTGACAGGGAAATGATAACTCTTACAAAAGAAATGGCTATTTCAGGTGACACACTTGATTTAAGTGAACTTGGCATCACTGCCGACAAACACTCAACAGGCGGTGTAGGCGACAAAACCACTCTCATTGTGGCACCCTTAGTGGCATCCCTTGGGATAAATGTTGCCAAAATGTCAGGCAGAGGCCTCGGTCACACAGGCGGTACTGTTGATAAATTAGAGTCTATTGACGGTTTTAAAGTGAGCCTCACTCCCGATGAATTTATTGCTCAGGTGAAAAAAACGGGCATTGCCGTTGTGGGGCAAACGGGTCAGCTGGCACCTGCCGATAAGATAATTTACTCCCTTCGTGATGCAACCGCCACCGTCGGCAGTGTACCGCTGATAGCCTCAAGCATTATGTCAAAAAAGCTTGCCGCCGGCAGTGAAACAATTGTTCTTGATGTGAAATATGGCAGCGGTGCTTTTATGAAAACCACGAGCGATGCCGAAGCTCTCTCTCATAAAATGGTGGACATCGGCAAGGCAGCAGGCAGAAAAATGGCGGCTGTTATCAGCGATATGGACACACCTCTGGGCAAGAATATAGGCAACGCTCTTGAAGTTAAAGAGGCAGTTGAAGTACTCAAAGGTAAAGGCGCTGAGGATTTGAAAGAGGTCTGCCTGACTTTGGCGAGCAACATTGTTTCCCTGGCTCTCGGTACTGATATAGTCTCTGCAAGGCACAAGGCTGAAACTGCTCTTTCAAGCGGTGCGGCATATGAGAAATTCAAGGAATTCATCTCGGCTCAGAGCGGTGACATTTCACAGATAGAGAACACCGATAAACTCCCGAAGGCAAACACAGTTTATGAAGTTCTCTGCCCCGAAAGCGGATATATAACTAAAATGCAGGCTGAAACCATCGGCTCAGCAAGTGTTATACTCGGTGCAGGCAGATTCACAAAAGAGGACAGCATTGATTACTCGGCCGGAATTATTCTTCATAAAAAAACAGGCGACAAGGTGGAAAAAGGCGAAGTCATAGCTGAACTTCACACTAATGACAACGACAGGCTTGAGGATGCCGAAAAGCTGTTTTTATCCGCTTTATCTTTCAGCGACAAAGAGCCTGAAAAATTACCCCTTATTTATAAGGTGATAATTTAACAACATATAAACAATTAAATCACTTTTATTTTTTTTGTATCATTCGAGTCAGATTTTTCCTATGCTATATTATTAACATCAAATTAACAAAATCTGATTATTGACCTGAACGGTTCAATTATGATAAAATATCCATCGATGCTTCATGCTACGACTTAAAAAGCCATAACATGAAGCTATTATTATGTTCGGAGGATATTAGAATGAACCAAAACGAAAAAAAGAGCTTCAAACTCTTACACAAGCCCCCTAAAGGCAAGTTACCTGCACTTTGCCTTGTATTTTTATGGATTGCTCTTTGGAATGTTATTTTTCAGGCACTGCACGGCGTAATGCCCCATGAAGGTCTCAGAGTTGTTAACTGGGCATTTTTTATCAGCGTTGCAGTTTTCTTTTTGCAGGAAGAACTTTCTTACAAAGATCGCTTCTGGTATACCCTTTGCGGCGGTGCAGTGGGTTTGCTTTTAGCTGCTCTTGTCAGTCTCGGTGCAAAGGCACTTATGGGTCTGGGCCTGAGTCACTTTGTTGCAGTGTGCATTCCCCTTGTTATCATTATAGGCGTACTTATTCTTACAAGACCTTTCATCCCTATGTTCTTTAACGATGTTGGATTTGTTTATCTCATCTGCTCATTTATTGAGAGTGACAAGATGATCGAAAATCTCCCGAGCCACCTGCTTTCACTACTGCTCGGCTCAATTATACTTAATCTCGGTGCAAGCGGACTTATCACGCTTTACAGAAAAGCAATGGCTAAGAAAAAAGGCAAATAAACTTAAAGCTCCCTTGAAATTCAGTTCAAGGGAGCTTCCTTATTATACTGTTTTGTCGTCGATACTGAATCTGTTCCAGAAGTCCTTGCCCCACTCGTGCCGGGTTTCTTGCCATAAATCTCTGAAATAAAGCATTCTCTTGCGCATAGCGATAATTCTATCACTCTGATTTTCGTCTTTTGCAAGACTTTTTGTTTCCCACGGGTCATTCTTCAAGTCGTAAAGGAAAGTCCATTTGTCCTCCTCATTATCACCGTTACGGTACTCGATGAGCTTATACCTGTCATCCTTGATACCCCTGACAAACTTATCAAAAATCAGATACATTTCATCTCTGAATGTTTTTTCCTCACCTGAGAGTAGCTTTTTGAAACTTCTGCCTTCAACACTGTCAGGAATGTCGACACCAGTCATATCGCAAAGCGTTGGATATATATCATAAAGATAGACATAGGCACTGTTACGGCTGCCCTTTTCTGTACCCTTGCCGCAAATAATCAGAGGGACTCTTATACCGTGTTCATAAATAT
>JAZSPF010000009.1:0-9274 GCA_045537315.1 Acutalibacteraceae bacterium
CGTGAGACTTTATGAGCTTGCACGTCAGGGTGTGGAAATAGAGAGAGAAAGCCGCAAGGTGACAGTTTATTCTCTCGAGCTTCTCGGTTATGACGAAAACACGGCAGAGTACGAAATAGAGGCTCACTGCTCAAGCGGCACATATATACGCACTCTTATTGCGGATATAGGAGATGCCCTCGGCTGTGGTGCGGCAATGACGGCTCTGCGCAGAATTATGGCAAATGGCGTGAACGTGGACAGGTGCTACACTCTCGAAGAACTGGAAAAACTCAGAGACGAGGGAAATCTTGACAAAGCCCTGACAGAGGTTGACTCTTTTATCGCTTAT
Organism: Acutalibacteraceae bacterium; assembly: GCA_045537315.1. Lineage (GTDB taxonomy): Bacteria > Bacillota > Clostridia > Oscillospirales > Acutalibacteraceae > UBA6857. The sequence continues at coordinate 332 of JAZSPF010000009.1, forward strand.
GATAAAATTAAGGTGAGTGCACCTCAGGCTAAACGCTTTTCAAACGGCGGTGAGCTTGATGTTAACCGTTTCGGCGGCAAAAAGAAACCCGGACTTTACTGTGTCTATTCCCCTGAGGATGAATTCCTCGGCATTGGCGAAATTGACAGTGAGGTCACTGTGCTTTCTGTAAAGAGAGTCTATGTAAGGCAGGTGACGGCAGATGTGTAAAAGCAAAAAAGGCACTGCCGTAGCTCTGGGCTATTTTGACGGAATCCACATCGGACACAAGGCGGTGCTGCAAAAGACCCTTGATATAGCAAAAGAGAAGGGACTCACTCCCGGGGTGCTTATATTCAGTGAGCATCCGAGAAAAGTTCTGAGTGGCAAGGTACCTCCTATGATCACTGACGAAATAATGAAAAGCCGACTCCTGAAGGAAATGGGTTTCACACTTTTTGAGTTTAATTTCAGAGAGAGCATGGATATGGAGCCTTGCGAGTTTGCCCGCAAAATACTTATAGGAGAGCTTGACGCAAAGGCAGTTGTCTGCGGTTACGATTACAGGTACGGCAGAAAAGGTCAGGGCAATGCAGAAACACTCAGGCATGACCTCGAGGCTGAGGGCATAGAAGTAATTTCCCTTGAGGAAGTAAGACAGGGCGAAGATATTATCAGTGCTTCAAAGATAAGACAGCTTATTGCCGACGGAAATATAAGCAGGGCAAATGAAATGCTGGGCAGAGTTTTCTCTTATGACAGGGTTGTGGAAAGGGGCGATGCTTTGGGCAGAAAATTAGGCTTCCCCACAATCAACCAGAGCTTCCCCGAAGATTTTATTGTGCCGAGATACGGTGTATATGCTTCGATGACACGGCTTGGCGGAAAACAGTATCCCAGTGTGACAAATATCGGCGTCAGACCAACAGTAGGCGGCACTGCGGTGAGAAGCGAGACTTGTATACTCGGCTTCTCAGGTGACCTTTACGGCAAAAACGCCGAGGTGGGACTGCTTCGCTTTTTAAGGGGCGAAATGAAATTCGGGTCCCTTGAAGAACTTTCGGCGGCAGTAAAAAAGGATATGGAAAAAGCAAGACAAGTATATAACGAGGTTATAGAAAATGGCTAAATTAAATGTGAAAGCAATATTTTTTGATTTTGACGATACACTTCAGAGCAGAAAGGGAGCATACAGACTTTATTGCGAGAGCTTTCTCGATAAGTACTTTCCCGACATAAGCGAAGAAGAAAGACTTATAAAGCTTGACGAAATGGAAGAACACGTTGATGGCGGCTATAAAGACAGAGAGGTTTACTTCCCTGAGATGATAGAGCTGTGGCAGTGGAAAAACCATCCGCCTCTGCAGGAGCTCTACGACTCCTTCAACTATGATTTCGGCAAGCACATTGTTATGCTCGACGGCGCAATTGACGTGCTTAAAGAGATAAAGAAAAGAGGCTACGTTTTAGGCTGCATAACAAACGGCGTGTCTTCCTTGCAGAATATCAAGCTTGACACTGCAGGCATAAGAGATATGTTTGACGTTGTTGTAGTATCAGGTGACATAGGCATCTATAAGCCTGACAGACGCATTTTTGACGAGGCAATAAGACGTGCGGGTGTTAAAAACGAAGAAGCTCTCTTTGTGGGCGACCATCCCATAAATGACATTCAGGGAGCCTTAGGTGCCGATATGCAGGCTGTCAGAATGAATTACGGCGATTTTAAAGGAAAGGGTCTCGGCGCAGAAGGTGTTGCCGCTGAGATTGAAGAAATTACACAACTCCTTGATTTAATTTAAAGTGAAGGAAGATTGATATGAAAAAAGCAAAAGCAACAACAAGAACAAAACAGCTCAAAAGCGAAAAAAGAGCAAAAACAGGAGTAACCCTGCTTATGTGTCTTGTGGCTGTCTGCCTTGCATGTATGGTAGGTATAGGTGCTTTTACGGATGTTTTCAAGCAGGAAAGTGAAGTGAAGGCAGTTGCCCTTGTTCTCTCACAGGTTGAGGAAGAGGAGCTGGAAAAGCAGCTTTCAAAGCTTGCGCCTCTGGCTCAGCAGGATATAAAAGGCAAACTTAAGGTGAAGGATTTGCTCTCTTATATCAGACCTTACAGTAAAAGCGGACTCTATGCGTCTTACGGCTATGAAACTGCACTGCCCTCAGTGCAGCCTGACCCTGCCATGAGATTTCAGGATAGTGAGGGTAATTACAAATACTACAAGGTGACAAAAAACAGAGTTGACAGCATCCTTTCTCAGTTTGAGGTCAACATAGACCACACTGTCAACACAAAGGATATTTATTATTATGACGGTTGTTATTATTTTGCGGGCAGTGACGACGAAGAAGAAACCGTTACAGCCACAGCTGATATAACCGCAAGCAAGAGAATACAGGACGGAAGATACTATATTACCTGTGATATGGGCGAAAAAAACATTTATGTTATTGCAGGCAAGTCGGATTCAGAGGATGCACAGTGGAAAATCCACGAGCTTTCATCAGAGCCGATATTTGATCAGCTTGGCATTATGATTAAAAATGAGCAGAAAAGCATCTTCGACTATGATATGAAAACCCAAGTTATTGAAGGCGAAGGTGAAAACGGCAGTGTTTATTGCCGCTATGTTCTTGAGTACCCCGTGTTTTACGGTGACACAGCCGGCGAAATGGAAGCAAACCGTTTATATCAGAGCATGCTCACTTATTACACTCAGCAGGCACAGGACAGCGTTTCACAGTACAAAAAGTATATCAAAAAAGGCGGCAGTGACAGCGCACTTCCTCTTGAGGTGAATTTCACTGCTGAGGTAACATATACTTCGGGCAGTTATATCGCAGTGATAAATGAGATAAGCGAAACTGAGGCGGTTTATAAAAATGCACAGGATGAAGATCTTTCAGCAGATTCGTCAGCAGTACCCTCAAAGAAAACAGTTGAATGTTATATCTTTGACACGGAGACAGGTGCATATGTGACAAAAGACAGCATCATAGGCAAAGACTATCAGCTCCTTGAGGAACTGCTTTACAGAATATACTGCGGTTATGATTATTCCTCACTTCTCAGCCAGGATGCTGTGGATTCGGCAGTGGTACCTGAGGACACAGAGGATTTAGGCCAGGCTATTTATGCAAGCGCAAATACACTCTCGCAAGAGGGATATGTGTTCTGCTATATCAACGAAATGGGTTACAGAGAGGATGTAATCATACCTTTCAGTGCAGATGTTTTTGAGATGCCAATAGGATAAAGGGGAGGAAAACGCAAGTGAAAAGATTATTAAGTTTCATATTTATTGCCGTTGAAGCAGTGCTTTTCTGCATCTTTGTCACAATGGATATTATGCGTATCGACGGCGAAAATATCGTTAAGTTTATTGCAATAGCTTTAGTCGGACTTATGGGTCTTATGGCAGGCAAGCAAAAGGATAACGCTGTTGTAACGGTGGCATTTGCCTTCACTGTGCTTGCAGATGTTTTTCTTATACTCATCGGCAACTATATTGCAGGCGTCTGCATCTTTATAATAGTGCAGACCTGCTACACAACAAGATTTTCATTTATGAGCGGCAAGCCTCTTGTAGGCGAGCTTCTCAAAAGACTTCTGCCGGGTCTTATTCTCGGCACGACTGCGGGAGTACTTCTTGACAGTGCGGATGTAGGCATAACCGTGGCTTATGCAAGCTGTTTTGCAGTTAACTTTGCTCACGGCTTTGAGCTGCAGATATATAAGCCTTCACCCAGACACTTAAGGTTTGCAATAGGCATAATCCTTTTTGCCTGCTGTGATGCCTGTGTGGGCATACACAATCTCCAGCCTCCCTTTTTCAGCGAGGCTATGATAAGAAACGCAGAGGTTATGACATGGATATTCTATCTGCCAAGTCAGATACTTATTCTGTCCACAACAGATGCGCTGTGCTTTAAAAAGCCGTAAAGGCTTTTGGAAATGCAAAATGCAAAGTGTAAAATGCAAAATTGTGGTCGCGAAACCATTAGCGGTAATCGAAAATCTTTTCCCGCGGAGTTAAAGCTCAGAAACGGTAAATTTCATCAATCTTAAATTAAACGGCAGGTCACTACTGAATTTTGTAGTGACCTGCCTTATTTATGCCTTCCACTTTTGAAGGAACTTCCCCTGTTAGGGGAAATATCGCGTAAGCGACAAAAGGGTGACTGTTCTCGGATAGAAAAGGTGTTACGCAGTGACGCAGGAGGATTATAATCTACAGAGTCGGTATCTGATATACGCTCTGTCTGCGGGTAAAATCTTACTTATCAGCAAACAAACTTTCCCGCCGTTCTGCGTTCTGCACTCTGCGTTCTGCACTTTCTGTTGCACATTCTGTGCAACAGAAAAGACCGCCTGAGAGAGACGGCCTTTTCTGTTATATATGAGTGAGAAAGGGAAAATCTTATTTTTTCTTTTTAGCAGCTGCAGCTACTAAACCGGAAAGAGCTATGAGGGCAGGCACGTTAGGAATAACCATAAGCTGATTGAACATATCCGTAAGCTCCCAGACAAGGTCATTTGAAAGCAGGGAACCAAGGAAGGTAAATACAATTGCGATTATCATATAAACGGGAACGCTCTTTTTGCCTAAGAGGGAAACCACATTGATTTTACCGAAGTAGTTCCAGCTTATAATTGTTGAGAAAGCGAAGAAGAGAAGACAAACTGCAACGAAGGCACTGCCTGCTTTTTCACCGAAAACACCTGAGAATGCGAGCTGAGCCATATTGCTCTTGTCAACACCGTCGGGGGCAAAGCCTGAGGCGAGAATTCCGTCACCTGCATAAAGCACGGAAATAACAACGAGAGCTGTCATGGTGAGCACAACAAAGGTGTCGATAAACACGCCTATCATAGCGCTGACACCCTGGTCGTGGGGCTTCTTAACATCAGCCAGTGCGTGAGCGTGAGGGGTAGAACCCATACCTGCTTCATTGGAGAAAAGACCGCGCTTAACACCCTGACTGATAGCCGTTTTAAGGGCATAGCCGATACTGCCGCCGATGAGGGCATCAGGTCTGAAAGCGTATTTAAAAATCATTCCGATTGTTTCGGGCAGATATTTTGCTCTCATAACAAGAATAATAACACTGCCTGCAATATAAAGCAGAGCCATTATGGGCACAAGCTTTTCCGTTACGGATGCGAGACGGTTAACGCCACCGAGAAAGACAAGACCCGCCAAGGAAGCGATGATAAGACCGATAAGCCACTGAGGAATTCCGAAAGCTGTGTAGCAGGCTGAGCTTATGGAGTTTGACTGCACCATTGCACCCATAAAGCCCAGAGCAAGTATGGTGGCAACAGAGAAGAAGCCTGCAATAATTTTGCCGAACTTGCCCGGGAAAGCCTTTTTGATATAATAAACAGGTCCGCCGAGGATAGTGCCGTCTGCCTGAACCTCTCTTGTTTCCTGAGCCAAGACAGCCTCAGCGTAAACAGTAGCCATGCCAAAGAAAGCGATGATCCACATCCAGAAAACAGCACCGGGACCGCCGACGAGGATAGCGCCGCAGGCGCCTACAATGTTACCTGTACCGACCTGTGCGGCAACAGCAGTTGCAAGAGCCTGGAATGAGCTCATACCGCCCTGCGACTTGTTTTTAGAGAACATTCCGCCGAAAACCTGCTTAAGGCCTTCGCCGAAGCAGCGAACCTGCACAAAGCGGGTTTTAACGGTGAAAAACAAACCCGTACCCACAAGAAGGATAATAAGTATGTAGTCTGAAAGGTAGAAATTGATTTTTTGTACTATAGAAAGCACAGCGTCCATAAAAAGCACTCCTTTTACATTTTTTCTGAAGAATCGCTTGAAAAAGGAAAAAGAAAAGAGTTGCCAAAAAGCAACTCTGAAGAAAAATATGCAAACAAAATGCAGATTATGACAATATGCCATAAAGTCTAACTCTATCCTTTTGCCTGAGAGATTCGGTTTTACCCTTGCACCTTCGGCACTCACTTAAGAGATTCTCCAGAGTTCCCTTCGCCCTCAGTCTTGCAAAAGCAATTCTCAGGGTTTCAACGGGATTTATTAAATTTGAAATGGATTATAGCACACCTTGAGGCTATATGCAATAGTTTTTTGAAAAAATCATTGATTGATTTTCATAAAATAAGGTCCGAAATCAGGCTCGTGAGTCTTTATATATGTCCACGACCAATCTTTAGCAACAACATAAACCTCAACGAAATTATCAAAAGCTCCGGCACAATCAAGGTCACGGGTGATGGTTTTGCATGGTTCGTCTTGGAACCAATCAAGGTACAAGGCGCCTTCTTTATCCTCTTTATTAAAAGCCGATTTAGCAGCCTCGCCAACTGAATATTTCTTTTTATCTGTTAAATTCCATGAAAAAACATGCCAGATAAGGTTGCCTGTACTTGTTACATACTTATTTATATCATCCTGAGATATATCTTTTGCAAAAATCTGCAACCACATCGCTCTGAATTGACTTTCGTCCATACTGATATCCTCCTTAATAAAGCCAATATCCGGTGCTTTTATCCCTTTATATCACAACGGCAAATGTTTGTCAAATTCCTTGCAAAAAAACCCAAAAAAATTGAAAAAAGGTATTGACATATCTGAAAGCTTGTGATATTATATTCAAGCATTCAGCGAGGGCAAACTCGCAGATAGCTAAATAAGCTGGTGTAGCTCAGTTGGTAGAGCAGCTGATTTGTAATCAGCAGGTCGGGGGTTCGAGTCCGTCCACCAGCTCCAGTTTTTTAATATGGGTAGGTTCCCGAGTGGCCAAAGGGAGCAGACTGTAAATCTGCCGTCAACGACTTCGGTGGTTCGAATCCACCCCTGCCCACCATTTCGAGTGTTCATTACGGATTTAAGTGATGAACACTCGATTTTTATTCGTTTCTTCATAGTATTTAATTATGTATCGAGCAGGTTTTAGCCTGCTCTTTTTTTGTTATGCTGTAAGGTATTCAACAGCCATACCTTGCCTCATATCCAATTTGAGGTTTTCTTCATCTGACGGAATTTCAATGTTTCCTACAAAGCGGTAGTAGATAACAATTCGCTGAGTTTTGTTCTTACCCGTGCCCTCTGTTTCATAAACCTCAATACGGTCAACGAGCTCGTGAAGAAGCGGTGCCGTTATGGTTTCCATTCGTATAAAGCGTCTTATTGCCTCAACAAATGCAACTCTTTCGCTTTTCTTATCATTAAGCTCATCAAGCTCTTCGTGTAGCTTTTGAATTTTGGCTTTCAGCTCTTCTCTTTCAACACCATATTTTTGCGACATATGAAGGAACCATTCATCGGTCACCTTGCCGAGAGCATTGTCCTCATAAAGCTTTTCATACAAAGTGTTTACGGTATTTTGTCTTGAGGTGCATCTCTGAAGCTCGGCATTGATACGCCTTTTTTCGTTTTGTACGATAGCTTCCGTTTTCATTGTAAGCACCTCAACAAGTTCATCCTCATTATTTTTAAGATAACCTGCAAGCTTTTGCAACTCCATTGTAACTATCTGTTCTATAGCCTCTGCCCTGACATAATACCTGTGCTGACAGCTGCCACGATAGTCCTTCACATAATTGGAACAGCTGAAAAAGTGAATATTTTTATTTCGGGTGTTTACATGATACCACAGCTTATGCCCGCATTCGGCACAAACGAGAAAATCACAGAATATACTTTTACTTCCGTTTTCAGCTAACGGCTCACGGCGTTTGCAATAGCCTATAAGCTTCTGCACCTCTTCATAGGTGTGACGGTCAACAATCGGCTCGTGAACATCTTTGAAAATCTTCCAATTTTCTTCGGGATTCATAAGCCTTTTCTTGTTTTTGAAGCTCTTAGAATAGGTTTTGAAGTTTATAACATCACCGCAATACTCCTGACGAAGTAGAATCTGACGGATAGTAGAGCTTTTCCATTTATAGGGGTTAGGCTGTACCTTTTTACCGCCTCTGCCTATTCCTCTTTCCTGCCAATAGGATGTGCAGTTTTTAATACCCTTGTCCTGAAGATGTCTTGCGATTTTATCCAATCCGTAGCCTTCAAGATAAAGCACGAAAATCTCTCTGACTACCTTGGCTGCTTCAGGTTCAACAATCCATCTTTTAGGATTTACAGGGTCTTTCATATACCCGTATGGCGGCTGAGAAAGAGGCTCGCCCATATTACCTCTGATTCTTTTTGCAGAGCGTACCTTGTTTGAAATATCTCTTGCATACATCTCGTTCATAACATTTTTGAACGGGATTATTTCATTTTCACCGTCAGCACTGTCAACCAAATCTGTAACAGCGATAAAGCGGATATCATGCTCGGGGAAATATGATTCGGTAAAAAGTCCAACCTCAACATAGTTTCTGCCGAATCGGGACATATCCTTGACAATAATTGTTTTGACATATCCTGCTTCAACATCCTCCATCATTCTTTTGAAATCGGGACGATTGAAGTTTGTACCTGTGTAACCGTCATCGACATAAAACCTAGTGTTGTCAAATCCCTTTTCCTTTGCATAACGGGCAATCATAAGCTTCTGATTTTCTATTGAGTTGCTCTCACAATCTTTACCGTCATCACGGGAGAGACGGCAATAGAGAGCAGTAATACCTGAGTAATTTGACTGCATTAGTCCTCCTTTCCGGCAGTCATGCATACACATTCTGTGTTAATTGTATTTATATCTCCGGCAGTTGTCAAATGTGCGAAATCGCTACCTAAATATCTTTTAATCTTATCAATGAAAGTCATTGATTCAGTTTCACTGTGTTTTACAGAAACAATATAACGGACACCGTTGATAACATATTCTTCAGTTTCCGGTCTTTCGATTTTACCCAATACACATTCGGCACGGGTACCGCTCAGCACAGATAAGCTTCTGAGTTTCACATACTCCCAAAAGGATAAAATCTTTTCTGTCATTATCTTGCACCCCTGTCTTTCTGCTTCTGAAGATGCTT
>JAZSPF010000088.1:0-10453 GCA_045537315.1 Acutalibacteraceae bacterium
AAAGGATGCGCCGTACTTGCCGTCGTTGATTATGGCTATGCCGCCGCCTGCTTCACTCAGATCGCACCATTTATGGTGACAGCATTCAAAGCGTGCCTGCTGCCAAGTGGTGTTGCGGTGAGTTTCACGCTCAATATAGCCTGCGCTGGTGTCGCAAAGAGCCTTTCTTGTGAGCACATTACAAGAGAACTGTGCCTTAGCCAGCTTGTGCTTTTCCTGCCAATTGACAATGTTTTCAACCTCAATGCCCTTGCTTTGTCTGAAAAGACGTATAAGCATAGTCCACTCTGATTTATCTGTAGCGAGTACAGTTTCAAAGGTGGCGCACTCGCCGTCTTTTTCAATAAGGTGAAGAGGCGTTTTAACTTTAATCTCAATCTGCTTATCTTTATAGTTTGGCAGAATATCCCAAGCGTCATAGTTGCCCGGGTTATCTGTGTAAATCTTAAGCTTGTTGAAATCACCCTTTACCCATTCACGGCAAAGCTCCTTGTCCCAAAGGCTTGCAATTGAGCCGTCCTCACGGAATTTTACGGTGTAGTAAGGTGTTTCGGTTGTGTCGCCTATGCTTATCCATTCGGCAGAGTACCTTGCCGCACGAAGTGTAGCCGAGGAAAGAGGTGCCATATGGGGAATGAGCCAGTTGCCCTTTTCACCGTAGCGTGAGGATGTGCCTTTTTTATTGGGAACAAAGGTGAGGGCATCACGATGTATGTTGAGGGTGTTGAAATATTTTGTACCCTTGCCGATAATGCTGTCAAGAGCCTTTTCGATTTCCTTATAATCACTCAGTGCATCCTCATAAACGGGATGAATGTGTGAGCCGGGGATAATATCGTGAAACTGATTGACAAGGAACTTTTTATAAAGGTCACGAAGCGTGTCTGCGTTGCCGTCTTTTCTCATAAGAGAGAGCATTTCTGCCGTGCGGAACTTGAACTCAAGGCGGCGGTTATATCTTTTCAGCACACTCTTGGTTGTGAAAGTGCCTCTGTGCATTTCCAGATAAAGCTCACCGTCCCAGGTTTCAAGGCTGCCGTTGTCCTTAAGGTTTTTCTTGAGGAACTCGTCACCTCTCATATGCCGGCACTTGGGCATAATGCTGAGCTTATCAAAACGGTGCATAAGCTCAATCATCTCTTCTGTGCAGCCTGAGCCGCCGTCGCCGTAGCCGAACATATTAAGAGTCTGTCCGCCGCTGTCTTTGTCGATATAAGATTCCCAGTTTTCCTGAATCTGTGAAGGCATATTCCATGTTATAAAGTGTGTGGGCGGGACGCAGGCTAAAACCTCACTGCCGTCTATTCCCTTCCACTTAAAGTTGTTGTGGGGGAAGCGGTTGGTGTCGTTCCATGTTGACATTTTGTTGGATACAAAATAGTCAACTCCGCTTTTTTTGAGTATCTGTGGCAAAATCCACGAGTTGCCGAAAACATCGGGGAGCCACGCGTTGTTTACGGTTTTGCCAAACATTCTTTTATAGGTCTGCTGACCGTAAAGACACTGCCTGATAAGGGACTCAGCCGAGGGTACATTGCAATCAGGCTCAACATACATGGCACCTACAGGCTCAAACTGACCTGCGGCTACCTTTTCTTTCAGCTCCTCAAAAACTTCGGGATAATATTTTTCCAGAGTCTCATAAACATGGGGCTGAGTGTGAGTGTATTTAAAGTCGGGGTACTTATCCATAAGACGAAGCTGAATAAGCACTGTGCGAAGATTTTTCTGCACTGAGTGAATTCTGCGCCAATAGTAGGCAATATCAAGGTGGGAGTGTGCTATAAGTGCCACATCGCCGCTGCCTTTGTAATTGTCGTTGGCGTAGATCACTTCATCAACATACCTTTTTGCTTCAGCTACACCGGTGAGCTCCTCAGAGTCAAAGTCAATAAGGTTCATTGCATTGCAAAGCTCTTTGTTAAGAAAGGCTCTGTAGTCCTCATTGAAAAGCTCACTTTTTGCTATATCAAGAAGAAGCTCAAAATCCCAGACCAAATCCTGCACCTCGTGATTAACGGTGCAGATGTATGCGCCCTCAAAAATCTGACGGCAACCGCGTACTGAAAGTGACTCGGGGTTTCTCTCGTCGTCGGGCTTTGAACGGTTATATCCCATCATTTCAAAGTGGAGAGTTTCATTTTCATTTATGTATGGTGAGAGAAGCATTCTCTCTCTGTTGGGGTCAACACCGCCCACATACTTACCGTTTACTTTAACGCAGATTTCAGCCGCTGTTTTAAGGCTGAACCATAGCTCTTTACCCTTGAGAGAGTCGGGGAGTGTTACGTCAGCTTTTATAAATGCAGTGCCGTCGGGAGTGAAATACATATCGCCCTTTTTGAGGGGACGGTAATCTTCAGAGTAAAACTCGAAATTCATCTCGCTTACCTGACGGGCATCTCTTATCATTAAATTTTCAATTTCCCACTTTGAGGAATAAATATGTCTTTTAAGCCAGCCGAAACGAAGGTCAGTCCATTCTTCGGGACGCATTGAACGGCGGATAACTTTAATATGTGCCATATTTTATCTATCCCCCTTATACATCCTGAAAATAAGGCTTTTTGCGAATGGCGATAACCTTCACTGTCTTTTTCAGGTCAAGGTTTATCTGCTGTTCAATCCACGCTGTGCAGCGGTGAAGAATAAGACATTTTGAACATTCGCCACGGAAAATGAGGGTGAGTTTATCACCCTCAAAATTTACATATTCCACCCAGCCGCCGTCGCCCTGAAGCTTCGGCTGAAGTATATTTTCAACGTAATTCTGAACTGTCATAGTGCCCTCTTATTTAATGATGTTATCAATAACACTCTTATATTCGGCAAGCTTCGCCTTTGATTTTTCTCTTGTTTCAGCCTGTACGCTGTAGTAAACCTTAATCTTAGGCTCTGTGCCTGAGGGCCTTACTGCCATCCATGTGCCGTCTTTCCAAAGGAATTTGAGCACGTTTTCCTTAGGCAGATCTGCAATGCCCTTGCTGTAGTCGATAACTTCACTCAGGCCGTCAAAAAGGCCCATGCCTTTTTCTCTGAAATAAACCATAAGGTCGGCAATCTTCTCTGCGCCGTCTTTACCCTTGAGCACAAATGAATCAAGATGATCAAGATAGTAGCCGTATTCTGCGTAAATATCCTCAAGAGCTTGGGCAAGAGTTTTGCCCTGATTGTAATAATAGGCAGCCATCTGACAAATGAGCATTGAGGAAACAACAGCATCCTTATCTCTTGCGTGAGTCCCCACAAGATAGCCGTAGGATTCCTCATAGCCGATGATGAATTCCTGCTCGCCGCTTGCTTCGTATTTGTTGATTTTGTCACCGATATACTTGAAGCCTGTGAGAGTTTCTTCACACTGCAGGCCGTAGCTTCTGCCGATGTTTGCACCAAGCTCAGATGTAACGATAGTCTTGACAAGAGTGCTCTTTGATGAAAGCTTATCCTTCTTCATTTCGAGGATGAACTTAACAAGCAATGCGCCTGTCTGATTGCCGGTGAAGAGTACATACTCATCACCGTTTTTAACTGCAATACCTACTCTGTCGCAGTCCGGGTCTGTGCCGAGAACAAGGTCAGCACCGATTTCTTTAGCTTTTTCTATAGCGATAGTGAGAGCATCCTTTTCCTCAGGGTTGGGGCTTCTCACAGTTGAGAAGTTGCCGTCGGGCATTTCCTGCTCTTTAACAACGGTCACATTCATTCCCTCAAGCATTCTTCTCACGGGGATATTACCTGTGCCGTGAAGGGGAGTGTAGACAATTTTAAGCTCAGAGGGCTCCTCATAAACGCTCTGCTCTTTAACCTTGGCGCAGAAAGCTGAGAGCACATCCTCACCAACATAATTGATATTTTCAGCCTTGCCTTCAAAGGGGATAGCTGTGTAATCTTCAATAGAGTTGATGCATTCAATTGCACCTTTGGCATCCTCTGTGCAGAACTGGCAGCCCTTGCTGTCATAGACCTTATAGCCGTTGTACTCCTTGGGGTTGTGAGAAGCGGTAAGCATTACGCCTGCAGTGCAGCCGAGATATGATGTTGCAAATGAAAGCACGGGTACGGGTACAAGGAACTCGAAAAGATAAACCTTGAAGCCCTGATTTGAGAAGATATCAGCGGCAACCTTGGCAAAGTACGATGAATTGTTTCTTGAGTCATAGGCGAGAACTACACTGAGTTCACCCTCGTTTTTGCTTTTGATATACTGTGCAAGACCGTAGGTAGCTTTGCCCACGGTGTATTTATTCATACGGTTTGAGCCTGCGCCCATAATGCCGCGAAGACCGCCTGTGCCGAAAGCAAGGTCCTTATAAAATCTGTCTTCGATTTCCTTTTCGTCGGTGATAGCGCTGAGCTCTGCCTTTGTTTCCTCGTCAAAAGTGAGCCACTGCTGATATTTTGCCTTGTAATCCATGTTTCTTCATCCTTTCCGGAAATTTATTCATAATAATTATATCACAAGGTTTTTGCTTAAACAATATGATAAATAAAATTTTTGGAAATAGTTTCCGACTTTTTAACCTTGCAAACGACAAGGGAATAGAATGAAAAAGAAAGGGTGATTTTATGAATGACGATTTAATCAGAATATTGAGTGAAAGACCTTGCGCCGTGGCTTTGCTCAAAGGCAGTGAAAACTATCCCTGCTTAAAAGGTGAGGTTAAATTTTATCAGACCGATATGGGTGTACTGGTATACACCCGTGTAAATGGTCTGCCCAAAAGCTATGGTAAATGTAAAAGGGATATTTTCGCTTTTCATATACATGAGGGCAAATGCTGCAGCGGTAACAGCGAAGACCCATTTGCCCATGCGAAAACTCATTATAATCCCGAAAACTGTGAGCACCCCTTTCATGCGGGCGATTTACCGCCGCTTTGGGGTAACAGGGGATATGCATATTCTGTGTTTCTGACAAACAGATTTACCGTTTGCGATATAATCGGCAGAACTGCTATAATACATGACGGTATTGATGATTTCACGACTCAGCCCTCGGGCAATGCAGGTGAAAAGATAGCCTGCGGAGTGATTTTTGCCTGACGGCAAGTGAAGTTCGCCAATGGCGAGTGAAGTTTTGCCTTTGGCAAAATTGTGGGGAGCAAAGCTCCGCAATTATAATGCACCGAAGGTGCCACAATAATCTCGTCTCCCATGAAAGGGGAGATGTCAAAATCCTTAGGTTTTGACAGAGGGGTTATCCGCTTTGGTTTGGGAAGTGGGGGAAAGTTTCTGCCTGCCAAATCGGTTGCTGCCACGCGGCTCCACTGCCGCTGACGCGGCAAGCGACCTTGTCGCTCAAAATCCCAAAGGGATTTTGGCGGAGCCGCCCCAAGAGATTGAAAAGTGTTGCTGATTTCAAATAACTATTGATAGTTTTTGACAATAGGTGTATAATATGAAAATCAGCAAAGAATAAAGACAAAGAGGTGAATGCGGTGAAAAAAGTATTTATTATATTACTCAGCCTTGTGTGCTTTGCGGCTCTTTGCTTCAATGCTTCGGCAAAACCCGAAAAAGAAGAAAGCTCAGAGGGCACCGCAAATGTGCAGACACAGCAGGAGCCTTCAGCAGTACCCGAAAAGCAAACTCTCGGTCAAGTTGGGAATTTGGCTCTTGTGCAGCATCTCAGCGGTGAAGTGACCCTTTCATGGGATAAAACCGAAAACGCCTATGCCTATAAGGTGTATATAAAACATCCTGCAGACGAAAAATACAGCTATTACCTCACCACAAAAAACAACGCTCTTACTGTGGATAATGTTGAAAACGAAACAGGACTCAGGTTTAAGGTCAGAGCCTTTTTGCGTGAAGGTGACAAAACCGTAAATGGCAAATTCAGCAAATCAGTGGGTCTTCTTTCAGCACCCGAGGGCGTGAAAGCAATTTACACAAGAAGCATAACAGATAACAGTATAACTCTCTATTGGGATAAAGCGCAGGATGCAACAGGTTACAGGGTATATGTTTTCGATAAAGAAAAAGACAAGTTTGTTATTTACAAACGCACACCGAGAACTACTCTCACCGTAAGCGGACTCAAAAAGGATACGCTTTATACCTTCAAGATTCTCAGCTATAAAAAAGCTGAGGGCAGTGTTTGCTTCGGCACATACAGTGAGGAATATAAGGAGTATACCTATAATGCCGGGGCAGTGCCTCACACAAAGGCACAGGTTGCACAGTACTATAACAACCATATTGCAAAGCTCAAAGCACAGCAGAATATGGATGTGAAATATAAAAAGAGCATTGATACGGAGTTTTTGTCCTGCAGTAAAAATAATCTTGCCGTCAGTGTCAAAAACACTCTTAATCTTTTTGAGGGTACTCTGAGCAAAACCTATAAATATGTGGACGGCAATTATGATGTCAAGAGCGCAAAGAAGCTCATTGAGCCTTACGGCAAAACAGCTTCACTTGAAAGAGAGGATATCAAGGTGTACTCTGCCGAGAAAAAAGACGGCAGCATCATTGTGAGGATAACTCTTAAAAGTGAAAATAAAATCTACAGCAAGGGCGGCAAAAATCAGAAATCCTATTATGACGGTGTGCTGTCATTGCCAAATTACAAAACTCTTAAAACTGCTCCGCTGTCAATTGAAGGTGCCGACAGCTATTACGGTGGCGGTACCCTGACGCTTAAGGTAACCGACAGAAAGGCGGCAGTTCTCAAGGTTAACGCGGCAGTGCTGTCAGATATTACATTCACTGTTGCTGATGTTAAGGCAAGCACTCTTGTGGGGTACGAATTAAATGAGCGCTATGAGATAATTTATACCTGACAAAACATGGTTTTTATGGCTTTGGGTTGCTTATTACCAAATAAATTACATCAGGAGGATTTATCCGCGGATAAATCCTTCTTTTTTCTTGCTTTCGGCTTTTATGACAAAAAATCTTGTTTAACGTCTTAATTTTTTACCAATACACTATTGCAAGAAATAAAATAATTTGATATTATTATCAGTGGTAATTAAGTAAAACCAATAATAACTCTCGAAAGGGGAACAAACGTCATGAATTACACACATGAAGTTGAACAAATGTGTACGGTCAAAAAAGGACCGAACCACGGCCCGGCTCCCATTCCCGAAGAAGGCAAATGGGTAAAGGCTTATGAAATCAAGGATATTTCCGCTTTCACACACGGTGTGGGCTGGTGTGCTCCTCAGCAGGGCGCTTGCAAGCTTTCACTCAATGTTAAAGACGGCATTATCGAAGAAGCTCTCGTTGAGACAATCGGTTGCTCAGGTATGACTCACTCAGCTGCTATGGCAAGTGAAATCCTTCCCGGCAAGACACTTCTCGAAGCTCTCAACACAGACCTTGTTTGCGATGCTATCAACACAGCTATGCGTGAACTCTTCCTTCAGATCGTTTACGGTCGTAGCCAGTCAGCTTTCTCAGAAGACGGTCTTTCAGTCGGTGCAGGTCTTGAAGACCTCGGCAAGGGTCTTCGTTCACAGGTTGGTACTATGTACGGCACAAAGCTCAAGGGCGTTCGTTACCTTGAAATGGCAGAAGGCTATGTAACAAGAATGGCTCTTGACGCAGACGATCAGGTTATCGGTTATGAGTTCGTTTCACTCGGCAAGATGACAGACTTCATCAAGAAGGGCGACGATCCCACAACAGCTTACAACAAGGCTATGGGTACTTACGGCAGATTCGCTGATGCTGCTAAGTATATCGATCCCCGTAAGGAATAAGGAGGTAAACGGACATGGCATTATTTGAAAGTTATTCAAGAAGAATTGACAAGATTCTTGCTGTTTTAAAAGAATACGGTATCTCATCAGTTGAAGAGTGTAAGGAAATCACTCTCGCTAAGGGTATCGACTGCGATAAAATCGTAAGAGAAACTCAGCCTATCTGCTTTGAAAATGCTGTATGGGCATACACAGTAGGTTGCGCTATCGCTATTAAGAAGGGCTGTGTAAAGGCTGCTGATGCTGCTGCTGCAATCGGTGAGGGTCTCCAGGCTTTCTGTATCCCCGGTTCAGTTGCTGACAACCGTCAGGTTGGTCTCGGCCACGGCAACCTGGGCAAAATGCTCCTTTCAGAAGAAACAGAGTGCTTCTGCTTCCTTGCAGGTCACGAAAGTTTTGCAGCTGCTGAAGGCGCTATCAAAATCGCTCTTAACGCTAACAAGGTAAGAACAGCTCCCCTTCGCGTTATCCTCAACGGTCTTGGCAAAGACGCTGCTATGATTATCTCAAGAATCAACGGCTTCACATATGTTCAGACTGAATTTGATCCCTATTCAGAAACTGTTAAGGTTGTAAACGAAACAGCTTACTCAGATGGCGACAGAGCTAAGGTAAGATGCTACGGTGCAGACAATGTACCCGAAGGCGTTGCTATCATGAAGTTTGAAAACGTTGGCGTTTCCATCACAGGTAACTCAACTAACCCCACACGTTTCCAGCATCCCGTTGCAGGTACCTACAAGAAGTGGTGTAACGAAAACGGCGTTGGTTACTTCTCAGTTGCTTCAGGTGGCGGCACAGGCCGTACACTTCATCCCGACAACATGGCAGCAGGTCCTGCTTCCTACGGTATGACAGACACAATGGGTCGTATGCACTCAGACGCTCAGTTTGCAGGTTCATCATCAGTTCCCGCACACGTAGAAATGATGGGTCTCATCGGTATGGGTAACAACCCCATGGTTGGTGCTACTGTTGCTTGTGCTGTTGCAGTTGAAGAAGCTTCAAAATAAAAACACAAAATTACAAATCAAAGCTCCCGGTTTTTCGGGGGCTTTTTTGTACCCTGCCGAAGAGGCTGAGTTCGTTTTGAATAATCTTACTTGACCCTTAGAAAGATGAATGTTATAATAATACGGAAATAACTTTTTGAAGGTGATGAAGCATGAAGACAAAAACAAAAATCATTTTAGGTACTGCGGGAGCTTTGGCGGCTTCATATGGTGTCTGCACACTCATAGATGAACTGCTTTTCAATAAAAATCTGATAATGCCCACAGAAATAAATGCAAAATTTTCAGGTACTGATATGAGTCATCTGGGCGAGCTTCTCGCAACAAACCTCAAATGGGTCGAGGAGTACGGCTATGAAAAGCACTATATTATGTCTGACAGAGGTGAAGGACTTGTAGGCTATCTTATGAAAGCCAAGGAGCCTTCAGACGTTTATGTTTTTGGTGCTCACGGCTACAGAAGCTACGGCAAAAAGGAATTCTGCGGCTTTGCTCAGTATTATCTTGCAAGAGGGATAAATATCTTTTTCCCCGACCATATTGCTTCAGGTGAGAGTGAGGGTACCCACTGCACTTTCGGCTATTATGAGAGAGAGGACTGTATGAAGTGGCTGAAGTATATGACCGATCACTTCGGCAAGGATATAAAAATTATTCTTCACGGTGTGTCAATGGGCAGTGCTACGGTGTGTATGATGACAGGAAGAAATGACTTGCCCGATAATGTTAAGTTTACCGTTGCGGATTGCGGCTTTACTACGGCAAAGGATTTATTCAAATTTAAGATGGGTGGTCTCGGCATACCCGATTTCGGACTTTTAAAGGGAGTAAACCTTGCCCACAAGATAAACCACGGTTTTGATTTCAGAGAGATCGCTCCTGTGGAAAGTGTGGTCAATGCTAAAGTGCCTATGCTGTTTGTACACGGTGCAAAGGATAATCTTGTGCCATCATATATGGCAAAGGAGCTGTTTGACAATTGCGGCAGTGAATATAAGGATATTCTTATTGTTGAGGGTGCGGACCACGCTCAGGCACATGTTGACGGCAAGCAGGAATATGAAGGTAAGATTGATGAATTTATAGGGAAGTTTGTGGAATAAAAAAGCAAGTAAAGTTCTTTGATTCTTTCTTACAAGAAAGAATGCCTGCCCGGCGAGGGCGATATGAAGAAAACCTCCACCTGATTTTAAGTCTCGGGTGGAGGTAAATTTTATTTTTGTCGATATGTGCTTCGCACTCGATGTGCCATACGGCTCGATATGCACCTGCGGTGCAAGAATGAAATGACCTGCGGTCATGAAATGCATCACAGATGCATTATCTGAGCGCTATATACCCCGCCTGAGCAATGCACTGCTGACCTTCGTCTGAGAGCATCCACTCAAGGAACTGACCACCGATTTTATCTTCGTCGCCCTGACGGATAACACCGTAATAATTTGTAGTGAAAGGATATGCTTTGCTTCTTATGTTCTCGTCGGTAGGGGAGATGCCGTTAACGGCAATAGTCTTAATATTGTCATTTTTATAAAGGGTGTCAATGTAATAGCGGTAGGTGTAGCCGATGCTTGCGGTTTCGTTTTCATACTCTGCAACTGCATCAACGAGAATTCCCATACCTTCGATAACCTTGACTTCAATTGGGTCTATCATATCAGCACCGCCCATAACAAGGTTTTCCATAGCTGTCTGTGAGCCTGAGTTCTTTTCGCGCTGAAAGGCTCT
>JAZSPF010000164.1:0-6015 GCA_045537315.1 Acutalibacteraceae bacterium
GTACCTTGCTCCACAACTGAAAGTTTTACAATAATAGCAAAATCGGGACCGCACAGTTCTTTGATTCTTCTTACTATATTAAGATGAAAACGCATGCGGTTCTCACGGTTGCCACCGTATTCATCAGTACGGATATTTGCAGTTGATGATAAGAATTGCTGACCGAGATAATAGCCGACGCTATGTAACTGTATTCCGTCAAAACCTGCTTTTTTTGCACGCAGAGCAGCTTGAGCATACTTTTCTTCAATATCCTTGATCTCTTCGACAGTGAGAGCACGAGGTGTTTCATTGGCAAGCCCCATCATAAATGAGTAAGGCATTGCGACTGCACTGGGTCCCACAGGCTGGTCACCGATAATAGCTCTTCTTGCGCCTCTGCCGGTGTGAGAGATTTGAAGAAATGCCTTAGCGCCTCCCTCATGAATTACAGAAGCAAGCTCCGTCATGCCCGGGATATATTTGTCATCATCAATAACCAGCATACCGTTGGTGTTAAGACCCAAAGGCGCGTCAACACAGGTAACTTCAACAATAATAGCACCTACTCCGCCTTTTGCTCTTTCCGCATAGTGATTTAACACAGCCTTATTGACAAAACCGTTATCAGCCTGACTCATACCCATAGCGGCCATAACCGTTTTGTTTCGCAATTCAACACTGCCGATTTTTACGGGTGATAAAAGATTGGGATATTTTGTATTCATACAATACCTCCTCCTAGCTTAGTTAGAACTTACATATTAAGTTCATTTTAGCACGAACTGCTCATATTTTCAATAAAAAACACCAATATGATATCGAGATTCCTATTTTTTTGCCGAGGAAGCTCTTAATTTCAAAGAAAATTAAGGCGAGGCATTTCATCAAGTACAACAATGCGTTTGTAAACAAAAGTTAAAGAAATGTCGATTTTATTGACAAGTATTGCAAAGGATACTATACTTTTTTTAAGAATAATATAATTCAGGAGGAATTATTATGAAGAAGAGCAAAAAAATTATAATTTCGGTATTCGCAGTGCTGATAGTTGTTATCCTTGCGGCGTTAGCTGTTTTTCAGGGCGAAGCCCGTACTTTACTGTCTGTGAAAGAGA
Source organism: Acutalibacteraceae bacterium (assembly GCA_045537315.1). Lineage (GTDB taxonomy): Bacteria > Bacillota > Clostridia > Oscillospirales > Acutalibacteraceae > UBA6857. The sequence goes on from JAZSPF010000164.1 coordinate 1,097, forward strand.
ACGGAGAAACAGGTATTTATGAAATCGATTACGCAGCTGATTATAAGCTTGATGAGCTTTTGCAGTCAGGCGGCGCGGCTACGGAAGAAGAGCTGGTTCAGTACATACTAAAAACAATGCTCAAAGGCTTGCCAATTGATGTACCTTATGAAATCCCCAACCTTGCCTGCTCAACATTTTATGCCGAGACCCCTGAAAAAGGATTTATATTCGGCAGAAATTTAGACAATCAGACCACTGACCTTGCTGTCATCAAAACATCACCTAAGGACGGCTACAATTCTGTTTCAGTTGTTAATTTAAGCTTTTTAGGTTATAACGAAAGCTTTACACCTGATAAGTTAATGGACAGAATAAACACTCTTGCAACTGCTTATTTCCCTCTTGACGGAGTTAATGAAAAAGGGCTCGCTGTAGGCGTTTTACAGCTTCAGGCTCCGGCAACGGCACAGGATAACGGCAAAACTAATGTGGGTACTACTCTTGCGATAAGAGCTATGCTTGATAAATGTGCAAGCGTTGATGAGGCAATTGAACTGCTCAGAAGCTTTGATATGTATGCAGCTGCAAAAGGCTGTTATCATTTCCAGATAGCAGATGCAAACGGCAAAAGCGTTGTTGTATCATATGTAAACGATGAAATGGTTATAACAGAAAAAGAAAACGGCTTTATCGCCGCAACGAATTTCTATCTCCACGATGTGCCTTTTGAATATGAAAAGCAGGGCCTCGATCGCTACGAAATTCTTAAGGAGACACTCACTGAAAAGAAATCTGTGCTTTCCGCAAAAGAAGGTATGGAACTGCTTAAAGCGGCAAGAATAACCGGTACTGACCCGGATGAAAAAGGAAGAGTTTATTCTACTCAGTGGTCCGCAATTTATGATTTAACAAACCCGGCTCTTAACCTTTGTGCAGATATGAATTATGATGATGTCTATGTTTATACCGTAGATTAACTGAATAAACACCATGCAAAAAGTGCAGTGACATCACTGCACTTTTACTTTTCCTTCGGATTGGATAAAAAAACGACAAGTTTCTATCGAAACTTGTCGTTTTCTTTGGTTGCGGAGACAGGATTTGAACCTGCAACCTCCGGGTTATGAGCCCGACGAGCTACCGGGTTGCTCCACTCCGCGATATATCACTCTCTCAAGTGCTTAGTTATTATACTATAACGAAATGAGAAAGTCAATACCTTTTATAAAAAAACTTATAATTTAATTGCGACAGCATCCCACAAAATATTTATTTGCCGTAAGGGCAAACCTTCATGCAAATGCCGCAGACTGCTCCCCTGCCGATGTGTTTGAAATGATTTTTCATATAATTGCTGCACTTCTCCGGGTCAAACATATATTCCCTGTTACATCCCTCGTACCACACATTGCCCGATATTGCTCCGCTGGGACAGGCTTTGACGCATTTGTCACATCCGCCGCAAAGGTCAATGGGTACCACATCAGAAACATCAAACTCACAGTCAGTAAAAATACTGCCCAGGCGTACCTTTGCACCGTACTGCCTATGAAGAAACATAGAGCTTTTGCCTATGGAGCCGAGACCGGAAAGAGTGGCAACCTTTTTGTGAGAATATCTGCCTTTATAGTTCCAACCGTCTTTGTTGATGCTCTGTGAAGCGGCAACGGTGATGTATTTGTATCCCCTGCTTTGCAAGAAAAGTCCCACCTTTAAAAGAAGTGAATCAATAAAAGCGTTGACACTTCTGTAGTGATTAAAGTAGGTGTGAGTAGGCTCGGCGCCAATTTCGTCGACGATGCTTTCCGAAAGGCGTACAACGACGCTCACAGCATATCTGCACTCACCGAAATCACCGTCAGCTATCTCACAAAAACCAACATCACTTGCACCTTGTGATAAGAGGTACTCTTTTAATTCATCCTGTATTTTCATAATGACACCTCTAAGTCAAATATCGCTGTAACCAAACATTTTTATACACTGCTCGATTTTGCTTTCGTCACTGTTTTCAAAAGAGATAATCCCCTCTTCTTCGCTATCATTAAGCAGGTCTCTCTCAGCAAGCAGGCGTTGGCACTGCTTTGCCGCACCCATTGAGCCTTCAAATACAAGCACTTCTTCGCCCAGGATGCTCTGAATTGCCTTTCTCGCAAAAGGAAAATGAGTACAACCCAAAACAACTGCATCAACCTTATGGTCGGCGTAGGGATCGAGTATTCTTTCGAGGTATCTGAGGCACTCTTCGCTTTCTGACTCACCTCTTTCCACAAAGCCAACAAGCTCCGGGGCAGGCAGCTTGATAAACTCAGCTTCGCCCTCAAAACGTGCCATTAGGTTGTTGAATTTCTCTTCTTTTAAAGTCAGAGGCGTAGCCAGCACCAGCACTCTCGGCCACTTTGACGAAAGAGCCGCAGGCTTAAGTGCAGGCTCAAGACCCACAAATGGATAATCGGGATATTTCTCTCTCAGGTACCCTGCCGCCGCACTTGTGGCTGTATTGCAGGCAATAACGACACTCTTTGCTCCCCTTTTCATCAGGGCTTCAACAGCATTTACGGTAAGGTCTCGGATTTCCTCCTTGGTCTTGGTGCCGTAGGGAGAATTGGGTGAATCACCGAAATATATATAGTTTTCATTGGGCATAATTCGGTGGAGCTTTCTCAGTACTGTTATGCCGCCCATGCCCGAATCAACAACGGCAATAGGACTGGTTTTAGTTATCATAGTTTTCACCTTAATTCTTCTTGCAATCGAAGATTGCATATCGAGTTTACCGTCAGGTAAACATATCGAGCCTTCAGACATATCGAGTTGTCGCAGACAACATATCGAGGACACGGCACGCCGTGTCCCTACGATAAAATATTACTTCCTCGGCGGGAAAAGACTTATTTCCTCGACGGTTTTCCCCCGCGATTCATAATTCATAATTCCTCATTCATAATTAGCTTAAGCTCTGTGCCACTTAACGCCCTGTGGTGTATCTTCAAGCACGATGCCCTGAGCCTTCAGCTCGTCACGGATACGGTCAGCTTCTGCCCAGTTTTTTGCCTTTCTGGCATCGTTACGTGCCTGAATGAGAGCTTCGATTTCATCGTCGAGACTCTTTTCAGCATTTCTGTTATAGAGAAGACCGAGAACATCCATAAGCTCGTCGAATACCTTGATAGCATATTCAACAAGTGCCTTGGACTGCACACCGTCATTTACATTCAGGTTGATTTCTCTTACAAGCTCAAAGATAGCACCGAGAGCCTCACCTGTGTTAAGGTCATCTTCCATTGCTTCGATGAACTTATCTTTCTTAGCGTCGATTGCTGCAATAACCTCTGCATCCTTTTCGCCGGCTTCTTCAACAGCATTTTTAAGAGCAAAGTCCATATTATTGCGGCAGGTGTAAAGTCTTTCAAGTGAAGCCTTGCACTGCTCAATTGCATCAAAGCTGTAGTTGATGGGGCTTCTGTACTGACATGAAATCATAAGGTAACGGATAGGCTCATAGCCATACTGATTTGCAACATCACGGACTGTGAAGAAGTTGCCGAGGGACTTTGACATCTTAACCTTGTCAACAGTGATGAAGCCGTTGTGCATCCAATATCTTGAGAAGGGTGCAGCGTTGCAGCACTCACTCTGTGCAATTTCGTTTTCGTGATGAGGGAAGATGAGGTCCTGACCGCCGGGATCAATGGCAGTTGGTTCACCGAGTTAGCGTCTTACCATAGCTGAGCATTCAATGTGCCAGCCGGGCCTGCCGTGACCCCAGGGTGATTCCCAATAGGGCTCGCCGGGCTTTGCACTCTTCCAAAGAGCGAAATCCATAGGCTCTCTCTTTACTTCACCTACATTGATTCTTGCACCTGCTTCAAGGTCCTCAAGAGGCTGATGTGAGAGCTTGCCGTATTCGCTGAACTTCTTTGTGCTGAAATAAACGTCACCGTTTGCTTCGTAAGCGTAGCCTTTATCAATAAGAGTTGAAACTATGTCGATAATTTCACCGATGTTTTCAGTAGCCTTAGGATGTGTAGTTGCTTCACGGATATTCATACCCTTGGCGTCTACCCAGAACTCCTCGATATACTTTTCGCTGATATCCTTGAAGGTTACACCCTCTTCATTTGCACGGCGGATAATCTTATCGTCAATATCTGTGAAGTTCTGAACAAAATTAACCTTGTTGCCTCTGTATTCAAGGTAGCGACGCATTACGTCAAAAACGCAGAGAGGTCTTGCGTTACCGATATGGATAAAATTGTAAACTGTGGGGCCGCAGGCGTAGATTTTAAATTCGCCCGGGGTAATGGGAATAAGCTCCTCTTTGTTTCTTGAAAGTGTGTTAAAAATTCTCATGAATTTTCCTCCAATTCTTTTATTTTCTTTTCTAATTTCTGAATTTTATATTGAAGTCGGCAAAGCTCCTGTGACACAGGGTCAGGCATATGAATATGGTCGAGCCTGTCGACTTTTTTACCGTTTTGCTTGACAACTCTTGCAGGTGAGCCAACAGCCGTACAGTTTTCGGGAATCTCATTGAGTACCACCGAGCCTGCGGCAACATTTGAATTGTCACCTATTTTAAAGGGACCGAGCACCTTTGCACCTGCACCTACAAGCACATTATTGCCGAGTGTGGGGTGTCTTTTTCCGCTGTCTTTACCCGTACCGCCCAAGGTTACACCCTGATAGATAGTGCAGTCGTCACCTATAATTGCAGTTTCACCGATAACTACACCTGTACCGTGGTCGATAAAAAAGCGTCTGCCTATTTCGGCACCGGGATGGATTTCTATATTGGTCTTTTTAACGCAGTGCTGTGAAATTGCACGGGCGAGAAAAAACATCTTGTGCTTATAGCACCAATGTGCCTTTCGGTATGACCTTACCGCCTTATAGCCGGGGTACAGAAGCATAATTTCAACATTGCTTCTTGCGGC
>JAZSPF010000089.1:0-5611 GCA_045537315.1 Acutalibacteraceae bacterium
TGTTGTCTTCCTAAGACCGTTGGCCTCCGACTTATTTTGTCAAGAACGTTCATTCTCACAATATCTATTGCCTGACTACCTGAATAGAAAACGATAACTTCATCATCTGTGTCGCCGTCAAGGTCAATAAAAGTGTACGCAGAACGGTAGTCGCCTTTAAGAGGTTGTTTAAGAAGATAATTGTCACCCACACTTTCTTCAAAAGCAAGCTGAATTGCCAGATTTTCGCCTTCAACCTTTGGCGGTTTCATAAGTGAGTTAATCGGTTTGAACTCGGAAACAAGAAAAATAAGGGCAACCGCAAGAACAATTGCAGTAAAAATCAGGCCGAAAGAATACTTCTTCATACATACACTCCTTTCTTCGGTAATAAATCTACTCTAATACTCAGGCTTAATTTTAACTTAAAAAGTGAACAAGAGGCGAAATGTCAAGTCTGTCGCACTGTGAAATGAATTTTTCAAACAGACTTGCAATTTTTTTGACACCGCCTGCTACATCACTTTCGATGTTTAGAGGCATAATAGGGTCATGAACACTAAGACGAAGCAGAAGCCAGCCCTTAGTATCGTCAGAGTCAAAATATACTCTTATACCCTCTCTGTTGTCGTCGGCAATTCGCCAGCCTGAGGCGCTTTCAGCATATTTTTCAAGCTCAGCTATAACCTTGTTGCCGTAGCTTCTGAAATCCTCTTGTTTTATTTTAAAGCGAAGCTCAGCTTCTTCCTTCGGGTCGCGAAGTGCAGAAATAAGAGAGTCGAGCTTTTTACCCTCTTTGCCCATCTGAGCCATTTTGATAACAATTTTAGTCACGAGATATGCACCGTCGTCGAGATAGTAATTATCTCTGAAAGCTGCATGGCCTGATGTTTCCATGGCAAGAGGACAGTTTATGCCTTCACTCTCAAGACGAAGCTGCTCATTTATAACATTTCTGTAGCCTCTCTTAAAGCGGTAGTGTACGCCGCCGAGATGAGAGTTGATAAACTCGGTAAGACCTGTTGATGTAACGCTGTCAGTGACAATGGTGCCGCCCTCGTTGCCCTCAAGAGCAATAATTGAGGCAAGAGCCACAAGACGGTTTCGGTTGATTTCCTTGCCGTTTTCGTCGACGCAGCCTGCTCTGTCAACATCAGTGTCAAAAATTATGCCAAGGTCGGCTTTACTGTCTGTAACAGCCTTACAGATTGAAGCCATAGCCGCCTTATTTTCAGGGTTGGGAGCGTGATTGGGGAACATTCCGTCCATGTCAAGGAACTGACTCCCCGACACATCGGCGCCAAGAGGCGAGAGCACATCATTGGCATAGAAACCGCCCACTCCGTTGCCTGCATCAACAACGATTTTATAGCCCTCAAGGGGTTTATCCTCTTCACTGACGCCAAGCTCACTGCAAATCATCTTGCGAAGTCCGCCGGCATAAACCGACATATAATCTATGGTTTCGGCATTTGGTACTCTGCCGTTCAATTCATAATCTTCACAGGCGAGAACAGTTATTCTTTCTATGTCTTCACCGTCGAGTCCGCCGTCTATTGTGAAAAACTTAAGTCCGTTTTTGTTAAAGGGATGATGACTTGCGGTTATCTGCACACTTGCAATGCAGTCAAGATAAACCGTAGTCATAAACATAGCAGGTGTTGATGCATAACCGCAGTCATAGATTTTATAGCCGAATTCCCCGAGAGCTGCAATAACCTGCTTTTTAATGCGAAGGGCTGATATTCTTGAATCGTGGCCCACAGCTATTTTGTCGCCTTCATAGCCTTTTTCCTTAAGCCATTTGCAAAATCCCACTGTCAGGTCAAATACGGCTTTATCGGTGAGTTCAACAGCCTCACCCTCAACTCCTTCGGCAGCGGTACCTCTGATGTCGGAGCCGCTTTTAAGTTTCAGATAAATATTCTGCATAATTATTCTCCTTTTGCGACAAGTTCGTCTGTTATTTCACTGAGGAATTTATACATGGGTGTGAAGGCTCTCACGGCATAGGTGAGTTCTTCTTTGACCGAGCCGTCAATGAGCTTTGACATATCCTTTGAGTAATAAGTAAAGCCGAAATTTTTAGCGTTATAAAAGAGCCTTAAATCTTTATCGACCTTATCGATATCCTTCTTATCTTTTTTGAATGAGTCAAGATAAAGCTCTGCACCTGTTATCTCAACACCCCCCAGTGCTTTTTTAAACTGCTTTGGCTTTTCAATAAGCTTGTTTCTGAATGCCTCAAGACCTTTGGCATCAAAGCGGAACATTGCCACACCGTAGCTGTAGCCACTGGGAAAAAACTCAAACCACATACAGGGGAAGTTTTCCCACTGATGCTTGTCACGCATAAACATACACCAGATGTTGCTTCTGTAAAGCTCTTTATTTTTCGAGTAGCGTGTGTCACGCCTCACTCTTGAGACCATTTTAGTGGGTATAAGATTCATTTTCGGGTCAATGGCATAAAGCTCCTCACTCATATCTGAGCAAAGCTGTCTCATAGGCACTATGGACATTCTCTTAATATCCTCTTTTACACTCTCATAGAAATCTCTTGAGTCGTTAAATTTATTCATTTCAAGCAGCATAAAGCCGCCGGGGTCAAAGCCCTTGAATTCACCCATTTTATCTACCTTCTTTGTCGAGTACTTTCATAACATTTTCGGCAGCGTACATAACGGCAACCTTAGCCGAATGGAAATTAAGACCGCCCTGAAGCCACACTGCAAAAGGCTCACGAAGGGGTGCGTCGGCTGAAAGTTCAATAGATGAGCCCAGTGTGAAAGCACCTGCCGCCATAATAACCTTGCTGTCATAGCCGGGCATTTCCCATGGCTCGGGGGTAACAAAGGAGTCAACGGGTGAACCTTTCTGAATGCCCTGACAAAAAGCAATGAGATTTTCACTGTTTCTGAGTCTTACAGCCTGAATAATATCGTGCCTTGCTTCGCCTGTCTCGGGAGTGGGGTCAAAGCCCATAAGAGTAAACAGAGCCGAAGTGAATGCCGCAGTCTTAAGCGCTTCACCAACAACGTGAGGTGCAGAGAAAATGCCCATAAACAGCTCTCTCGAGTGACCTAAGGTTGCACCCACCTCTCTGCCCAGACCCGGTGTAGTGAGCCTGTAGGCACATTTTTCAACATATTCTTTTTTGCCTGCAATGTAACCGCCTGTCTTGGCAATGCCGCCACCGGGGTTTTTTATGAGTGAACCTGCCATAAGGTCGGCACCCACATCTGTAGGCTCAAGCTTTTCAACAAACTCACCGTAGCAGTTGTCAACCATTACCATGGCATTGCATGCTTTTTTTGTTATGTCCACTATCTTTTTGATTTCAGCAACACTCAGGCTCGGACGAAGGCTGTAACCTCTTGAACGCTGAATGTAAACCATTTTCACGTCGCCCTGAGTCAGTCTCTTTTCTATGGCTTCATAGTCGACTCTGCCGTCGGCAGTGAGTGAGACCTCGTCATATTTCACACCGTAATCCTTGAGTGAGCCCATATCGTCGCCGTCTTTTGATATGCCGATAACTGGCTGAATGGTGTCATAGGGTCTGCCCGTAACACTGAGCATTGTGTCACCGGGGCGAAGTACACCGAAAAGAGCTACCGTCAGTGTGTGTGTACCGCAGGTGAAGTTATGTCTTACAATGGCATCCTCAGCGCCCACAGCCTGAGAAAACACAAGGTCAATAACCTCTCTGCCTCTGTCGTTATAGCCGTAGCCCGTGCTTTCTGTAAACATGGCCTCACTGACCTGATTATCGATAAATGCTTTGAGCATTTTTTTCTGGTTGTATTCTGTTATTTCATCAATGAGTGCAAATTCACTCTTTGCTTTTTCGAGAGCTTTTACCGAGAGCTCCTCAACTCTTTTATCAAAACTGAACATAGTGTTAATCCTTTAACTTTTTATCCTTTTATGAAGTGAATACTCTCACTGTATTCAAATCCCATATGCTCATAAAAGCCTTCTGCGGACTCGTTAAGAGCAATTACATAAACATCCTTGCCTTCGCTTTCAAGTGCTCTTACAGCCGACAAAACCGTCTTTTTGCCGAGACCTGTTTTTCTTGATGTGCTTTTGCAGGCAACACCGCTGAGCAGAGCCGCCTTATCTGTTTCACTGCTTGTTATAACACAGGAAAGAAGCTCACCGTTCTGAGTGACACCGAAACATCTTGCTTTCTGCCGTCTTTTTCTGAAAGTGAAATCGGAAAGCCAGGAGAGATAAGCTTCACTGCTTGCCTTAAAAGAGCCGGGAATGGCTTCGCTTATGAGGGTATAGAGCTGCTTATAATATGCCTCATCTAAATTTTCTGAGGTGTAATCCCCTGCATTTCCACGGAAAACATAAGCCTTCTTGGTTTCGGTGGGAATAAAGCCCACAGCCTTGCAGCAGCTTTCACTGCACATAATTTCATCATAGCAAAGCATTTCACAGAACTGTCTTATTTCCTCGGCATCCTCAGGTGAGGAAGCCTTAAGGGTGATACTGTCATAAAACTTGGCTATAACAGCGTTTATCTCACCGTGGGATGAACTGACCCAGCAATCAAAAAAATCTCTCTGAAAGCCGTATGAGAGGCAGTAGCAGCCTATTCTCGTACCTGTTAAGTCGCCCTCACAAAAGGCAAGAATATCTCTCAGATCCTTTTCATCTGCCTTTTTAAGCATTGGCATATTCCTCATAAAGTGCTTTGGCTAAATCGTAGCAGGCTGTCATATCCTTTGTGTCACCAACAGAGGTACCCGAATGAATATATCTGCAGGGCAGTGACACGGCTATGGTGTAAACTCCCTCACATGCCTTATGGATAGCACCTGCATCATTGCCGCCTGCAACGGTTGTTTTAGGCTGAACGGGGATATTTTTTTCTTTGGCAAGTGAGAATGCACCCCTGAATAAATCTCTGTTATATATTGTTGACCTGTCCATAAAAGAGACAACTGCACCCTTACCCTGCACACACACGGAATTCTCTTCACTCACACCTGATATATCTGAGGCCGTTGTTGCTTCAAGGACTATTGCATAGTCAGGTCTTATGCTGAAAACGGCAGGTGCTGCACCGCGGCAGCCAACTTCTTCCTGAACAAGAAATGCGAAATTACAGTCATAGTCCAGGTCGCTTTCAATGAGCTTAATCATTATTGCACAGCCGAAACGGTCATCAATTGCTTTGGCTTTGATTTTATCCTTGCCGAAGGGCACAAAGTCTGACACAAAGTAAACAGGGTCGCCTACGCATACTACCTTTTCTGCTTCTTCTTTATTTTTGGCACCGATGTCTATATAGAGCTTATCAAGTGAGGGCATCGTTTTTTCTTCGTCGCCCTTAGTCAGGTGAAGTGCCTTATTGCCAATTATTCCTACAGTACCGCTTTCGCCCACTCTCACAGCTCTGCCCACTGCAACTTTTGGGTCAACACCGCCCACATTTGTGAACTTGAGACAGCCGTTGTCGCAGATATATGTCACAATAAAGCCGACTTCATCCATGTGGGCCGAGAGCATCACTTTATTTTTGGCTGATTTTTTGCCTTTTTTGAATGCCAGCAGATTGCCCATAGGGTCAATTTTATAGTCGCATTTGCCTTCTATACGGCTGATGATGTAATCT
>JAZSPF010000195.1:0-3141 GCA_045537315.1 Acutalibacteraceae bacterium
CGAAACCTTTTTCGGGTGTAATTGAAAATTTATCACCCAAGGTTTCACCTAAGGCTTTAATGGCAAGGTCATCACGGAAATCTTCAGCATAGATCTCTATATGCTTATCGTTTTCTAAAAAGAATTTGAAGCTGAATTGAAAGTGTACACTGTGGGGGCGCTTGAGGGAATATGGGGCAATACTTTTGCCTGAAAAAGTTGCCTTTTTATAATCCTGAACAGAATACTCAGAAGAAAACTTATCTATAAAATTATATGTGCGTATGGTGCCGTCTGTATAAACTGTAGTGTGACACTGCATAACAACCGCACTTGCAATTAAAAGGGCAACAAATAATCCCATATGCTTAAAAACCAAAGCTTTGTCGGGCATATCAAAAGAGCGGGATTTCAGCATTTTTATTACCGACAACAAAATTACAATGGTTATAAACGCAAGATATAAAGAAACGGGAGCGAATATAATGTTGCCGAATGTAAATTTATAAGCCGCGACAGATTCATTTGAGAAAGTATAGCTGTTTACCACGGATATAATTTTTGGCTGATATATGATGTAGAAAAAAAGACCCAGAAAGATAAGGAACACCAAACGAAATTTATAATACAGAGTTTTCATAATTAGTATCCTTTCTTTTGATTGTATATATAGATAATATCACAAATTTGTTGCAGCTACAATGTCGGATTTTAAGCGAAAAAGATGAATATTCCACAATTTCAGAGAAAAACTCGGAAAAAACGGCACTTTTCGAGTGATATTGCAAACTATCGTTTGCAGTGATATTTTTGCTGAGAGCAAAGGTGATACTATATTTGCCCTAAACTGTCCGAAGGACAATATAACTATGCGTAGCATAATACCACTGCAAAGCAATATCACTCGCCATCAGGCGAATATAACTGTGGCACACTTCCTTTAGAAGTGTGCCACAAAGGGTGCTTTTCATAGTTATATTACTTCAATTGTAAAGCCGTAGGAATATTTTGTGCCTGCGTGCATAATGTTGGGTTCGCGAAGGCAGGCTGCACCGGGCATATCGCCGCCTACACCTCTTTGCATAAGGTCAATGCATACTGTAGTGAAATCCTTATGCTGGAGTGAGTGGATGTGTGTTGCATCGTCAAGCTCGTTGACTGTGTAATGGTGGCAGTTGATTGCAAAGGGCTTTTCGCCGAGCTGAGTAAATCTCAGACCTTCGCCCTGCTTGTTTTTAACTTCCATCATTCTTACATCTATTCTGTGGCCGTTTTCCTGAGGTCTCATATAGTGATGTTCCATATCGGTAACGGTCATTTCGTGAATTGCAATTCTTGCACCGGTCTGACGGTCGATATAGTTTTCGTGGGGGCCTTTACCGTACCACTTGACATTATCAAACTCTCTTGCCATTGTCAGTACACTGCCGAAGCGTACCATTTCAACAACAAGGGGTGTGCCATCGTGGGTAACATCAATCTTGCCGTCGGGATAAACGGTGTAGGTCATCTTAACACCCTTCATGCCCATTACGCTGACAGTTGTTTCAATGTATGCAGAGTGGCTGTAGCGATGGATAAGAGTAGCTTTTGTTTTGAGCATATTTGTGGCTCTTCTCCAGTGATAGAGAGGATGCACGGGAATGAGGGGCGGAACGAAGTTGAGATAGTCAATATCGTTGTCTGTGAGCGCTCTGTAGTAGTTGGGTTTAAGTGAGCCTTTCAGGTACTCCTTGTCACCCTTGATCATTGATGTGAGCTGACCGCCGACGAAGGTATATTTAAAGTCGTCGCCTATAACTGTGAAGTTGTCGTTGGTACCCTTGATATCAACCTTTGCTTCATAAACGGTTTCTTCTTTTTTGTCTGCGGCTTTGATGATGAACTGATCCCAGCCCTGCTCATAGCCTGCCTCGGCAAATCGGCAAGCTTCGCGTCTTAAATATGAGAAGGTGATGATGACTTCACCCTTAGGTGTTTCGTCAAAATTATAGTCGAGAGCGAATTCCTTTTCGCTCAGAGGAGCGAGTGACTCAAACACATCTCTCGGCAGAGTACCTCTTGAAATGGGCTTGCCGTTTTCTGTGATGACATAGGCAATGTCAAACTTTGAAAGGTCGGAGAACATCTGCTTGTTTTTCAGAAGGAATCTGCCCTTTTCTATATCGATTGCTTTAATCTGAATTTCGCAGTAAACCTTTCTCACCTCGTGAATTGAAGGATGAACCTTTCTGTCTGCGGCGATGATGCCGTTGGCGTTAAAGAAGGTGTTACTGCCCACGATGGCGCAGGTGTTGTAGGGAGGCTCAATCCATGTTTTCTTTTCGTTATAGTCTGTGCCGTAAAGCCACATATCCTCGCCGTTTTCGCCTTTTTTGTGAATAGCCTGATCAACGAAGTCCCAGATATAGCCACCGCAAAGGTTGTCATACTTTTCAAAAGCATCCATATATGCCTGGAAGTTACCCAGTGAGTTTTCCATAGCGTGAGCGTATTCGCAGAAAACAACGGGCTTTGTGTAAAGCTCTTTAGGAATAGGCTTGCTGTCTGCGGCAAGGGAGTTTGCGATATTGTCAAAGAGAGTGATTGTAAGAGGTTCTTTTTTGCCCAGCTTTTCAACCTGATCCTCTGTGGGATACATACGGCTGATAACATCACTCTTTGTGAAGTCAAAGTCGCCTTCATAGTGGAACTGTCTTGTGTTGTCAAGCTTGAGAGCAGCTTCCTTCATTCTCAGGAAGTTGCTTCCGTCACCTGCTTCGTTGCCGAGGCTCCACATAAATACGCAGGCGCGGTTTCTGTCACGAAGCACCATTCTTTCCATTTTGTCGCAAACGGCACCTGTCCATCTCGGGTCATCACCGGGTACATTCTTTCTGCGTACGCCGTGGCTTTCAACATCACACTCGTCCATAACCCAAAGGCCGTATTCGTCACACAAATCGTAAAAACGCGGGTCATCGGGATAGTGACTTGTTCTGACAGCGTTTATGTTGTTGCGTTTCATAATCAGGATATCCTGAATATGACGGTCTGCCGAAACATCCCAGCCTGTATCGGGGTCAAAATCGTGACGGTTTACACCTCTTACCATAAGCGGTAAGCCGTTAGCGTAAATCTTTTCGCCGATAATGTCGATCTGTTTAAATCCGACTTTAATAC
>JAZSPF010000176.1:0-3246 GCA_045537315.1 Acutalibacteraceae bacterium
TGGTCACTGCCGCCTTTTCTGCTGTCATATGAGAGGGTGCCGTTTTTCACCTGAGTGCTTTCAAGTCTGAATTCGCCGCCCCAAGAGCCGTTTGTATTCGTGGAAGTGTATGGTCTTTTTGAGGGCAGATTAAACTCACCCGAAGCGATTTTACTCAGCAGCAGAGCACTGTCGGAATTATTTTTTACTTTAGTATATCTCTCAATTATATCAGTGTTTTCTCTGAGCTTATAGCATAAGGTAACTGCAAGGTTATAGGGCTTGTCCGAAAGCTCAACTTCAAGAAGAGAATAGTCCTCCCCTGCATAAATTTTATGGCTGTCATAAGTCAGAATTGTTTCACGGCAGTTGTCGCCGTGTTTTGCCACAAATGCCACAGGACGGTAAACGCTGCCGCCGTAGGGCAGATATTCAGTTTTGCAGCAGTCTCTTGCCGAATGATTTGAGTTTCTCTCCCATGGCTTATAAACTGATTTATAATCATCAATACAGCAAGGCTTTCCCCAATGAAGGTGATTTAAGACACCTTCGCAGTCAACTGCCATAGCATAATGTGTATTTTTTGTTTCAAGAACAAATACGCTGTCTTTTTCAATTATTTTCATATTAACCTCTCGGAGACATTATTTTTCATTTGCCGCACGGAGTTCAAGCACTCTCTCGTGTACTTCTTCCTTGGTTTTGCCGGTTAACTTATAGAAGAGGAAGGGTACGCCTGCAAGAAGCATCATAATGCCGTGAACGATTGTATAGAAGAACAGAAGTGTGACCTTTGTGTCAAAGCTCTGAACAGGTGTCGGTACAAGATCTGTAGGCTGAATGTAACCGATAATCGAGCCGTCGCCGTAAAGCAGTAAGGGTGCAACTGCACTTGCAATTGTGCCGCTTATAAGTGTGCCGATGCCGATAACAAATGGGAAGGAGGCATCAAGTCGCTTGCCTGTCTTGGATTCGATGTCCTCGAGCACGTCAGCCTGGAACATTGAGGGAAGAAGGTTTGATGCACCGAACTGAATACCGATAAGGAACAGGAATACAATGAAAATCACCTGCAAAATTGCTGTTCCGGTTTTGAAGTAAGCATAACCTACTCCGAAAGCAATGCAGTTAGCGCAAACGGAATAAACACCGCTTGCAATGTAAAGCTGTCTTGCGTCAAACTTTTTAAGCAGGAAGTTAATTACAAGCATACCCACTGCCGTGCCGATGCCGACCGGGAGTACGAAAAGAATTTTCTTTGAAATATCGCCAAGAACAGCCGCTGCAATAAATGCTTCCATATATGTTGAAATGCCTCTGAAGCTCTTGAGAAACTCGGAAACTATAATTGTCCATGCGAATTTGTTTTTGACAATATCAAGAAAACCGATAAGGGGATTTTTCTTTTCGGCGGTGTAGACAGTTCTCTCACGAACCAATTTCATGCCGAGCAAAACCGTTATAACACCAACAACACCGCAAAGTCCTGCTGAGATTATGTACTGCAAGCCCTCAACACTGCGGATGCTTGTGCCTGTAACAGCGTCAATAAGCACCGTGTTGTCTTTATTCCAAATGAGACCCACAACAAGCACAATAACAACGGGAGCTGAGTTGCCCACGGCACTGGAAATGGAACGGAATGACAGTACCTGATCACGTTCTTTGAGATTAGGAGTCATAACATTGGCAACCATGTTTATGGAGTTGCCAAAAGTGCAGAACACCGCCCAGAGTACAGCAAGAGTAACAACATAAATCATCAGCACAGAGCCTGAAAGACCTTTGGGTGCCCAGAACGAGAGCATCATAACTATTGCCATGGGTACGGCAACGAGCATTGCGATAGGTCTGAATTTTCCGCTTTTACCCATTCTTCTGCCATCGATATACATAACAATGAAGAAATTAAGTATGAAGGGAATAACCGCAGTGAGTATGTTAAAAAGTGAGGTCTGCTCCTCAGGCAATCTTAAAACATTGACAAGATATGCGTTTCTGTTGCCGCCTACCATGCCTGTCATTGTTGTGTAAAAGAACACGCCCATCAGATACATAACGAACTCTTTTTTTGTAACAAATTTTGTTTTGTCATTGTCAAGGGTTTTTACATTGTTTTCCATCATAAAATCTCCTTTTGCTTTATAACCTTAAGTATAACACCCGTCATAGCGTATTTTCAATTGATGAAATAAATGAAAAAGTTAGCCGCTTTTTAGGCAACATTTCATAAGTTAAGCATATATTCAAAATAAACTTGTCAAGAGGGAATAAATGGTGTATTATTATGAAAAAACATAAAGGAGTTTTAATATGGTACATTACATTGAAAATGAATATCTTACCTTAGGTGTTAAAAGCTTCGGCTGTGAAATAACAAGCCTTGTTTCAAAGGAAAGCGGCTTTGAATTTATGTGGCAGGGAAACCCTGATATATGGTCAGGTCAGGCCCCGATACTCTTCCCCATTATCGGCAGACTCATTGACGATAAATACACCCTCGACGGCAAGGAATACACACTTGAAAAGCACGGCTTTGCCCGCAGGCTGAAGTGGGAATATCTCGGCAGCGAAGGTGCTTCAATGTCATTCAGACTCACTGAAAGCGACAAGACCCTTGCCATGTACCCTTACAGCTTCGAGGTGATTGTAAGATACAGCCTTGAGGGTAAGACTCTCAAAGTAAATCACGAGGTCATAAATAAAAATGACGGCACAATGTACTTCTCCCTGGGTGCTCACCCGGCTTTTAACTGCGAAATCGGTGACAAGATAACCTTTAATGTTGAGGAGAAATTTGAAACAGAGAAAATTGACCTTGTACGCTCACTTCGCCTGCCGGGCAAGTCTCCCGTACCGCAAAACGGCGCAACCATCACAATAACAGAAGATATTTTCAATGAAGATGCCCTCATCCTGAGCAATTTTAAATCGGAATATCTGACACTTCACAGTGATAACAACAAAAGAGAAATCAAATTCACTTTCGGCGGCGCACCCTATCTCGGAATATGGGCAAAGCCCGGCGCACCTTATGTTTGCATTGAGCCATGGTACGGTGTGAATGACTCAACCGAAAAGAAGGCTGACTTCTCACAGAAGGATGCAATTGTTGCTCTCGGCAAAGATGAAACCTTTGTCTTTGCGTGGACAGCAGAATTTACAGAATAAAAGCAATATGGGACTGCAAATTGCAGTCCCTTAATTATTTTAGTGATATTCAATTATCTTTGTGTTTCTTATATGCACCCATAAATACAGCTAAAG
>JAZSPF010000083.1:0-34897 GCA_045537315.1 Acutalibacteraceae bacterium
CACGAAGGCTGTAAGCCCACACGTTATGGGTTGCATCCCAATGCTTCTTTTTGATTTCTTCAATGAAAGCGTTTGCCTCTTCAACTGTCTTTACCGGACAGACATAACCGATAAAACGTGATTTTTTAACCACGAATTCATCCTGTGAACGCTCCTTTATTGTTCTGTAGCTTGACACTAAATTCACCTCCGGTCAAATGCAAAATGCAAAGTGCAAAATGCAAAATTACTGACGATAACTTCAACTTAGATCTGACATCTGTTTTCACACAAGAAAAAATAAGACGGTGCAAATAATTGCGCCGTCTGATTCTTTTAATAAAGCTTTGATTATTTGCTCTTAGCAAGGTTGAAACGCTTATTGAATCTGTCAACACGTCCGCCTGTATCAACGAGCTTCTGCTTACCTGTGAAGAAGGGATGGCAGTTTGAGCAAATATCTACACGCATATCTTTCTTTGTTGAGCCTGTTTCGATAACAGCGCCGCAAGCGCATCTTACCTGTGTCTGTTCATACTTAGGATGAATATCCTTCTGCATTGATTTCACCTCATTTCGGTTCTTTACATTATTTAACGGATAGTATTGTATCACACACTAAATCAAAAATCAACATTTTTTTGAAATTTCTTCAATTATTTTTTTATTTCTTTTTTCTGTGTCATTTTACAGCTATTTCTTTGCCCAGATTAAAGGAATAAAGCAGGGTTTCTTTTACTTCATAGCCGGTGCAAAGTGAAAGAGCCTTCTTATATAAAAGTACCTGTGAGGAATATTTGTCTATAAATTCCTGTTCAGTCTTGAGAGAATCGGTTTTATAGTCAACAACCACAAGCTTGCCGTCTTCAAGGAATGCACAGTCGGCGATACCCTGAATCATCATTTCATCTGTATACTCCGAAAGCTCCTCATATATCTCGCTTATGGGCACCTCAATGGTGAATTTCTTTTCACGCATAACCTTTTCGCTTGCAAGTATTCTTTCAAGCAGATTGCTTCTGAAGAAGGTTTCTGCCGCCCTGACATTTATAGCCTTAGCCTGTGCTTGAGACAGTATACCCTTATCACAAAGACGCTCAATTTCATCCGTGACACTTTCTCTCGCCTTTTTGTAATCGGCAAACTGTATAAACGTGTGAGTTGCAACACCTCTTGCCGCACCCGTGAGACCGCCGTCATTTAAAAATGCAGGTGCAGATGAAGCAAAATACTCTCTGTCAATGAAATTCTTATCCGCTTCGGAAGCGGCTCGCTTTGTCATAACGCCCGAAAGCGCCTCATATTCATAGCGGTACTGTATGCGTTCCTTTATAAGGGAAAGCAGTTCGCTGTCAACCTTGCCCTTTGCTTTTTCCTGCTCCCGGCTGTCATCTTCAGTGAGGTACTGTGTAAGCACAACTTTCAAAGGCACATCACAGGGCAGAATAATATCATCGCTTATGCCTGCTATTTCACGAAGAATATCTGCTTCGGGATGACGAAGCAGTGCCGACAGCAACCATTCGCCGTACCCCACCGCCGTTGAAACGGCAAAGGGAGAAAATCTGTCACTGACGGCAGGTATTCTTGCGGCGTATTTTCTGAGCATGTTGTCAATGTTATCTTTTGCATAGACCATTATCAGCTTTTCCTTAGCTCTGGTCATAGCAACATAAAGCACCCTCATTTCCTCGCTGATGTTGTCTTTGCGAAGAGACAGTTTAATTGCTTTGTGGCACAGAGTGGGATACTGCTCAAAGGTGTCAATGTCACGTCTGACTATGCCCAGACCGTGTTTCTGGCTGATAATAAGGTTATCTATTTCGTCAGTTCGGTTAAACTCCGTAGCACATGAGGCAATAAAGCAAACAGGGAATTCCAGACCCTTTGATTTGTGAATAGTCATAATTTTAACTGAATTGCTTTCACTGACAGCGCCCACCGAACCTGATATATCACGCTGTTTTGAGCTGAGTCTGTCAATAAAGCCGATAAAGCCCGAAACACCGCTGTAGCCCAGGCTTTCATATGTGACGGCATAATCGCAAAGAAGCATAAGATTTGCTTTTTTGGTACCCGAGGGGTCAATGGCGTCAAATATGCACGGCAGTGCCGTGGAATTGTAAATCTCACTGAGAAGTTCGTTAGCGGGAAGGCATACGCCTATGTTGCGCCAGGAAGCGATTGCCGCAAG
Organism: Acutalibacteraceae bacterium; assembly: GCA_045537315.1. Taxonomy (GTDB): domain Bacteria; phylum Bacillota; class Clostridia; order Oscillospirales; family Acutalibacteraceae; genus UBA6857. Next base: position 2,174 of record JAZSPF010000083.1, read on the forward strand.
AAAATCCGCCGTTTTACTGTCATGGGCATTTTTCAGAACACAGCCGTAAAGGCTGTCATGCTTGCCGAGAAGCCTGATTTTAGCCACATCGTCGGCAGTAAAGCCGAAAACAGGTGACATCATTACACTCAGAAGGGGTATATCCTGCTTGGGATTGTCAATAACGCGCAGAATGTTTATTACCAGACTGATTTCACTTGACTGCAGAAACTTGCCCGGTACCTCTGTGAAACAAGGAATGCCCTCACTGCGGAAAACATCAGCATACTCAAGACCTTTGCCACCGCCCGTAGCGCGCATAAGCACAGCAAAATCCTTATACTGCGCAGGTCTTTCACCGTCGCCGTCTTTGACTGTGTAGCCCTCAGCGATCATCTTTTTTATGTGCCTTGCAATATGCCTTGCCTGTGCCGCGTTACTCACGTTGCCGAAAAAGGTGTCTGCCTGACTTGTCTCAATGAGATGAAGCTCTGTGTCAGCCTCATTTTTTTCGGCATAAGATGCGCTTGCAACAAGCTTTTCCTCATCACCGTAATCTATGTCGCCGCAACCCGCACTCATTATCTGCGAGAAAACAAAATTGATTATATCCGTTACCCCTCTGCGGCTTCTGAAATTGTTTCCGAGAGTAATTTTTGCGGGATAGGAATTTTTATCTCTGTTATAAGGCTCAAAGTTGTTTTTCAGCGAGATGAAAATATCAGGATTAGCCTGACGGAAGCGGTAAATGCTCTGCTTGACATCACCTACTCTGAAAAGATTGTTGTCGGATATTGCCGTGAAAAGCATATCCTGTGCCGCATTTGTGTCCTGATATTCGTCTATGAGAATTTCGCAAAAGCTTTCCCTCAGGCTCTCTGCCAGAGGCGTACTTTTCCACGAGTCGCCATCCTGCTTTGCAAGAAGAGAAATAGCCATGTGGGTAATATCGCTGAAATCAGCGGTTTTCTTTTCCTTTTTGATCAGGTCAAAATTCTTGTGATAAAGCTTAACGGCATCAACAAGTGCCTTCACCATTGGCAGAAGATACTCCGTATCACTTGCAAATTCTTCTTCACTGCAGCACATGATTTCCTGGAGCTTTTTCAGCTCCTTTTTCACCGTGTCACGGTTTTCACCAAGTGCTTTTACTGCAAAGTCTTCACTCATTTCTTTTGGTACTCTGCCGCGTCTTTCAGCCTTGAAGCAAATCACGGCACGTCTTATTTCATCCCAGCAGCAATTTCTTTCGATTGAGTCTATTATATACTCTATCTGCGCCCTGTCTGAAACAAGAGCATCAACATAGGCGCTTTGAAGCACCTCATCGTCTGAGGCAGTGATTATCATATTGTTTGTAAGATCTCTTGTATAATCAAGAACCCGTCTTACATGATCAAGAACTATTTTACCGTAAACACTTTCCTTTACTCCTCCACTGTAGCCGAAGCTATCTGAAAGTGAGTCAAGCCATTTTTCGGGGAAAGGAAAAGACATAGATGCCGTATAGAGCTTTTCAATCATATTGCAAAGATTGCTGTCATCCCTGCCTGCAAAAAGAAGCTCAGTTAAGTTTTTGAATTCACCGTTTTCGTCGCCCTCATAAAGCTGCTCCATTGTTAAATCCATAGCCTCTTTTGCAAGCAGTGCAATTTCGCCCTCATCGCCTATTTTAAAGTCGGGAGAAACGGACAAATGCTGGAAGTTTTCTTTGACAAGGTCAAGACAGAAGCTGTCTATGGTGCAGATTTTTGCCGAAGGCAGAAGCATCTGCTGATTGATAAGGTTATTATTGGTAGGGTCTTGTCTTATAAGGGAAGTAAGTGCCGCACTTATTCTCTCACGCATTTCGCTTGCGGCTGCTCTGGTGAAGGTAACTATCAGCAGTCTGTCGGCGCTGACGGGGTTCTCACTGTCTGTAAGGCGACCTATAACACGCTGTGTGAGAACGGCTGTCTTACCTGAGCCTGCTGCCGCCGAAACAAGCACACTGCCATCGAGGGCATTTATTGCATCATTCTGCTGCGGTGTCCAATTTCTCGACACTGTCTTCACCTCCCATAAGTTTTCTTATACAGTCATCATGACTCATTTTGTCTGCATATCGCACCGTAGGCTTATCCTTAAGGCATACATCCTTATAGTCGCACCATGTACAGGTTTCGCCGTGACCCGGGCCGAAAATCGGTCTTGCACTGACAATTCCGTCATGGAGGCTGTTGCCCATATCCTCAATTATTGAGTCCATCATTTTACCGAGCTTCTCAAGCTGTGTGAGGGTTATGAAATTTCCTTTTACGGCACCTGTTTTACTGTCGAATTTCACAGGTATAAAAATCGAACTTTTACTCTTATCCATAGCGGAAGCGCTCTCGCCGTCAAGCACAAGCATACCGCTCATTTTACCCGTCATCAGACGCTTCTTTTCCTTTGTTTCCTCACTGTCGCTTCTTTCCACATTGCAGGCAGAAAGTCTTGCAGGGAAATAAAGAATACCCGAGGGCGTAATGCTTTCATAAAACTCAGTACCGCCACGCCATATACTCACAAGATAAAGAAGCATCTGCATATTTATGCCGTAAAAGACATCACTCAGATTAAACTCCTTAATGCCTGTTTTATAGTCAACTATTCTTATATAACGCTTGCCGTCAGAATCCATTTTATCCACACGGTCAATTTTGCCTATAAGCTCCACGCTACCCTCTTTAAGAGGTACTTTAAAAGGCTTTACAATTTCGTTTCTGCCTATGGTCAGCTCAAAATCGCAAGGCTCAAAGTCACTGTCGCTGAATTCTGCAACAAGTCTGTCAAAAAGGTGCTTCAGTATCTTATACATTCTGCCGTAAAGATAATTGAAGCGAAGGCTCATACTGTCGCTCTCACCCATATAAAGGCGCATATATTCGCCTAAGTGATGTCTGATTTCACCGTCAATTTCTTTCGGAGTCATTTTAAGAAAATCCTTGCCCTTGTGGTCTTTGAGTATCATTTCAAGAACATAATGCACCACATTGCCGCCCATAGCTGCATCCAGCATAGCCTTGGGTCTGGGTTTTGCTTTCACGCCGTAACGGCAGAAGTACATAAAGGGACATTTGGAATAAACCTCAAGCTGCGAAGCAGAGAAGTACATGTTCTCGCCGAAAAGCTTTTTGGATACACTCCTGTTTTCAAAGGTGAAATCACCCTGAGAGGTTGCCCTGGAAAGAGAAGTGAGTCTGTCTTTATATTTTTCGTTTTCACTGAAACATTCATGAAGGCTCTCAAACATATCGCCGCCGTTTTGCCACAGCTTTGCCATAAGCTCAAAGGCGGACTGCTCACTCTCTACAAGGTCTGTCAAACTTTCAGTAAGTGTATTTATAATTTTGCAGGCAGGGAAAATACTTTTAACAAAACCTACACACTCGCTTTGCGTCAGCTTATCCGAAACGCCTGATGAGGTGCTGAAGGAAAGACAAAGCAGGTCTGTGGCAGCAGATAAAGCACTGTAACACACAAATCTTTCACTAAGGGTCAGCTCTTTTATATCCTCGCCCACTGTAAGCTCAGCTTCAAGAAGTTTCTTCTTTTCATAAGGTGAAAACAAGCCGCCCTCCTTGTGTTCAAGAGGGAAAACACCGGTGTTCATACCAACGGCAAAAACAGCCTTAGCTGATTTTGTGAGTATTCTGTCGGCGCCGCAGATATAAACTTCATCATAGCCGTCAGGCAGCTTGCCCAGAGATTTGCCTGCAACAACCAGCTCAAACAGCTCAGAGAAACGTGAGGCACTGACTGTTTTGTCACAAAGAGCCCCTGCAATTTCGTCAAGAGTACACATGAGAATATCCCATACCTGCTCTTGTTCAACCGCAAGTTCCACAAAGCCCTTTTCCTGTAAATTCAAAGCATAATTCTTAAGCGCCTCGTCAACTTTGCAGTCTCTTAAATGACGGTAGATATGTGCAGCCGTTTCTTTTCCGCTTTTCCCCTTTAAGGTTTCTCTCAGGCTTACAAGAGGAGCAATAACCTTTTCTCTGGTTATATTTATTTTTTCAAGGCGCTCTTTTTCCTTTTCGCCGAAAGTGTCACCAAAGCCTTCAGGATTGCCCGTAAAATCACTGAGCCATTTTTTACCCGTAATATCCCATGTAAAAATATAGTTTTCAATTTCGGATATTTCCTCTTGTGTAAGAGGGCAAAGCCCCGTCTTGACGAGCCTGAAAATATAGTCCGAATTAAAGCCCTCACTCATTATAAGAAGCAGATTTCTCACATAGCTGATAAGAGGCTGATTTTTTATAGGCTGACGCCTGTCCTCAAAAAGAGGCAGTGCATATTTCTTAAGTGAACTTTTTATGCCTTTTTCATACTTTTCGTCTTTTCTGTAAACAACAGCAATATCCCTGCAACGGTATTTGCCTTCTCTTATAAGTGCTTTAATCTGTCTTGCAACAGCATCGCACTCACTTTCGGCTGTATCAGCTTCAATTATCCTGACCTTATCCGTAGGCTTTTCGTAAACTGAAAATTCACTTGCATAGAGATTTCTTTCAAGGTGAAGCATCTCCTGTGAAAAACGGGATGTATCTCTTTTTGTCAGCAGGATTTTCCCCGTAGTCACACCGATGTTGCCTGCAAGAAGTCGCAGCTTTCTTGCTGTTTTACACACATAAGAGAAAGCACTCAACTCATTCATATTGCTTATGTCATCACAGCACAGCGTTATATAGACATCCTTTGCCTTTCTCAGCATAAGCTCAATGAGCTTATATTCAGGCTGAGTGAAGCTTTTAAAGCCGTCTATAACAACGGTTTTTCCCTCAAAAAACGAAGTGGGAGAAAGTATTTCATACACCTTCTCGAGCATATCGCCGTCATCGAAATGGCTTTGAGAAATCTCCGCTTCATAGGTACGGTATATCAGCGCGGTTTCAGTAAGCTTGTTTTTAAGCGCAGCATCGCTTACTTTTTCGGCACATTTTTCAAGCTCGTCGGCACTTATTCCGCAATCCTTCATTTCGTCAATTTCCGAGAGCATTTTGGTCACAAGTGCAATCTCATTTCTGTGCTTTGCAAAAACTGTCAGCCTGTCACTCAGAGCCTCAATGGCGTTGGACATGAAAATCTCTCTCATACCCTGACCGGCTATGGGCTTTCTGATGCCGCCGTAGGTGCTTACGGCAACATGGCAGAGTCTTGAAAAGGACAGCACCTCTATTTCACAGGCTGTTTTGGGACCAAGAAGCGAAAGCAACCCTTTGTCTGTGTCAAAAGTAAACTGCTTGGGAACAATTATCATAGCCCCCTCGCCTCTTGAGACACACTCTCCGAGTACCTCATGAGCTTTTTTTGTCTTGCCGCTGTTTTTGACACCGATAATAAAATTAAGCATAGACTTCTCCCTTTCAGATTATCTGCAACTATTATAGCTGACTTTAATTATTTTTTCAATTATAATGATTGAATTTCCTTTATATTTGATATATAATATAGAGTTGACAGACAATATTGGTACTCAACAAGGAGGTTTTTTATAAAAATGAAAACTTACCGTATACATTTAATCAGACACGGCTTCACAAAAGACAATCTTGAAGGCGTTTACTGCGGTATAACAGATACACCCCTTTGCTCAGAAGGTAAGGAGCAGCTCCAGAAAATGGCAGATGAATATACCTATCCCGGTGCCCAGTTTGTTTTTTCTTCACCTCTTAAAAGATGTCTTGAAACGGCAGAGATAATCTATCCCTCACTCAAACCCGTTGTCATTGAGGGTCTGACAGAATATAACTTCGGCGAATTTGAAGGCAAAACCGCAGAGGAACTGCAGAAAAAGCAGCCTAACTTTGAGCCTTGGCTCAAGGGCGAACCCGGTGTCAGACCTCCCTTTGGTGAAAGCAACGAGGACTTTGCAAAAAGGGTCTGCACCAACTTTGAAAAAATAGTTGACGGAGTTATCAAAACAGGCACTGAAGACCTTGTTATCGTCACACACGGCGGCGTTATTTCAACAATACTTTCAAATTTCGGTCTGCCTGAGGCATCCGTGAGCGATTGGCTCACTCCACCGGGTTGCGGCTATACTCTTCGTGTAAGCCACTTCCTCTGGATGCAGGGAAGAAAGGTTGAAGTTATCAAGGAAATTCCTGAAATCATGGGCGAAGAAGACGGTGGCAACTACTATGACGGTTGGGACTACTACCCCAACGATGACGATTTTGATGTCAGCGAATACTTATACGATTAAAAGAAAAGAGACTTTATAATGAACATACTTGTTTTAGGCGATGTGGTAAGCGACTCAGGCTGTGAGTTCATAAGAAAGAAGCTCCCTGCCTTCAAAAAGCTCAAGGCCATTGATTTCACAATTGCAAACGGAGAAAACTCTTCGGCAGGCAACGGTATTACGCCTTTTTCCGCTGAGCATCTTTTCACAAGCGGAGTTGACTTTATCACAACAGGCAACCATGTTTACAGACGAAAAGAGGTTTTCGACTTTCTTGACGACAACGAGAATATCATAAGACCTTACAATTATAATTCCACCAATCCCGGCAGAGGCTATGCAGTGGTTGACACAGGTTTTTATAAAATAGGCATACTCAACCTTATGGGTACTATGTATATGGAAGCTCTTGAAAGCCCCTTCACTGCCGCCGACAGAGCAATTAAGGAATTAGAAAAAGAGACAAATATAATCCTCGTGGATTTTCACGCTGAGGCAACATCTGAAAAGCAGGCACTCGCCTACTACCTCGACGGCAGAGTGAGCGCATTTTTCGGCACGCACACACATGTGCTGACAAATGATGACAGAGTACTCAGCGGCGGCACAGGCTACATCAGCGATGCAGGTATGTGCGGCGTTATTGACAGTGTGCTGGGCGTTGAAAAGGAAATTGTCATAAACAAATTCAGAAACAATATGCCTGCACGCTTTGACCACGCCAAGGGCAAATGTATGATAAACGGATGTATTTTTACTATAGACGAAAAAAGCGGAAAATGTACCGCAACCGAAACGGTACGCTTTGAATAGGAGATCGGTTATGAAAAAACTTGTGTGTCTTTTAATATGTCTTTCACTGCTTACAGGCATTTTCTCAGCCTGCGGTGATAACGGCGATGTTACGGATCCTGCCGAAACAACCACTGAAGAGACCACCACGGCACAGGTCTTACCCGAAAGAAAAATTGTTTTAGGCTACTACAAAGGCAAGTCCCTTAATCCGTTCAAGACGGAAAGTCCCACAAACAGAAATCTTATGACTCTTGTTTATGATTCGCTGTTTCTCCCCGGAGAAAACTACACCGTGGAACCTCTCATTGCTCAGTCTTACACCAACAGCGAAAAGATGCTGACTGTTACCATTGACAGTGAAGCTGTGTTTTCAGACGGCAGTTATATAACACCCTACGATGTTGTTTATTCCTTCAACACTGCTAAAGAGAGTGATTATTACCGTGGCAGACTTCAGAATTTCTCCTCTGCCTCACCCGGTGTTGACAGTGTAACTTTCACTCTCGTGACACCCGATATTTATGCTGAAAATTGCCTGACCTTCCCCATTGTCAAAGACGGCACCGCCGAAAAGGATATTCCTACGGGAAGCGGAAGATACACTATGGTCAGGAAAAGCGGAAACTACACCCTCACAGCTAACGAAAACAGCGTAAGACAAGAGGAAATGTCAACTCAATCCATTTCTCTTGTGCCCATCACCTCAGACAAGGGCGAGCTTTATCTTCTGCAGACAGGTGACCTTACCTATTTCTTTGACGATTTAAGCGACGGTGAATACACCAAAATAAGAGCCAATACTATGAGAGTTTCACTTAACAACATGGTCTATCTCGGTCTCAGCAGCAAAACAAAAGCCCTCAGAAACAAAAATGTAAAAGAAGCTATATGCTACGTACTGTCAAAAAATTCACTTTGCGACTCCGCCTACAGCGGTATTGCCACAGCCAGCGATATTCCCTTTAACCCCCATTGGCAGGCTGTAACAGGCATTGACACAGACGCCTATGAAACAAGCTCAATGAAGGCTGAAGAACTTTTAGAAAAAGCAGGCTATAAATTTGAATACAGCACAAACAAATACCGTTCAAAGAATTTTGAATTTTTAGAGCTTACCCTCATTGTCAACAGTGAAAGCGAGCCTAAGGTAAAGTGTGCCGAAACCATAGCTAAGAGCCTTAGGGCTATTGGTGTGGATGTAAGACTGCAGAAGCTCACCTATGAGGAATATATTTCAGCTCTTGAGAGAGGTGACTATGACCTTTATATGGGCGAAGTCAAGCTGACTCCCGATATGAGTCTGACACCTTTTTTCAGCGAAAACGGCAGTGTAAATTACGGCATTGACACCGGCTCATCCACTGCGAAAGCTTATTATGATTTCATCGGCGGTAAAATTGACATTTCCACCTTCATCCAGGTTTTTTCCCTTGAAAAGCCCTTTATACCCTTGCTTTTCAGAGAAGGTATAGCTTATTATTCCAGAGAGCTGACCTATGAAGACAGCATAAACGAATACGAACCTTTCCGCAATATTTACTCATGGAGTGTAGCAAATTGAAAGACAGCACAGTACCACTGAAATATATAAAAGGCGTCGGCGAAAAAAGAGAGGGGTTGCTGAAAAAGCTCGGCATTACCTCCCTTTATGACCTCGTGCATTTTTACCCGAGGACTTATCTTGATTTTTCAGAGCTGACGGATATAGTGTCTATTGTACCGGGTACGGTCTGCGCTTTCAGTGCCGTTGTAGGGTACGACCCTGTTGAGCATAAAATCAGAAAGGGTATGACTCTTTATAAAACACTTGTCACTGACGGTGTGGCAGGGGTACATATAACTATTTTTAACAGCAAATATCTCGCCGACAGCTTAAAGCAGGGTCAGGAGTATATTTTCTACGGCAAGGTAACTGCTCAGAACGGATCCCTTGAAATGTCAAACCCCATAGTTGAGCCTTTTGACAGCGAATGCGGCATGAAAGCCGTCTATCCTCTGACGGCAGGGCTTACCTCAAAGGTGCTCTCGAAAATCACTGAAAATGCCCTGAATGTCTATTTCGAGCAGAATATTCCCTCAGCAGTACCCGACAGCATACGCTCGCAATATAAGCTTGCTCATGAGCAGTTTGCTCTCAGAGCAATACATTCACCCAAAAACAAAGGTGATCTTGACACAGCCAAAAGAAGCCTTATCTTTGAGGAGCTTCTCACCTTGCAGACAGGTATGCGCCGCCTTAAAAGCCACTCACGGGGCAAAACCTCACTTGCCATCACAGAGGATTGCAGCAGTGAATTTATAAGCACACTCCCCTTTACTCTTACAGGTGCGCAAAGCAGAGTTATTGCGGAATGCATAAACGATATGAAAAGTGACAGACCTATGAACAGACTCGTTCAGGGTGATGTGGGCAGCGGCAAAACCGTTGTAGCCGCCGCACTGATTTACACCGCCGCCAAAAACGGTCTGCAAAGCGCACTTATGGCTCCCACGGAAATTCTTGCCCGCCAGCACTACGAAACTCTTTTAAAGCTCACTGAAGGCTCGGAAATAAACATCGAGCTTCTCACAGGCTCCGTCACAGCAAAAAACAAACGTGAAATAAAAGAAAGACTTAAAAACGGCAGCTCACAGCTTGTTGTCGGCACTCATGCACTGCTGACAGATGACACCCAATTCAACAACTTAGGTCTTATTGTCACAGACGAACAGCACCGTTTCGGCGTCAATCAGAGAGGCACACTCGCCTTCAAAGGAAACAACCCTCACACTCTCGTTATGAGTGCAACGCCCATCCCCCGCACTCTTTCACTTATCATATACGGCGACCTTGATGTGAGCATAATTGACGAGCTTCCCAAAGGCAGGCAGAAGATTTCAACCTACGGAGTTGACACATCTTACAGAAAACGTATTTACACCTTTATAAAGAAACATCTTGACGAAGGTCTGCAGGCTTATATAGTCTGCCCCGCCGTTGATGAAAGCGAAAACGGTGTTGCTTCAGCAGTTCAGTACGCCGAAACTCTCAATAAAAAAGAGTTTGCCGACTATAAGGTTGGCCTACTTCACGGCAAAATGAAAGCAAAAGAAAAAGATGAAGTTATGTCCGCATTTGCTTCGGGCGAAATTCAGCTTCTGGTTTCCACAACGGTTATTGAAGTCGGTGTTGACGTGCCCAATGCGGCTGTTATGGTTATTGAAAATGCCGAAAGCTTCGGTCTGTCACAGCTTCACCAGCTCCGCGGCAGAGTAGGCAGAGGCACCGCAAAATCTTACTGCGTACTCATAAGCGATAATATGAGTGACAGTGTCAAGGCACGTCTTGACATTATGTGCAGAACAAATGACGGCTTTGCTATTGCGGATAAAGACCTTGAACTTCGGGGTCCCGGTGACTTTTTCGGCTCACGTCAGCACGGTCTGCCTGAAATGAAAATTGCATCATTCACAGAAAATATGGATATAGTCCGTGAAACTGCGGCGGCAGCTGAGACAATACTGAGAGATGATCCTCTTCTAAAAAAGACGGAAAACCTCGGTCTTCGCCTTGCAGTGAGAAGGCTTTTCATCGATAAAAACAAACATCTTAGCTTAAACTGAGAAAGGATAAAATTATGGAAAAAATTGCAAGCTTCACAATCGACCACACCATTCTCCCCAAAGGTATGTATCTTTCAAGAACTGACGCCAATACTGTAACCTATGACATCAGAACAAGACGTCCCAATGTAGAAGAGGTTATGGCAAACGGTGCCATTCACACCCTTGAGCATCTTTTTGCAACATTTGTAAGAAACTCAGACGCATCCGATAAAATCGTATACTTCGGCCCTATGGGCTGCAGAACAGGCTTTTATTTCATCACACTTGACACACTCTCAAGGGCTGATGCAATTACCCTGACAAAAGATGCCCTTTCCTTCTGTGCAGATTTTGAAGGCGAGGTGCCCGGTGTATCAGCAGAGGAATGCGGCAACTACCGTGACCATGACCTTGCCACAGCAAAAAAAGAAGCCGCCGCTATGTGTGAGGTACTCACAAACTGGAGCGAAGAAAAGCTCATTTATCCCACAAAATAAAAACTGTCAAGGCACAGGGATGTTTTCTCCTGTGCCTTGATGTAAAAATATAAACGAAGAAAGGAGGATGACCTTTGGAAAAGGATATTTTCGGTGAATATATGCCCGAAAAAATCGAATACAAACAGTACGACGGACAGGATGCCGCCGAAATTGTTATGCCCACTGAGGTCAATCTCTCTTTCTCTAAAAAACAGCAGAAACAAAAAGGCCAGTCCCCTGCTCACATCATAGACAGGTTTCTTGATTTTGCAGAGGACATTGGCGGTTTTTATGTATCCTTAGCAGGTTCCGCCATTTCAAAAATTATACCTCTATTCCTCTTGCCGGCAACGTATATCGGGAAAATTGCAAAAGCGTTATACTCTTATCTGAGCAGACTCGGCGACAGGGAAATGCGAAAGCGTATAAACAGCACGTCTCAGTTCAGACAAGATATGAAGCACATTCGTCTGATGACCTTAAAACAGGAAGACGAAAACAAAACAGCTTACTTTATCAGGTCTGTGAAAAAATATATCATATCCTCTCTGCCTGAAGAAAAGCAGTTGGTCACAAACGTTTTAAACTGTGTCTTTCCTCTTGCAGTGCTGGCAATAATTCTCGTTAGTTTTTTCGGCGGCAACAAGATATTTGCCATTAAGATTATGCACGGCGACGAAACTGTGGGATATGTGGAAAATCAGGCGATTTACAACGAGAGCAAGGATATAGTTTATGATATGCTCTCCGACGAAAAAGGCTGCAGAGAGCTTCTTGATAACATAAGCTTCTCTATTGAAAGGGTGGATGTATCAGCTCTCAGCGGACCCGATATGATAAGCGAAGCTATACTCGCCTGCTCTTCTTACGGCTATAAAAGAGCCTGCGGAATATATATCGACGGCACATTTTTATGCGCCATTCCTAACGAAAGCGATGCCCTGAGTGTTTTCAGTTCCATTCTCTCTCCTTATGAAAAAAATGCTGACAGCAACACTACCGTCGGCTTTGTTGAAGAAATCGAGTATATTCAGGGGTACTATCCCGAGGACAGCGACACTATATGGGACAGTGCAAAGCTTAAAACTTGTCTCAGTCAGGAAGACTCACCTGTCAGAGTCAAGGTTATGAAAACCCACACAAAAACACAGACACTTAAATATGAAACCGTAAAGAAAAATTCTTCCACCCTCTATAAGGGTACTAAAAAGACAACTCAGAAAGGTAAAAACGGCAAGGTTGAAATAACTGAGCTCACCACATATATCGACTCAAAAAAGGCGTATACGGGTATTGTTTCCGAGGTTGTGATAAAACAGCCCGTGGATGAAATTGTCCTTATCGGCACAAAATCCAATTCCTCTTCTTCGGGATATGCACCCTCAAAAAGCTTCATCTGGCCCACGAAAGGCGCCTATTCCATTTCATCCTACTATGGCTACAGAAGCGCAAGCATTTCAGGTTGGTCTTATCACGGAGGCCTTGATATTGTTCTTGGCTACGGCAGTTCGGCAGGCATTCCCGTTGTGGCTTCTGCTTCAGGCACCGTTGTCACGGCTTACAGCGGTTGGCGCGGCTACGGTCACACTGTTGTAATTGACCACGGCGGTGGCATAAAAACACGTTATGCCCATATGTACCCCGGTTCGATTACCGTCAGAGCAGGGCAGAAGGTTTATCAGGGTCAGCAGATAGGCCGTATCGGTTCAACGGGCAATTCAACAGGTCCTCACCTGCATTTTGAGATGCTTGTCAACGGCTATAAAGTCAATCCCCTGCCCTATATAAGATAATCGGAGCAATTTTCATTTTAACTCTTGACTTATTTCTGCAAGTGAGTTATAATTCATTCAATATCGTTTAAAAGCTATGACTGAGAAAACAGTAGTCAACGGACAAGACTTTTCAGAGAGGGATTTATGAGCTGGAATAATCCTACTGTCCCCGAAGATGAATTTCGCCTCACGAGCCGCCTGTGAAAAGCAGGATGTATTTGCTGCATTAAAGCAAACCAAAGCGGCAGGGTACAAAAAGCACCTTGCAATTTGAGTGGTACCACGGATACTTTTCCGCCTCAATGTATTTTGAGGCGGTTTTATTTTTATATGGAGGTTTATTATGGATAACAAAATTGCCGCAATCAAAGAGCAATTTCTCTCAGAGCTTGCAAAAGCCGAAAACTCTGCTGACCTTGAAGCAATAAGAGTTGCTTATCTTGGCAAAAAAGGCTTTGTTACAGAGCTTATGAAGGAAATGAAGGACCTTTCCGTAGAGGAAAAGAAAACCTTCGGACAGAAAGTAAATGTCATCAAAGGCGAGGTAACTGACAAAATCGCCGAAAAGAATCAGGAGCTTAAAGAGAAAGAGCTTCAAAAGGAAATCGACTCAATGCCTGAGTTTGATATTTCAATGCCCCCGACACTTGGCGAAGGCTCATATCATCCCGTGACACTTGTTCAGCGTCAGGTTGAAAAAATCTTCAAATCAATGGGCTTCACCGTTGAGGACTATGCAGAGGTTGTTTCCGACTACGAATGCTTTGAGTCACTCAACATTCCCAAGCATCACCCCGCAAGAGATATGCAGGATACCTACTATCTTGAGAACGGTCAGCTCTTAAAGAGCCAGACCTCAGCAGCTCAGAATGCTATCTACAAGAAATATAAGGATGCCCTCGTTAATGACGGTGTACCTATCAAAGCTATCTTCCCGGGCAGATGCTTCAGAAACGAGGCAACAGACGCTTGCCACGAAAACACCTTCTTCCAGATGGAAGGCGTTATGGTTGACAAGAACATCTCTATCTCCAACCTTATCTACTTTATGAAAACCATGCTTTCAGAAGTGTTCCAGAAGGACATCAAGGTTCGTCTTCGTCCCGGCTTCTTCCCCTTTGTTGAACCCGGATTTGAGCTTGATATAAGCTGTCTTATCTGCGGCGGCGAAGGCTGTCCCTCATGTAAGCACAGCGGCTGGCTTGAGCTTTGCCCCTGCGGCATGATTCACCCCGAGGTGCTCAAAGCAGGCGAAATCGACCCGGATGAGTACACCGGCTTTGCTTTCGGTCTTGGACTTACAAGACTTGTTATGATGAAATACGGCATTAAAGATATCCGTGACCTGAACGGCGGCTCACTTAAGTCACTTACACAGTTCACAGACGACGAATAAGAGGAAAGGAGAGAGTAACTTATGTTTTTATCAATGAACTGGATTTCAGATTTTGTTGACCTTGAGGGTATTGATAAGCTTGAACTTATCCACCGCTTCTCACTGTCAACTGCTGAAGTTGAAAATGAAATATTCTTTAAGGGTAGCGATATCAGCGGTATCGTTGTGGCTGAAATTAAAGAAATCGCTGACCACCCCGAATCAAAGAAGCTTCACCTTTTAAAGGTTGACGCAGGCGACGGCAAGCTCACAGATGTAGTTTGCGGTGCTCCCAATGTAAGAGTCGGCATGAAAACTGCCTTCGCTAAAATCGGTGCAAAAATCGGTGAAATCGAAATTACTCCCCGTGCTCTCGCAGGCTACACCTCTTACGGTATGTGCTGCAGCGAAAAGGAAATCGGCATAAGCGACGACAACAGCGGCATTATGGATATCACTGACGATATTGCAGTTGGTACCGAAATCAAAGACGCTTATGAAGTTGACGATATTATCTTTGAGGTTGACAACAAGTCACTGACAAACCGCCCCGACCTTTGGGGACACTACGGTATTGCAAGAGAGTTTGCAGCTCTTGCAGGCAGACCGCTCAAGGCACTCGACAGTGTTGACCTTTCAAAATATGACAGTCTCCCCAAGGTTGATATGAAAATCGAAGACAGCCTTTGCCAGAGATATTCCTGCCTGCAGGTTGAAAATATCACAAAGAATGTAAGTCCCGTAAATATGAGAATAAGACTTTTCTATTGCGGCATGAGAAGCATCAATCTTCTTGCTGACCTTACAAACTACCTTATGCTTGAAATGGGCCAGCCCATGCACGCTTTCGACTCAAGAAAGGTAGAAAAGCTTCGCATCAAGCGTTTCGACGAAAACTTCACTTTCACAACTCTTGACGGTATCGAGAGAAATATCGACGAAAACACCCTTATGATCTGTAACGGTGACACTCCCGTTGCTATTGCAGGTATCATGGGCGGTCTTGACAGTGAAATCGTTGAGGACACAACTACCCTCACTCTTGAAAGCGCCACATTCAATGCTGTTTCAATCCGCAAGTCAACCGTAAGACTCGCTCACAGAACAGATGCTTCCATGAGATATGAGAAGTGTCTTGACCCTGAAATGACAGTGCCTGCTATTGCACGTTTTGTTAAGCTTCTTCAGGACATTGACAGCGGTGTTACAGTTGTGTCTTCTCTCACAGATGAAAGAGCCTTCGAGTACGATAAGGTCAGCCTCAGCTTTGACAAGAAGTTCGTTGACCGTTACACAGGCATCGAAATCAGCAATGAGACTATTGTCAAGACTCTTGAAAGCCTCGGCTTCGGTGTTGAACTCAAAGATGACAACTTCACTGTTGCGGTACCCTCATGGAGAGCAACCAAGGATGTAACTATCAAGGCTGATATTATTGAAGAAATCACAAGAATTTACGGCTATGACAACTTTGATATTCACACCACAGAGTCACCTATTTACCCGGTACGCCCTGACGTTGAAAAAACAGTAGAGGATAAAATCAAGGATATCCTTGTAAAGCGTTTCTCTCTTCACGAAATGCACTCCTATGTGTGGATGTATTACGATGAGTGCAAAGACCTTGGCATCGAAATCGAGGATAACATTAAGCTCGTTAACGCGACCAACCCCAATATTGAGGTTATCAGAAAGTCAATTATCCCCACACAGCTTTGTCAGGCTAAAATAAACAACACCTATGCTCCTTCATTCGGCATTTTTGAAGTAGGCAGAGTTGTTGAGGGCCTCAGAGAAGATGGTCTTTGCAACGAAAAGAAAAAGCTTGCTATCACACTCTTCTCAAAGACAAAGTCAATGGAGGCTCTCTATTTCGAGCTTCGTGATATGCTTGCAACTCTCGCTCTTGACATCAAGCATCTTTCACTTTCATATGAAACTATGGAAGCTGCTCACTGTTATCAGCACCCGAAAAACCTCAACGCTGTTATTCTCGGCGGCAAGGCTATCGGTGAAATCGGCATAGTACACCCAACAGTGTCAAAGAAGGTTGACAAGAAGGCTAACATTGTTTATGCTGAAATTGATGTAAGAGATTTTGCTGAAGCTGCAGCAGAAGCTATCAAGTACGAAGAACCCTCAAAGTTCCCCGGCATTGAAATTGACCTTTCATTTGTAAGCGACAAGTTTGCACCTATCGGCAAGGCTGTTAAAGATGCCAACTGTCCTCTTGTGAAGAAGACAGAAGTTGTTGACACCTATGAGGACGAAAACGGCAGATCCATCACTTCAAGAATCACATTTGCACATCCCGAAAAGACTCTGACAAGAGAAGAGGTTATGGCTGTTGTAAACGGCATTATTGCAGATCTTGAAGCAAAGGGAATAAATCTCAAGAAATAATGATTAAAGTTCTTTTGATTTTTTCTCACAAGAAAAAAATACCTGCCCGGCGAGGGCGAGACAAAACAATAACAGTGCAGAGGTTTAAAGACTTCTGCACTTGCTTTTTTATTTAAAGGGTAGTATAATAAACCTATAGCCATATCGGCAAAAGGAGGAAGAAAATATGAAAAACAACAATGTTCTGCAAGCTATCAAGTTTGCACTGTTCTCTGCTTCGGCAGGCATTATTCAGGTGGGTTCATTTACACTTCTCAATGAGCTTATTTTGCCTAATATCAACATTGAGAACGAAAAGATTATGGCTGTGCTCAGTGCGGAGTACGGTGTATGCTATCTTATCGCACTTACTCTTTCCGTTTTATGGAACTTCACATTCAACCGCCGTTTCACCTTCAAATCAGCGGCAAACATCCCTATTGCCATGGCAAAGGTATTTGGCTTCTATCTAGTGTTCACACCTATTTCCACCTGGCTCGGCAATATGGCAACAGGCAAGGGTGTCAACGAATACATCGTTCTTGCTGTTACTATGCTGGCAAACCTCACTTTGGAGTATCTTTTCTGCAAGTTTGTGGTTTATAAAGGTCAGGAAAATACTATAGAAGAAAAGAAATAGGGAGAGCAACAAAAAAATAGTAAAAAAAGGCGGCATGAAAATGACTGTCTGGTAAGTTGCATTTCATTTGGTGAATAATGAAAAGACTCTTTTTTCTTGTATGTAAAAATAACACAGTGCAGAGTTTTTGGCTCTGCACTTGCTTTTTATCTTGTCTTAATATGGAAGCCGTCCTCAAAGTTGCCGTCAAGAATTGCGTAGTACACTCCGCCAAACTGAGCACTGACCTCAACACTGTTCTCCACTTCATAAACATTGTCGTCCCAGTCATAAACCTCGGCTGTAACGGTAAGGTTGCCAAGCCTTGAATCATCATAGATATTCGACGAAAGCTCCTTTGACTCAAGCCAGATGTTTATATCCACTGTTTTAATAGAAGGCCTTCCCCCTATGTTTATTCCGAAATCATCGGAATAACCGTGTGCACTCATCATATGG
The DNA here is from genome assembly GCA_045537315.1 of Acutalibacteraceae bacterium. Lineage (GTDB taxonomy): Bacteria > Bacillota > Clostridia > Oscillospirales > Acutalibacteraceae > UBA6857. Next base: position 19,836 of record JAZSPF010000083.1, read on the forward strand.
TCGATTTCGCTACAATAAAGAGCTATTTTTTTAATTGGGGCATCGCTCACGCTAAAAAGCTTTATCATTGCTGTTGATTTGGCTTCGTAATACATATTATCTCTGTCATTCTGCTGAACATATGGCATATCTGCAAGGCCTGTCATTTCCATAAGCTTCTGAAGCTCACTTATATCCTCATAGCACTTGCCTATATCATCGCCGAAATATTCGCTTGCCTGCTCTCTTGTTGTTGTCAGCCTGCACTCTTTGTTTTCACCGTCAGAATTGAAAACCTCATACTCAAATGTCACTGCACCGAGATTCTGAATAAGACCCAGAATGGCATAAGAATATTTTCTCATAAGCTCTTCTTTTTCTTTCACCTGCTTAGGCAAAAATTCATAAGAAAGCATCATTGTCCACTCATAAGGCTCTTTTAATGACTGCAGTTTATTGGTATGCGAGCCAAGATAACTGTATATTCCCAATGCTGATGCCGTTCTGCTGTTAGTAGACATATCACCCATATAAGGATGCTTTGTGTTAAATGTTTCCCAAGTTATATCGGAGATGTGTTCTCCTTCCTTCCATAAAATCTTATTGAGAATTTTGAGTATCTTTACAGAGCCGGGACTTTCGGGAGTATATTCCCATGTATAAACTTTTTCACCATTAACAAGAGGACTCTTCTTTTTGCCTCTGATATCAAGCCCGACTTCACCGAATCCGAATTCTTCTCTTATGACATCGGTTATTACTATCTCGTTACTTATAGGTATCATTGTCAGTTTAAAGGTTCTTCCGTCAAATTCAAGGTCATAGTATATGTCTTTTTCAAAAAGTCGTTCGCTTTCCATATACGGCAGGGTACAAGCACCCACAGCCACAATAAGAATAACTGCAATTATGCTGAAAATCACAGTTTTTATATTCCTTTTTCTTGCCTTTTTAAGAAAGTCGATTTCTTTCTTTTCCGCCTCTATTTTTTCCTGAGAGTAAGGCTCCTTCATGCTCTCAAGCTTTGCCTTGCACTTATCGCAATGGGCAATGTGCTCACGCATAGCGGTGTTTGTCACTTCGCTTGTCAGACCGTCTATGTATGAAGGCATAAGGTCTTCAACAAGCTCACAGGTAAGATTATTTTTCATAAGTCTCAAGCTCCTTTCTCAGTTTCTCTTTGCCACGGTAAAATGTTACTCTCGCCCAGTTTTCACTCTTGCCGAGAATGTCACCTATCTCTTTGAATGATAAATCTCCGAATATTCTCAGATACAGAATCTCACGGTAAGGTTCAGGGCATAAATGCAGCCGCCGCAGAAGCTCAACTCTGTTTTCATAAGCCACTGCACCGTACTCTGCCGAAGGTGTTACGGCATCGTAAGCTTCAAGCTCAGCGGTTTTCGGGTGTTTTCGCTGATATGACAGAAACTGATTTTTAGCTATAGCACAAAGCCAGGTTGATATGTGGCAGGAACCGTCAAAACGCTTAATACTCTTTATAGCCTGATAAAAGGTTTCCTGGGTCAGCTCTTCGGCAATGTCGTCGTTGCGGCAAAGAGTCAGCAGATATTTATAAACCGTCATAGCATAGCTCTGATAAATCTCATCCATAGACTGCATTTTACTCATCTCCTTTCCTTTGTTCTGTATGTTAATGCAAAAAATAACCTATTCGTTACAGATTTTGTCAGAAAAATTTCTGTTTTCATTATAGTACTTATCTCGGCTCTTTGCAAGTTACAAACAAGTCCCATTATTATCCATTGATTTTACTTCTCATTTATGATAAATTAAAAGAAAAAAGGAGACTCATATGAACACTTTTGAAAAAATATATGAGCAGGTGAAAAAAATCCCCGAGGGTAAGGTTGCCTCTTACGGTCAGATTGCCTTGCTGGCAGGGAACCCCCGTTGGTCGCAGATTGTGGGGTACGCACTGCATGTAAACCCCGAGCCGGGAGTCATCCCATGCCACAGAGTTGTGAAAAAAGACGGCAGAGTTGCAGAAGGCTTTGCTTTCGGCGGAGAGAATGTTCAGCGTGATTTGCTCGAGAGCGAGGGCGTGGAGTTTATTGACGAAACCAGAGTTGATATGGCGAAATATCAGTGGAAAAATGATTAAGCAGTACCGAGACCGATACTGCTTTTTTACTTTTTAATCAAACACCCACATTTTAAGCACGGCAAGCATTTCACGCATATAGTTCATCGGGATAGTGTACCAAATTATATCCGTGCCGAGATGTGACACCGTCAGTCCTTCGGCTCTTGCATAGCTTGCGGCTCTGTAAACATGATAGCCGTTAGTGACAAAGACCACCGAGTCCGTGGGCAGACCCGTCTCCTTCATAATTTCATGTGAATATTTAAAGTTCGTGATAGTGGAGGTGGATTTATCCTCCATTATTATTTTGTCTTCATCTATGCCCTTTGCCACGAGATAGCGTTTCATGGCGAGGGCTTCGCTTATGTCCTCCTGAGGTCCCTGACCGCCCGAGACAATAATAATTGCATCAGGGTTCTCCTTGTGGTACTCTGCCGCTTTGTTAAGGCGTTTTGCAAGACCCACGCTGACTCTTTCACCTCTGATCCCACAACCGAGGACTATAACAGTTTTTTCATCATAGGTTGCATTGTCGTTCCCACCGTAAACGGCAAGGAATGAGCCAAAACCGAGGAGTACGGCAAGAACAGCCGCAACAAAAATATGCACAAGCTTTTTGCCTTGCAGTTTATTAAAAAACAGACCGTAAACAAGAAGAATTCCGCCAAGGCCTGCCACAGGCACAAGACCGATGTTGAGATTGGCAATAACCGCCATAAGCACAGTGTTGCCTATAAGCAAGGCACCTGCAATTATACTGCATATTTTAACTGTCTTTTTCATTGTTATGCTCCTTATTTTTTATACCATAAGTTTAGAATTAACGCCTCAGCAAATCAAGACGTGGGAGCAATAGTTAAGGAAATTGTAAGAAACTGCTGTCCAAAAGGGGGACAGGTTACGACGGTGCGAGAGCGCACAGCAAACCGGTCCCCTTTTAATTTTAAAGAATCAAGACGGTGAGTTGGGGCGGCTCCATTAAAATCGCCCTGCGATTTTACGGCGAATTTTCGCCGAGCCGAACGAAGTTTGGCTATGGAGCCGCGTAGCACCAACCTTCTCGGCGGAATGAGACTTGCCTCTACCGACAAACCCAAACGGATATAATGCCGACCGCAGGTCCCACAGCTTTTGCCGCAAGGCATATTTCACTTCGGCAAAGCTGAAACTTCACTTCATCCTCTGAAGATACTCCTGCCTTCCCGTCTCATAAAGATTATTCCCCTCTGAGTCGATTATAACCGTAAGAGGCATATCTTCAACATAAAGCTCACGAAGTGCCTCTGCACCTAAATCCTCATAAGCTATAAGCTTTGAAGATTTTATACATTTTGACAGAAGTGCTCCTGCACCGCCTATGGCACCGAAATAAACTCCGCTGTTTTTTTTCATAGTCTCAATTACTTCGGGCAGTCTTGCACCCTTGCCTATCATTCCCCTTGCACCGACCGACATCATTATGGGTGCGTAAGCATCCATTCTGCCGCTTGTTGTCGGGCCTGCCGAACCGATAACCTGACCCGGCCTTGCAGGTGTGGGGCCAACATAATATATAGTTGCATCCGTCGGATCAAAAGGGAGCTTCTCCCCTTTTGCGAGAGCTTCACACATTCTCTTGTGACCTGCATCACGTGAAGTGTAGACAGTGCCTGTGAGAAGAACTCTGTCACCTGCTTTAAGACTCTCAGCCAGCTCCTTTGTCAGAGGTAAGGTTATTTTCTTTTCCATATCAGATTACCTCCGTCTTGTGTCTTGTCACATGGCAGTTAATATTTATTGCGCAAGGCATACCTGCTATGTGTGTGGGCAGAGTCTCAATGTTAAGTCCTATTGCCGTTGTTTTGCCGCCAAAGCCCTGAGGGCCTATGCCGAGAGCGTTGATTTTCTCCAGCATTTCCTTTTCAAGCTCTGCATAATAAGGGTCGGGGTTACTTGTGCCGAGTTCACGCATAAGTGCCTTTTTAGCAAGCAGTGCCGCTTTGTCAAAGGTGCCGCCGATACCCACACCCACCACCATTGGCGGACAAGGATTGGGGCCTGCATTTTCCACGGTTTCTATAATGAAATCCTTTATGCCCTCAATGCCTGCAGAAGGCTTGAACATTCTTATGGCGCTCATATTTTCACTGCCGAAGCCTTTGGGTCCCACAGTGATTTTAATGTTTTCTCCGGGTACTATTTCAGTGTAAATCATTGCAGGAGTGTTATCCCCCGTGTTGCCTCTGCGAACAGGGTCCCCCACAACGCTTTTGCGAAGATAGCCTTTATCATAGCCACGGCGCACGCCCTCATTGACCGCATCATAAAGAGCCTCGCCCACAATATGCACATCCTGACCAATCTCAAGAAAAACGCAAGCCATTCCCGTATCCTGACAAATGGGCATATTTTCACTGTCGGCTATTTCATAGTTTCTTATTATGTCGTCGAGTATGCCTTTAGCGGTGGCACAGTCCTCGCAGCCACGGCACCTTTCAATCGCGTACCTGACATCGTGAGGCAGACGGTAGTTGGATTCTATTGAGAGCCTTTCCACCGTGTCTATAATTAAATCTGTATGTATTTCACGCATTTTATTTCACCTTTACTGATTTTATATCACTGAAAGCACCGTATAGGGTTTTGCCGTTCACTTTCCTGTAAGCTCTCACCTTGAAATAATAGGTCTTGCCCGACTTAAGGGCCTTATTTTTATATGAAAGTGCTGTGGTGCTTTTCAGCTTTTTATAGTCACCGTTTTTGCTCGTAGAGTAATAAACCTGATAGCCTGTTGCGCCGCTGACCTTCTGCCATGATATAAGGGCAGTTTTCTTTTCGGCAGATTTAACACTGCTTATCACTGCCTTTGCAGGCTTGGTTGAAAACTGCTCTTTTACACTGGTCGCCCAATAAACACTGCCGTCACTGAGCTTCGTATAACCCTTAACAGCAAACTTATATGTGGTACCGCTTTTGAGTTTCTTTACGGTGTAGGTGTTTTTACCCTTTATTGATGTGAGCAGCTTATAGCTTTTTGTCTTGCTGTCATACTAATAAACTCTATAACCTATAGCACCACTGACCTTCTGCCATGTGAGCTTTATATACGAAGTGCTTTCACTTGCCGTTATCTTTGCAGTTCTGCCAGGCACAATATCAAAAGAGAGCTTTTCACTGCCGCTGTATTTGCCCTTGAAGGTGACCTTTGCCGTGTGAGTTCCGACTTTCTTTGCGCTACCTACACTAACAGTGTAGTCCTCGCCCTCTTTGAGCACATTTTTCTGTGAGTCTATAATTTTCACTGACACCTTAGGCGTTTTTCCGTTGTAAGCATATCTGTCTTTTGCCATTTTAACGGTTTTTATCATATATACTCTTTGAGTTTCCGCATTACCGCAACGACTGCACTTGTGAGCAATTTCGCCGTGGTTTTCTTTAGTTGCCTTTGTCACAACCGTTGCTTTCATGTTATGACCAAGCTTTTCTACTGTAAGCTGTTCTTCAAGTACCCTGCCGCAACGGGCGCATTTTTTACCCTGAGTTTTGCCGTTTTTAGTGCAGGTAGGATCAATCTCTTTTATGACAACTTCCTCGTGGGGCAATCTTTCAATATCGTCTTTTACTGTCTGCTTACAACGACTACAGTAGGCTGTTTTTTCGCCCATAGCAGTACAGGTCGGCTCTTTTGTGACTTTATAGTCACTGTAACTGTGACCGAGCTTTTCCATAGTGAAAGTTTCTTTTTCATCACATCTCGAACAAGCGGATGTCTTTTCACCCTGAGCAGTGCAAGTCGGCTCTTTAGTCACTTTATACTCACCCATATCGTGACCGAGGGCAGGAACAGACTCCTGCTCTACCGTCACCTTGCCGCACATTGAGCATTTCTTGCCTGCAGTTTTGCCTGCCTTGGTGCAGGTGGCGACAACTGCTTTTATGCCTGTCTTTTCATCGTGAGCTATATTTTCAATTGCTTCACTTACTTCTTCATTACAACGAGAACAGGTGGCAATCTTTTTGCCCTGAGCAGTGCAAGTCGGCTCTTTAGTCACCTTATACTCGCCCATGTCGTGACCGAGGGCAGGGATAGTCTCCTGCTCCACTGTCACCTTGCCGCACATTGAGCATTTCTTGCCTGCAGTTTTGCCTGACTTGGTACAGGTGGCGACAACTGCTTTTATGCCTGTCTTTTCATCGTGAGCAATCTTTGCAATATATTCACTGACTTCTTCATCGCAACGTGAACAAGTGGCAACTTTTTTGCCCTGAGCAGTGCAAGTCGGCTCTTTAGTGACTTTATACTCGCCCATGTCGTGGCCGAGGGCAGGAACAGTCTCCTGCTCTACCGTCACCTTGCCGCACATTGAGCATTTCTTGCCTACAGTTTTGCCTGACTTTGTGCAAGTAGCGGCAGTGGCGTTTATATTTGTCTTTTTGTCATGGCTGAGTTTTTCCACTGTTTCACTGACAGTGTAATCACACCTTGAGCAGACAGCTGTTTTCTTACCCTGTGCAGTGCAGGTCGCCTCTTTTACTGTTTCATATTCACTAAGATTGTGACCGAGGGCAGGGATAGCTTCAGTTTTGTTTTCACCGCAAACACTGCAGTTTTTCACAATTTTACCGCTTTGAGTGCATGTGGCGGCAGTAGTTTTCTCCTGCCAAGAGTGAGATGAAATAACTGTATAGCTGCGTTTAATTTCAGGGTTATATGCAGATTTCACTGTTACTGTAGCCGTACCCTCACCAATCATCTGAGCAACAGCATCACCGTAGGAATCATATGCTATTTTGACAACGTCCGTGTCTGACGACTCTACTTCATAATCATTATAATCTGCCTGAGTGTATCTCACCCACAGACGAATTTCTTCACCGGGATGATATTCACTATCGGGAATTGACGAAAAATAACCCTCACTGTCTGTTTCCCACCAAAGAGTGAAATCCGACGGGATGCTGCCTGTTTTGCTTTCACCGCACTTATTACACAAAAGATTAACCCTGGCACCTGAAGCGGAAACTACACTGAAACTGTGATAGCTGTCAAGGCTCACGGCATTTGTTTTGCCAAGATCACTCAGATCAATTTCATAAAAGGTTATCTCGTTTTCATTCCAGACATACCATATGAGCTTACCGCCAAAAATGACGGGTACGCAATCGGAAAGGTCGCCTTGGAATTCTCTGATACCGCCCTTCATATTACCGTATTTGTCAATTTGAGCATAACAGACATTCATATCTTTTTCCCACAGCACAAGATAAGAGTTGCTTGCTGTTTTTATAAGATGAGGCGTTGAAGGAATGCTGTTATCAGAGGTGTAGTCTGTGAGCTTTATAATATCCGGCTTGTCTGAAGCTTTATCAAGAACGGAAATATATATGTTTCTCACCCGTGAAGAGCTCACTTGGTCAATACTGCTTATGGCGGCAATATATGTGCTGTCAGAAACCTCAAAGCCGCCCACACTGCAGTTTGTATAGTTATCACCGTACTGACCTGCAATAGGGAACATATCAACTGTCACACAAGTATTATAGTAAGACGGAAAGAATTTGCCTGATGAAACCTTTGTTTTATATTTTGTAAGCACAATACTTCTGGGATTAGCGTCACCGTGGTCAAGGGCAACTATTTTGTCGTTATCTACCTTTACAAACTGATTGAAAGAATGACTCACATAGCCGTAATTTGTGTTCATCACATCGGTATAGCTGTCAGTGATTTTCATATTTTTCTTATCAAGCTGAATTGTAACATTAGCCTGGTGATTAAGCCCGTCTTTGGCACTTGTATACATTTCATGGCTTGTTCTGATTATCAGATAGTCACCGCTTTCTGCAAAGCGAGCCGACCCTGCATCAAAAGGCACCGTAGTATTTGCACCGTAAAGGCTCGCACAAGAAAGTCTGTTCCAGCCTTTATCATATTTTGTTATTCTGAAAACCTCAGTGCTATCCTTTTCATTGGGATTTTTCTGTCCCGTGAGGATATAAAAAGCATCGCTACCGGCATAAAAGCCTCCAAAAACAGGAAGTTCTTTTTCGATATACTTCCTTGAAACTATGTTATATGAGCTGTCATAATACTCTATAAGTACCCTGCCGTCTGAGGGCAGCTGTTGCACTCTCATAAGCTTTCCGTCATCTGTGGGACTGAGATAAGACTTCACGGGGGATGCCCACACACTATAGTTTTGTCCCGATATATTGCCGCCGTCAAACTCCTCACAACTGACAGCATATGCACTTTGAACGAGAACAAAAAGACTCAGCATAACAACCACTGAAACCATAAGCAATTTCTTCATATATCCACCCTCTTTTCTATAAAATAAATTATATTATCCCATGGGAAAGATGTCAAGTTTTGTCAGGGAAATATGCAAAATTATCGCAATTTACCCAAGGATATAAATTTTAGACAATTCTTGATTTTTGCTTCTTTTTTTGATAATATATAACTATAAAGTGAGGTGATGATAGGATGTGTACACAAAATCAATTGAACCGTGTACTTAGTGATACCTACAATGGGCTTTCTGAAATTTTCGGCGACAAGCTTAAAGATGTAATACTTTACGGCTCATATGCAAGAGGCGAACAAACAGATGAATCCGATATTGATGTTATGGCTGTCATTGACCTTGATAAGCAGGCTCTTTATAATTACCGAAGAAGTGTCAGCGATTTTTCCAGCGATATGGATCTCAAGCACGGCGTACTTCTTTCTATCAAGCTTCAAGACAATGAGTCTCTTAAGCTTTATGGCAACACCCTGCCGTTTTTTATCAATGTAATCAGGGAGGGAAGATCTTTTGCACAGTAAAGAACAAATCGACTTGTGTTTATACCGCCTCTCGAAAGCACGCGGATTTCTGCAAAATGCCCAATCAACCCTTGAATTTAAAATGTATGATACGGCGGCAAATCGTTCCTATTATTCCATTTTTCACTGCATAAGAGCCCTGCTTGCCCTTGACGGAAAGGACTTTAAAAAGCACTCCGGTGTGATATCTTATTTTCAGATGAACTATATTAAGACGGGGATTTTTGAAAAAGAAATGTCTGATATAGTTAAAAGTGCTTTCTCTCTGAGAACAGAGAGCGATTATGAGGATTTCTTTGTTATCTCTCACGCAGATGTATTAAGGCAGGTAGAGGAAGCCCAAATATTTTACAATGCTGTTTCTGATTATATTGAAAGAAATATTAAGTAAGCAAGAATAAAAATAACGAGGATATACCTTCATCAAAAGGTATATCCTCAGTTTTTATTCTGTTTTATCGGCGGGATAAACTGACTTTCAGCTTATACTCTCCCGCGTACCGTAAGATTAAAGCAGAGCCTTTATAGCGTCAACCTTGTCGGTCTTTTCCCACTGAACATCAAGGTCTTCTCTGCCCACGTGACCGTAAGCGGCAAGCTGACGGTAAATGGGTGCTCTGAGCTTTAAGGTGTCAATAATTGCGGCAGGACGAAGGTCGAAAACCTTGTTTACGATTTCGCTTATCTTGTCGTCACCTATCTTGCCTGTGCCGAAGGTGTCAACCATAACTGAAACGGGCTTTGCAACACCGATTGCATAAGCCAGCTGAACTTCACACTTTGATGCAAGACCTGCAGCAACAATATTCTTAGCAACATATCTTGCGGCATAAGCGGCACTTCTGTCAACCTTTGTGGGGTCCTTGCCTGAGAATGCACCGCCGCCGTGGCGTGAATATCCGCCGTAGGTGTCAACGATAATCTTTCTGCCTGTCAGACCGCTGTCTCCCTGAGGACCACCTGTTACGAAACGGCCTGTGGGGTTAACATAAATCTTAGTGTCATCTGTCATAAGTTCGCCGGGGATAATAGGCTCAATAACATATTTTGTAATGTCTTCTCTGATTTTTTCAAGAGACACATCTGCACTGTGCTGTGAAGAAACAACAACTGCCGTTACACTTTCAGGCTTGCCGTTTTCGTCATATTGAACTGTTACCTGACTCTTACCGTCGGCACGAAGATATCCGAGAGTTCCGTTTTTGCGTACTTCTGTGAGCTTCTTTGCAAGCTTATGTGCCAATGAAATGGGAAGGGGCATAAGCTCGGGGGTTTCGTCACAGGCAAAGCCAAACATCATACCCTGGTCGCCTGCACCGTGAAGGTTGTATGCATCCTCTTCGCCACCCTTGAGTTCAAGAGACTTATCAACACCCATTGCAATATCGGGTGACTGCTCATCAAGTGCAACAAGCACTGCGCAAGCGTTGCCGTCAAAGCCCTTTGCACCGTCATCATAGCCAATGTCGCAAATAACCTTTCTTGCAATTTTAGCCACGTCAGGCTTATAGGTGGAGCTGATTTCACCCATTATAAGCACCTGACCTGTTGTTACTGTTGTTTCGCAGGCAACTCTTGCCTGGGGGTCGTTGGCATAAATATCGTCGAGAACCGCGTCTGAAATCTGGTCGCAGATTTTATCGGGATGTCCTTCTGTTACTGATTCTGATGTAAAAAGAAATCTTGCCATTTATATACTCCTTTGCTTTAAAATACTCATTTATTCCTTATTCACAGCACCTTAAAAGGCATAAAAAAACTGCAGTCACACCCGACCGCAGATATAAGCCTTATCTTTCGGTCAGACCGCAGGATTTAGCACCTTGCAAATGCAGGTTGCCGAGCTTCAACGGGCCTGTCCCCTCAGCTTCTCTTAATAAGGAAGTGTTCATTTTTACCGTGATATTATATCAGCAGTGCTTTTTGTTGTCAATAGTTTTTTGTGAAAAAACAGATATTGCCTTAGTGTTTTCACATTAACTTACTTTTGGGCATAGAATGTATCAGGCAGTAAAATACTGCAATAACAAAAAGGGAGCGATAAAGATGAATAACACAAGATATGCTTACGGCTCTCAGTTCAGGATGTCCTCTGACACGCAGTGCTGTGCTCAGCCGGGTGAACTGCCCCGTGAACTTAGTCTTGCTATGGCATATGTACCTTTTCAGCAGTGGTGTGACAATATTTACACCGCAGATAAAGCCTTATGCCAAGGCACACTTTTCCCCGCACTGGACCTTCCTTTTACACAGGGAGGCAGATGCAGATGATTAACACAAAGGCTAACCTGAAGCACAGAATTATGGCAATACGCTTTGCCATATGGGATTTACATTTATATCTTGACACACATATGGGCGACTGCATGGCTCTGGAGCTGACAGAAAAATATAAAAAACAGCTTAAACAGCTTATGGATGAATATATATGCCAGTACGGCCCACTCAGTATCAAAGACGAAAATGCCGAAAAATGGCTTTGCACACCCTTTCCTTGGGTAAACAGCGGGAGTGATTGCTGATGTTCCAATATGAGAAAATTTTACAGTACCCCATAAACATCAAAAACCCCAACCCTGTATATGCTAAAATAATTATGTCACAGTACGGTGGTGCTAATAGTAGTTGAATATAAAGACAAAAGGACATGTGAATACCTTCAAAATAACATTCAAAAAGCACCGGCTGACCCGATGCTTTTTTATGTATCTATATTATACGGATTTTTTCTTTCTCTTCTTTACAATGAGAATTGCTACTGATCCAACAGCAACTCCAATAAATCCGAAGCCCAATACTGTATAAATTGGAGCGGATATAAAGACTTCATATTCTACACTAAATCCATCTCCTGCAGTAGCGGTCACTGTAACTGAACCACCTTCCAATGCAGTCAGCAAACCATCTTCGTCAATAGTAGCAATAGATGTATCACTAACGCTCCACTCGATGTCAGGATAAGTAGCATTAGTTGGCACTACTTCGGCAGAGAAAGAAATCGTGTCTCCTTTTGAAATACCCTCTTCCGTATCCATAGAGATAATAATATCTTCAACTTTTATAGGAAGAACTTCAACACTTACTGTATTAGAAACGTCTTTCTGTTTTGCAGTAACAATTACTTTACCAACCTTTTTAGCAGTTAAAACTCCTTCTTCTGTAATGGTTGCAATGGACTCATCATCTACACTCCACTCAACTATTTTAACAGTTGTATCTTCAGGCATAATTGTACACGTAAAAGTGGCATTGCTTTCAACTAAAACTGAACTTGCTCCATCAATTTCCAAAGATTCTGCTTTGATCTCATTGACCTTTACAACTATTGAATCGCTAATTCCGTTGGTTGACGTTGCAGTTACAGTAGTTTTACCACAAGATATCGCAGTAATTTTGCCGTTTTCGTCAACAGAAACAATTGAAGGATCTTTAGCAGTCCATGTAATTTCCGGATGTGTAGCGTCGCTTGGAGTAACAGTCGCATTTAAAGCGCAGTCTTCAAGCAATAACATAGCCATCTTCTTTTCAGCAATATCAACTGATTCAACATATTTTTCTTCAACATTTATAACTGCTTTTCCGACAACACCGTTACTTGCAGTTGCTCTTATTTCAACTTTTCCTTCTGCAATAAGTTCAACTTTTCCTTTTTTTGAAACAGTCGCGATTTTTTTATCACTACTTGACCAAACAATAGTGGGATTATCTACATTTTCAGGAATTATAGAAGAAGTCAAGCTAAATTTATCACCGATATAATAATGTTCTTTTTCAGGCAGCCCTGATACTATTACCTTTGTTGCAGTAATTTCTTTGACAGTTATTACAATACTTTTCTTTTTCCCATTGAAAGATTCTGCTGTAATAGTTGCAGTACCATATTCTTTTGCAACTACATATCCACTTGAAACAGTGGCAACTTCACTATTACTTGTAGACCAATAAATACTATCATCGCAAGAATTAGCCGGATATACAGAAGCGTTAAGGTCAATACTTTCGCCTTTTTTTAATACAGTTTTTGGCGCCTTTATTTGTACACTAGATGGAAAAACATCTGTATACGGACAATATCCACCTTTATGCAAATGTGCTGGATAGCCACCACAATGATAATGATAACCACCAAGACCGCTTGCATTTCTATTATCGTTGTGTCCGCCACTACCATCTGTACGCCCTGAATGCGCATAAGCAGTTGCCGCCATAAAAATAATAATAAAAATTGTACACAAACAAAATAGAACCTTTTTAATAGTTTTTTTCATAAAACATCCCCCTAATTTTTACGAATAACAATTCCCGCAAGATGAATAGTCATATGCATTTTATAAAGATAAAATACTGCAACCCTTACATACACTAGATTCATTACATTTTTTTGTACTGAAGGTGCCACCTATATTTAACCAGTACATGCATGACGGTTTTGCCGAGAATCTAACTCTCCATATAAAATGCGGCTTCGAGAAGATTCTTACACACCTGCAAGGAAGTACAATCCTCTTAAACATTAACTTTTTAGTTAATATTTAAATAAAAACTTTATGTGATTGCCCATCTCAAATCACATTTCACACAAATATATAACTGTAGCAATCAGTTACTATTATTTAGTAATTTTATTTATAAGCTCAATTAATTCAGATGCATCATATCCAGTAGGGGGTAGTCTATATAATGAATATGTTTCTTTTCTTTTTGATAAAGGAAGTTTAAGTACTTTATTAGACAACTCCATATTTATAAACATTTCATGCATTTTTTTATTTGTTTTAGCATTTATAGGATAATAATCTTCTAATGTATAGTTTGCTAACTTTTCTATGATTTCGTAAATCGCGTTAATTTCAGATTGATAACTATTCAAATTTGAACTGTCATATAAATCAAATTTATCAATAGCTTTCAATATATCCAAATTAACTTTATATTCTGACAATAAATAAAAAATTGGAATATAAAACTTTCGTACACTATCAATTCTGTTTTTTTCTTTTTCTGCTTTATTCTTTTGAAAATTTGATAAGTTATTCAATACTAATTGACTAATTATTCCTAGCAAAGCAGAAATAAACGTTAATGTTGCCGGTAACTGTTCAGTAAATAAAATTTCCCACAATGTTTTTACATCTTCAGGTGGAACAGTTCCAGCTGTTAAAAAAATTTGTATCATTAATTTCCAATCTCCTTTTCCGGATTATACGGATCTGATTTAGCATCTTCTAACAGAGCAAACAACTGTTTTAAAACAACCTCTTCACCATACTTTGAACACCTAACCATATCACTCTTAAGCATGTCTAAATAATTTTCTATTACTTCTAAAACAAAATCCGAAACGGTTACAGCCAAATTTCTGTCTTTTGTTTTTAAAGCAAATCGTCTAAATTCATCTAAATATTGAATATGTGAAAAAATCATTCTTTCTACGTGAAATTGCGCACTTTTCCCCTGCCTTTTATATACAAAACTTGAATTAGATGCGTTACATAACCCTGTATCTGATTCATATGTTTTTGCCAAGTTTGCTGCACATGTTTCTACTTCTTCAAAAACAGCGTTGATTATTCTTTTAAAAACATATTCGTAATCATCATCCTCTTTGAATGCCTTAGGCAAAAAAAGAGAGGGATAGTTTGCACTTAAACTTCTGCATGCAAAGAACTCAAAATGAACACAAGCATATTTCAAAAAAGCCATTCCTGCAGTTGTAATTCTAAAAGTAGAATACTCGATTTTGTTAAACTCTTCTCCTCTTTTCCTTGCTAAATAATTATTATACTCTTTGACAAGACCATTTTCACTTGCATCATTCGATTCAGCAAAAGATATTAAATTACACCAATCATCCGCCGTCACAAGATTATACATTTCCCACAAACATCTTACGACATCACTATTGTCGATTTTTCCATGTATATCATCCAATAAATCATCTAATGAAACAACTCTACTATCGTGAGTTAACTCTAAATCTGTAGAATTTGCAATATAAGTTAACAACAACCTAGATGGCGAAGAAGGTTCTATTCCACGATTTTGAAAATCAGTTATTCTTATTCTTTTGAAGTAACCTTTTTTATAGAAATTATTAAACAATAATCTATATATTATGCCCCTAGCACCATGCATTGCTCCACTGTTTTTAATCTCATTATAATC
>JAZSPF010000043.1:0-2288 GCA_045537315.1 Acutalibacteraceae bacterium
ACCAAATGAGCTAAATCCGCATAGCGGTCTAAATGCCGCTGGTGCCTCCGGTCGGAATCGAACCAACGACACGAGGATTTTCAGTCCTCTGCTCTACCAACTGAGCTACAGAGGCATAATTTAGGTTGCCTAAATGGCGACCCGGATGGGACTCGAACCCACGACCTCTAGCGTGACAGGCTAGCGTTCTAACCAACTGAACTACCGGGCCATATGGTGGGAACAACAGGGCTCGAACCTGTGACCCTCTGCTTGTAAGGCAGATGCTCTCCCAGCTGAGCTATGCTCCCATCTTGCCGTCACTGTCGTAACGACTTGTATACTATATCAAAAAAGTTTTGGTTTGTCAATGGGTATTTTCAATTTTTTTGAAAAATTTTTGAGAGCTTTTTCACTCAAATGAACGAAAAAAAGAATGCCTCATCTTTCTCATCTTTATCCACTTTCGGGAAATAGGTATCAAGTATGAGAGAAAAAATGCCTGTGATGCGCTGAATAAAATTCTTAAGAGTGGAAATTATCACACTTATAGGGTCAAACATACTATATCTACCTCCCTGAGTGCTTTTTTAATGTTTCTAATTATATTATACTTTGTTGGGCAACTTGTCAACACAATTTTAATATTCTATTAAACATATTTATTTTTGACAGTATTTTATATATTTTGCTTTTCAAAAACATAACAATTTTGTTAATGGTGTCAGTTGATTAGAAAAAAACGAGATGTTATAATAAGTCATTATAATATATACACACTGTATATTTCATATATACCCGTTAAGGAGATGTTTATTTATGAAAATAGGTATTTACGGCTACGGCAATCTGGGCAGAGGCGTTGAAGACGCAATAATGCGCAATAAGGATATGTCCCTTGTTGCTGTTTTCACAAGACGCGACCCTGCCACGCTTAAAATTGCAAGCGAGAATGTGCCCGTAGTATCAGCAAATGATATACTCAGGTGGAAAGACGATATTGATGTACTCATCATCTGCGGAGGCAGTGCAACTGATTTGCCCGAGATGACTCCCGCACTGGCTGAAAACTTCAATGTGGTTGACTCCTACGATAATCATTCACAGATTTCAGCACACTTCAAAAATGTTGACGCCAAGGCAGTTGAAGGCAAAACTACCGCACTTATTTCCTGCGGCTGGGACCCCGGTATGTTCTCACTTAACCGCCTTTATGCTTCTGCAGTACTCCCTGACGGTAACGATTACACCTTCTGGGGCAAGGGCGTGTCACAGGGTCACAGCGATGCTATCCGCCGCATAGAGGGTGTTATTGATGCACGTCAGTACACCGTGCCCGTAGAAGAAGCAATGGATAAGGTAAGAAGCGGTCTTTCACCTGAATTCACAACAAGAGACAAGCACAAAAGAGAGTGCTTCGTTGTTGCCGAGGAAGGCGCAGATAAAGAAAGAATCCGCGAGGAAATTGTCACAATGCCCGCCTATTTTGAGCCTTACGACACAACAGTTACATTCATCACTATGGATGAAATGAAAAAGTACCACAGTGAGCTTCCTCACGGCGGCAGTGTTATCCGTACGGGCAAAACAGGCAAAGACAGCTCCCACAACCATGTTATCGAGTATAAGCTGACCCTTGACTCAAACCCTGAGTTTACCGGCAGTGTACTTGTAGCCTTTGCAAGAGCGGTTTACCGTATGGCTCAGAGAGGTGACTATGGCTGCAAATGCGTTTTTGATATTGCACCTGCTGACCTTTCAGCCACAGAGCGCAGTGAGCTCATCGCACACCTGCTGTAAAAACAAACCGAAAAGGAAAGATAAAATATGATATGTGAAAACATCGCCGTAAACGGCAATCACCTGACCTTTGCAGGGCTTGATACTGCAGAGCTTGCAGATAAGCACGGTACTCCCCTTTATCTTATGGATGAAGACCGCATACGCAGTAACTGCCGCACCTATCTGAATGCAATGAAAAAATATTTCGGCGAGGGCAGTCAGCCTCTTTATGCGAGCAAGGCGGCATCCTTCAAGAGAATATATGAAATTATGAAAGAGGAAGGTATGGGCATCGACCTTGTTTCCCCCGGTGAAATTTACACCGCTGTCAAGGCAGGCTTCCCTATGGAAAACTCTTTCTTTCACGGCAACAACAAAACCGACAGCGATATTGCCCTTGCAATGGATAGCGGTGTGGGCTACTTTATGGCTGACAACATGTGTGAGCTTAAGGCTGTCGACGCTCTTGCAAAAGAGAGAGGCATCACACAGAAGGTTATTATCCGTCTGACACCCGGCATTGACCC
>JAZSPF010000038.1:0-2407 GCA_045537315.1 Acutalibacteraceae bacterium
GTTTATCCGGTATATCTCTTTCAGTTTCCGATAAAGACTCTTTTATAAAGTTTTTTCAGCAGTATTCTTCTGCTTTTTCTTTCGGTAGTAAACTCTTTTTCAAAACTCTGCTTTTTTTCACGGTTCACACGGCAATAAACAAGAGGAATGTCAACCAACTTCACCTTGCCGTAAACCTCGCATATAAGACCTATCCACTGACCTACATCAGGCACATTTTTAGGAATAGGCATAATTTTTTTCAGCATTTTTCTTCTTATTGCAAGACAGGAAATATAATAGGAATTTTTCCTTATATTAAAGGGTACCCCTCTTTTAGCAGAGATTTTTTCAAAGAGTGAGTAGTCTGTTATATTGAGAAACTCGTCAGTGATATAGGCATTGTGAAGCACTAAGTCGGCGCCCTCATTAAAGGCTTCCTTCACTCTTTTCACCTTGTCGGGGAGCCAGACATCTCTTTGCTGTGAAAAAAATATTATATCGCCCTTGCAGTGACGAAGTGCATTGACAAGGTTGGCAACTGCCCCCTTATTTTTTCCTTCTACCCATATTACTCTGCTGTCTTCGGCAGCTATTCGCTTTACTATTCTTTCTGTTATGCCGCCGGGTCTGTCATCACTGACTATTATTTCATCTTCATTTTTAAGTTGAGGCAAAACAGACATTATCTGTTCTTCAATATGCTTACTGCCCTTATAAACGGCTATAACAACAGATGTCATTTTTCCGCCTCCTTAAAATAAATTACCTGCACATTATATCACTTTTTTTATTTTTTTACAATATTTATTTAATTTAAGTAAAAAAATTTGCAAAATACCCCCGAAATTTCACATAGTTTTGACATAAGGGTGTTATAATACAGGAAAGTATTGACAACAAATTGCTCTGCAAGTAAAATTAAATTAAGAAGAGTGATTGAATTGAAGGGAGGTTTTCAGATGATTAAAGGCTTTCTCAGGCGTACTGCGGCACTGATATTTGCACTTATTTTTGCTTTTTCAGCTTTTACACTGACCTGCCCTTCTACGGCATCAGCCGCATCATATAAGCCTGCTCAGGTCAAGGGTCTGAAAGCCACCCCCGGCACAACCTATGTAACGCTTTCGTGGACCAAGGTTTCGTCTACTGCAAATTATGCGGTTTTCTCCTACAACACCTCAACAAAAAAGTATAAGGTGCTGGCAAATGTTTCCGACACATCATATAAGGTGACGGGCCTTGATGCTTCAACCACCTATTACTATGCAGTGCAGGCATATAACACCTCTTCAGGCAAACGCTATTACGGTGAAGTTTCAAAGAGAGTCAAAACAACAACAAAAAGCGCAACACCCACTCAGGTGAAAAATCTTTCGGCATCCACAATCAACACAACCAGCATTAAACTCAAGTGGACAAAAATCGCCGATGCGAAATATGCCATTTATTCCTATGATACCAAAACTAAAAAGTACACAAAGCTTGGCACTTCCTCTACTAATTCCTACACCGTGAAAAAGCTCAGTGCCGAAACGGATTACACCTTTGCCGTGAGAGCATACAAGACGGTTAAGAGCAAAAATCATTACGGCAAGTATTCGTCTAAATTAAATGTAACCTCTGCACCTACAGCAATAACGCTCAAGCAGGCAAGAAAGCTCTTTAAGGAAGCCCGCACCGCTTATATGGACTGGGTATATTCCTGCAACTATATCTCATATAACCATACCGTTACTCACGAGTTTTACGGTATGCCCTGTCAGTTCGCGGCGGTAGAACATAAATCTGTCAAAGAAAAAAATGACATTGTAAATCTGCTGGACAAATATTTCGATAAAGATGTTTATGAAAATGAACTTTATCTCTATGTTGAGCTTGACGGCAGACTCTACGGTAAGCTTTATTATTACGCAGAGGGCGGCAAGAGTGACACGGATACTCTGACAAGATATTACACGGATAAGTTAAAAAAGGTTAACGGCAATAAATTCCAGTATATACTTTATCCTGTTTATTACAGCAATGTGAAGGCTGATGATTTGCCCGAGAGCTACACCTACACCATTGTCAGAAAAGACGGCAGATGGATTTTTGACGGCAGATTTTATCCCTGCTGTGCTGATATTAAAGATAAATAGTTAAATCCAGACAGTGAGTGCGAAGCCAAAGCTTCGCACTTCAGACTGTCGATAAAGGCACAAGATCACACAAAAGTCATAAACATAAAAAAGATGTGACTATAAACTATGGGTTGATACATATAGTTCAGCGACACAGTATCGAACTGTGTCGCTGAAACTTTTGTGCTTGCTGTTTTTTCGCCCTCTCGCGGTACCATCGTACAGCTTCGGAGCGAAGAAAACAGCATCTTGTACCATTCTCGAAAGTCAAACAGCGTGCCGAAAAATACTTTTTCGACACGCTG
>JAZSPF010000045.1:0-8617 GCA_045537315.1 Acutalibacteraceae bacterium
TATTCCTCCCGTACTGTTTGTAATTTCACTTATCATCTTCTCAACAAAGTTTAAGCTTCACGGCGAGTTTATGGATAATGTAACAAAGATAGTTACCGAAAACAGAGCCAAGAGAGAAGCTGCAGCAAACGAGTAATCTTTTATTTCATGTTAACAGAATAACAAAAAGGGACAGGCTCCGATTAGTGTTGGAACCTGTCCTTTATATTACTGATTATTTTTGTGCGAGAACTTCTTTAATGGGACCCTTGAAGCATTCGTCACACTCGGGAAGCTTACCGTAAATATTGTCGATATATGAGCCGAACTGTGTCTTCTTGAGATGTACGCCCATCTGATATTTTGTCACAAGGTCGATAATCTGCTCGCGCTTGTCACGGTTGACTCCGGTAGTAACATCTGTAAAGACAACTTCAATCTTATTTTCGGGAGATGTTCCCTCAAGGTTTATGGTAGTCTTTCCGCCCTGTGATTTGACGGAGCACTTCGCTTTTTTGCCGTCAATGAGAATACTGATATTTTCAGCACAAGCTACATCCTCAAAGCAGAAGGTATAGTTTCTCTTTGAGGGCAGAACTGATGTGTCACCCTCGGCGGGATAAAGTGTAAAGTCAAGGCTGCTCACTGACTCGCGTACTGACATAAGAGTTGTTGCAAAGACACCGTTTTTATAGGCGTTTGTCTCGCCGTCATCCTCATACAGAGTGAAGTCGCTGTTGCCTCTGAAAATGCGTAGAACCATATCCTCGGGATTTGTCCAGTCGTTGTGGATATTGTCCTTTGACATGGGAATGATTGCACCCTCTTTTGCAAAGACGGGAATTGACTCTATGCCACGGTACATGGTGATTTTCTGATTCCCCTCATAAATGGCACCTGTGTAAATATCAGTCCATCTGCCTTTGGGAAGCCAGACATCAACTTTTGCAAGATTTGTTTTCGGGTCAAGCTTTTCGGTTATGGGACAAACCATAAGTTCTGAGCCGAAGAAGAACTGATTTTTCACATTATATGCTTCATCTTCATCGGGGTAAGGGTAGTACATAGGCTCGCAAAGAGCAAGACAGTCTTTATGTGTACGGTAATTCATTGAATAGAGGTAGGGAATGAGAGCGTGTCTTTCACGAAGAGTCTGAATTGCAAGCTCCTCAGCCTGCCAACAGTGCTTCCAGGGCTCTTTGCCCATAAACTCGTTACTCGTTGAGTGAAGTCGCATAATAGGGGAGTAGAGTCCGTACTGCACCCAACGGATATAAAGCTCATCATCCTTGGCACCCATATGGTGACCGCCTATATCGTGACTCCACCAGGTGTAACCCACATTAGTAGCAGTTGAAGTGAAATAAGGTTGGAATTTGAGGCAGGACCAGCATATCTTTGTGTCACCGCTGAAGCCTAAGGGATAGCGGTGCGAGCCTATTTCAGCAAAACGTGAGAGTATGAGAGGTCTCTTGTCATTCACTGCATTTGCAAAAGTGTGATAGTGATTGAGTGCCCACAAGGGGTCAAGATTTTTCAGCTTGGTATTTTTGCCCTGTTGCCAGTCAATCCACCAGAAGTCAACACCGTCATTTTCATAGGGCTTATGAAGAATGTTGAAATATGCGTCAACATAGTCGGGGTCAGTTATGTCAAAGGGAATTCTCTTTTTGCTTTCGGGGTCAACTCCCATACGCTGTGCAAATTCCTCATACATATCCTCAAAGAAACGCACGCCCTGAGCAGGATGAAGGTTGACTGTTATTTTGTAGTTTTTATCGTGAAGCCACTTGAGGAAGCCTTTATAGTCGGGGAAAAGCTCTGTGTTCCAGCTGTATCCTGTCCAGCCGTCACCGTCATAGAGCACATTGTTAAGCCCGGGGATAAGCTTTGAGGTCTTGAGGCAGAAGCGTTTTTCAACATCAACCCAGTGCCAGTCCATATCAATTGTTGCAACGGTGATCGGAATATCCTTTTCGGTAAATTTTTCCATAAGGGACATATATTCCTGCTGAGTATATGCCTTATATCTGCTCCACCAGTTGCCAAGGGCATATCGGGGAACAAGAGGTACTTCGCCAGAAAGAGAGAAGAAATCTTTGAGACATCCTCTGTAGTCGTGGTTATATGCGAAGTAGTATTCGTCTTTTATTGTCTTTTTTCTTTCGCCTATGGTGCCGTCTCCGTTTAAAATAAGGCTCTTGCTGTCATCGAGGACTGCTACGCCATTTCTCGACATAAGACCGTCACCGAGAGGAATTTCTCCTATAGTCTGGTCGAGAGTGCGATAGGTACCCTTTAAGTTGCCCGATTTATATTCGCTGAGATTTTTACCGCCACGAAGGGAGATGCCGGTCATGACCTCTTTTTTTGTGTCATATCTGAAAATTGTTTTCGTTGTAATGATGATGAGACTGTCGCCGTCCTCAATAACTTTATATTCCGGCTTTGCAAAATTACGGCAGATAACGCACTGAGTAGGCTCATCCGTAAACTGCCCTTTTTTATCAACTTCAACACGAAGGAGTCGGTCGGTGATAAGGGAGAACCTGACGCGGTTTTTGATTATAATAAAATTATCGTCGGTTTTGCTTTCGCTTTTAAAGGCAAAGGTTTCCCTAAAATACTTGCAAGGTTCTTTCATATTTTCATCCTACTTTCTGTATAGATGTAATAATGATATATTATTTTATATCACTTTTCAACTCAATATAAAAGTTTCGGCAAAAGACACAAAAAAGAGATGAAATTTTCTACACTTAAATTTTTTTAATTATTCTTTTCACTCGTAGAAAATTATGCATAAATATGTTAAAATATGTCAAAAGAGTGTGCATTTTTGCACGTCAGGAGGTTCTTATGGAAGAAAAAAAATATGTACCTAAAAAAGAAGTGACAACCTATGCCGTTGCCGCTTTGGGTCAGGGTCTTGTTTACAGCTGCATGTCAAGCTATATAACAGACTACTACATGAATGTTCTGACCCTTAACGCTATGTTCGTTATCCTTCTTATGCTCCTTGCCCGTGTGTGGGACGCCGTTAATGACCCTATGATGGGTATGATTATGGACCGTTACACCACTAAAAAAGGCAGAATGAAGCCATACCCGCTCTGGACAGCAGTGCCTATTGCAGTGCTGACTATCCTTATGTTTGTCAACCCCGGATTTGATACAGATAACAAGTCAATCTGGCTCTATGTTTTTGTTGCGTTTGTTTATGTCGCCTGGGGTATGATTTACACCGCCAGTGATGTGCCTTTCTGGAGTATGCCCAATGTTATGACTCCCAACCCCAAAGAGAGAGGCAACATTATTTCCTATGCTAAAACTGTTGGCGGTATCGGCACAGCAGTAACAGTTGCACTACCCATTATTGTTGGCTTTATCGTTGCTGACATGGATGTTGAAAAGGCAAACATTGTCAAGTACGCCATTATGGCAATTTCAATGTCACTTATCGGTATGCCACTGTTTGTAAGAGCATCCTTTGGCGTTAAAGAGAGAATTGAAATGCCCAATGCCACAAAGAGAGCACCGGGTGAGCCTTCAGCACTCAAGAGAATTTTCACCTGCAAGCCCCTTATGCTTGTTGTTATTTCAGGTGTGCTTTCCTTCGGCAGATATATGCTTCAGGCTGCAGCACCGCACGTTGCGCGTTACTCAGGCTTCTATATCGGCTCTAAGCCTTCCACCGTGGCAGAGTACAACTCAAACATATCAACGGTTGCTCTTGTTATTCAGGTCTGCGCCGCAGTGGGTATGTTCGGAGCTATGCTCTTCCTGCCCAAGCTTTATAAGAAATTTGAATATAAGCAGATTATGGTAGTTTCCTGCATCGGCGGTTTTGTTGCAAGCTGTTTCACACTTGTTATCGGCTGGACAACAAAGAACCTTCTTATCTGCATTCCCTTTATGCTTATTTCAAGCATCCCTCTGGGTGTTATCAACAATGTTTCTTTTGCAATGGTTTGTGACTGTCTTGACTTTATGGAGTGGAAGACAGGTTTCAGAAACACAGGTCTCGGCTCAGCTTGCCAGAGCTTCGTAAACAAAATCGGTAATGCTTTTGCAACGGTTATGATTATCGTTATGTATATGGTAGTTAACATCGATGTAAGCAATCTTAACGTCGGCTCAGGTCAGCAGGTTGTTGACGCTATCAATCAGCTCTCATCAACACAGAACTTCGCTATGTTCTCTCTCGTTACAATAGTACCCGGTATCAGCCTTCTCCTTTGTGCTATTCCTCTGTTCTTCTATGACCTTACAGGCAAAAAGAAGCAGAAGGTATTTGACGAGCTTGCAGTGCTCAGAAAAGAAAGAGGCATTGCTATAGAGGAATAAATCAAATCTACTACTAACTGAATACTTTGACTGTGCATCTAAGAAAACCCGTGTTGTAAATAAATTTATTATAGTGAGGAGAATTCATTATGACAGTTTATACTTTTCTTACTTGTACCACAGGCTTTATATTCTTTACTGCTTTTATGATTCTCTGCCATAAAAAGAGAAGCGTTAAAGGTGTATTCGTCAAAAATTTTGTCAGCTATTTCTTCTTGTTTACTACGCTTGCAGCGGCTAAATCAAACCCGGACAATTGGAATTATGCAATGGTTGTACTTCTCGGCGGGGTGTTGGGACTTATGGGTGACATCTATCTCGACCAGAAATGGGTTTATACTGAAGATAAGGATAAATATCTCCTTTTTGGTTTTATCAGCTTCGGCATGGGACATTTATTTTATATAAGAGCTATGCAGATGGATGTCGGTTTAACTCTTAAAGATTTCCTCATACCTTTAATTTTTGGTGTAGTGGTATCGTTGGGCAATTTGATTTTATCAAAGCCTTTAAAGCAGAATTTCGGCAGGTTTAAAGCTGTTGTAACAGTATATGGTTTTGTGCTTGCATTTATGGCAGCAACAGCTGCTTTGTGCTGGTATAAAACAAGAAGTACAGGCTATCTGATGTTTACCGTAGCAGGTCTGCTCTTCCTTGTTTCCGATATTATTCTTTCAGCAATGTATTTTACAGTTGGCAAGGATAAAAACACTGTTTTGAGATTTGTTTTCAACCATGCAACCTATTATGCGGCTCAGTATTTAATTGCTATGACACCGGCATTCTTAGAATAATGCTAAAAGCAAACAGATAAAAAGAAATATGAAATTAACAGCAGGACATTACCGCTTATGGTAGTGTCCTGCCTGCATTTTAAATTAAGCCGTTTCATTTGTGTTTTTGCTTGCATTTTCTTTTCCCATATAGTATAATACTTTTGCCTTAAACGGCGGTCAGTTCGAGACCTTCCTGACCTAAACAATAAGGTGTTATTGTTTAAAATCAAAACTAAAGGAGCATGAAAAATGAATATCTCAAAAAAGATCTACGGCATAGTTGTGGGCGCTGTTGTTGCTGCTCTCTATGTCGCCCTGACCTACGCCCAGGAAGCACTGCTTCCCGGTACCACATCAATGGCGGTACAGTTTAGACTGAGTGAAGCGCTGACAATGCTTTGTGTGTTTACGCCATATGCTATTCCCGGACTCACAGTCGGTTGCGTTCTGGCAAATATTATCTCAGCGGGAGCTTTGCCCGTTGATATGATAATGGGTTCTCTGGCAACCTTTTTAGCGGCGGTGTGTATGTATAAGACAAGGCACATCTGCGTTAAGGGCTTACCCCTGCTTTCGGCGATAATGCCTGCAATTTTCAACGGCATTATAATCGGTGCTGAAATTGAAATTTTCTTTATAGAGGGACCTTTCAATTTTGTAAGTTTCTTAACACAGGCGGGTTTTGTGGCTCTCGGTGAGCTGGGTGTATGCTTAATTGTAGGTTTGACGCTTGTAAAAGCAATAAAAAATAAAAAAATTGAAAAATATCTCAATTATATTTGATTTTTGCTTCTACTCTGCTATAATAGTAGGGTAGATTTTTTTATTAACAAAAAAGGAGACAAAAAACTATGGAAAACAAACTTTCAAAGCGTTTGTGGCTGAATATTGTTATTTTCAGTCTCATGGGCGGTGTTGCATGGAATCTTGAAAACATGTATTTCAACACCTTCCTTTACGGCTCAATTTATGAAGGCGTGTCTGCCGAAGCTCTCGCAGGTGTTATGGCTCCCACAACGGCAATCAGCCGAATGGTTGCTCTTTCCGCTATTACGGCAGTTGTCACCACCTTCATTATGGGTACTCTCAGCGAAAAGATGAAAAAGCGTAAGGTTTTCATTTCAGTAGGTTACATAATCTGGGGCGTAATTACAGCTGCTTTCGGTTTTATTTCAAGAGAAAATGTTGCAGCAATTTTCGGACTTTCAGACGAGGTAAAAATTCTCGCTTTCTCAGTTTGGACAGTTATCATTATGGATATGGTTATGACCTTTATGGGTTCAACCAGTAATGACTCAGCCTTTAATGCGTGGGTAACTGACGTAACAAACCCCGTTGTCAGACCTCAGGTTGAAACGGTACTGATGTTTGTAGGCTTCTTTGCAATGGTTGCAGTTATGGGTGTGGGAAGCCTCGCTCAGGCAGGCGTTGTCACCTATAAGGCATTTTTCCTCGGTCTCGGCCTTGTTGTTACTGTCTGCGGTGTTGCAGGTCTGTTTACTCTGGAAGAGCCTAAGATTAAAGGCGAAAAAACCAACTCAAATTATTGGAGTGACCTTTTCTACGGCTTCAGACCCTCTGTTGTCAAAGAAAACTCAAAGCTTTATCTTGCACTTGCAGCAGTCGGCATTTATAACATCGCCGTTCAGGTGTTCTTCCCTTATCTTTTCGTTTATCTTGAAAAGGTTATTCTTCCCGGTGCAGTGTTTGATGCAAAGACCATTGTTGTTGCAGTAATCGCCGTTGCAGCTCTTTTGGCAGGCATTATTATTCTTCTCAAGGTTGCAAACAAAAATAAGCTTAAGGCATATATTCCCACAATTATTCTTTTCGTTATAGGTCTTGCAATTCTTTCAACATCAACCAATATTGCAGTTGTACTTGTGGGTATTGCTCCCACACTTATCGGTTATGTTGTGCTTCAGATTCAGCTCAGCGCTTCAGTGCGTGACTACATTCCCGAGGATAAGGTTGGACTTTTCCAGGGCATCAGAATGATTTTTTCCGTACTTATTCCTATGGTTGTCGGCCCGTGGATAGGCGACATTGCCTGCCGCACCTCAAACCTTACAATTATTGAGTACGGTGTAGAGAAGATTGTACCTTCAACAAGCATGTTCCTTTTCGCTGCCGTTGTTGCAGTCTTCGTTTTCGTACCGATTATACTTCTTGCTAAAAAGGGCTTCAAGGCAGAAGAATAAATTAAATGCAAAATTGCGCTTGCGGGTTGACTTCTATCGATGAGTAAGTGTTTCCCGCAAAGAAAGTAAAGTATAAATACCGGTTCTTTAGGATTATAAAACATCAGCAGGTCACTACCTATAGGTAGTGACCTGCCGTTTATTGAGATTGCTGATTAGAAAATAATGTGAAGCCATGCTTTTGCAAAAGCCTTAGTGAGTGCGAGCCAGATTGTTGTTGCAACGAAAGTGAAAAGCATTTATAACATCTCCTTAAAATATTTGTCAGGTTTGTCCTTTCCTGCAACCATATTATAGCAAAAAGAAATATTAAATTTCAATAAAAAATTTTAAAAAAATTAATGTTAATATTTTGTTAAGATAAGCAACAAAGTTGTTGTGAAGAAAAACAGTAATTTTGTATTTTACACTTTGCATTTTACATTTTATGTGCTATACTTAGAAAAGATATATAAAGGAGATGTGCCGCATGAAAAAAGCACTTATGACAGCTCATGTTGCTTATGCCATTGAGATGTTCAACATACCTAATATCCGCCTTTTGCAAAATATGGGTTATGAGGTGCAGGTTGCCTGCAATTTTGACGACAGAAGCTCCCTTAGTGATGAAAAGGTTGCCGCCCTTAAAGACAAGCTTACGGCTATGGGTGTGAAATATCATAACATTCCCTTTCAGCGCAATCCCTTAAAGCCGCAGAATTTAAAGGCTTTCTTTGCTCTCAAAAAGCTCATTGACACTGAGAAATTTTCTCTCATTCACTGTCACACACCCGTTGGCGGCATTCTCACAAGGCTTGCGGCGGCAATGCACAGAAAAAGCGGCACCAAGGTTATCTACACTGCCCACGGCTTTCACTTTTTTAAAGGTGCGCCCCTTATTAACTGGCTTATTTATTTCGCGGCTGAGTGGCTCTGTTCGTTTTTTACCGACACGCTCATAACCATAAACAAAGAGGACTTTAATAATGCTCAGACTAGGCTTCATGCAAAAAAAGTCTGCTATGTGCCGGGCGTGGGCGTTGATACAGCGCGTTTTTCCGGTACGCAGGGAAAAAGGGATGAGCTTTTAAGTGAAATCTCTGCCGATAAAGACAGCGTAATACTTCTCGGTGTAGGAGAACTAAGCAACAGAAAAAATCACACTGTAAGCATTAAGGCAATTGCCGAACTGAGAAACAGCAAGGCTCATCTTGTTATTGCAGGCAGAGGCGAAAAAGAAGATGAATTCCGCACTTTGGCAAAAAGCCTCTCGGTTGAAAAACAGGTACATCTCTTAGGTTTCAGGAATGATATAGCTGAGCTTATGAAAAGTGC
>JAZSPF010000110.1:0-2957 GCA_045537315.1 Acutalibacteraceae bacterium
CAGAAATTCAGAATGGTTGCCGCTATTGAAAGAAGCCACGAGGAAAGATACCGTGCGCTCCTTAACAATGTGGAGATGCAGGCTGTATTTGAAAAGAGCGAAGAAACCATGTGGGAATGCCGTAACTGCGGTCACCTTGTAATGGGCAAGAAGGCTCCCGAGGTTTGCCCCGTTTGCGCACATCCTCAGAGCTACTTTGAAGTAAGAAAAGAAAATTATTAAGGGGCAAAGTTCTTTTGATTCCTTTTCTTACAAGAAAAGGAATGCCTGCCCGGCGAGGGCGATAAAAAAGATAAACAGCAGACTGACTTTTAAAAGTTGTCTGCTGTTTTTGTTTTAAGTATTGTGGGACTCTGTCCCACACCCTGCAAGATTTTGTAAAAGCTTGACCAAAACTTTACTTGCTTTTCTTAGCTTCAAGTCTGTATATCGGCTGCCCCAAATCAGTAAATCTCTTCTCATACTCCGTCACAATGTTGCCCTCGAAGTCGCTGTTGTGCAGGTCAAGGGAGATGTTCTGTAACTTATAGCCTGCCGCGGAGAATTCCTCAAGTGAAAACTCAAAGAAGTGCATATTGTCCGTTTTCTGGTGGATTTCTCCGTTTTCGGTGAGGAGTTTCTCATAAAGGGCGAGGAAGTCTCTGTGGGTCAGGCGGTGCTTTGCGTACCTTGCCTTGGGATAAGGGCAGGAGAAGTTGAGGTAGATAAGCTCAACGCTGTTTTCGGGAATGTATTTTGGCAGATATTCAGCCCCACCGCAAATGAAGCGGACATTTTTAAGGCTGATGCTTTGGGCTTTTTCGGCGGCGCTGACAATAACATTCTTTATCTTTTCAACTGCAATGAAGTTTATATCAGGGTGCCTTTGTGCAAGCTCAAAAATAAACTGACCTTTGCCGCAACCTATTTCCATTCTTATGGGGTTATCGTTGCCGAAAATCTCTTTATAGTCAAAAAGCTCTTTTTCTTCTATAGCCTTGTTGAAATCTCTTTCTTCGCTCTTTGTGTCTAAAATATACTCGCTGACAGCGTCAATACGCTCATCGAGATATTTCTTTTTTCTCATTCTCATACCGTGCACCTCCGGGACGTATTTATAAGCTTTGTTTATTATAATACCGCTTGTCTTATTTGTCAAAACTTTTTAAATGAACAAAAGTTAAAATATACAAAAAACGGTTTTGTTATTTGTATAATAAACCTAATTTTTCCGCTAAGACGGAATGATTGTTGACTTTTATATTGCATAGATTGTATAATTATAATCACAGATTAGCCGAAAAGGATGCACTTTACCGTCACCTTAAGGCTGAATTAAAATTTTCAGGAGGAAAACATTATGAAAATCTTTAAAAGAACTCTTTGTCTTGTTATGTGTCTTATAATGGCATTCTCATCAATGGTTATTGTCAGTGCCGAAGACACTGCAGCTGAAGTTACAGGCTTTACTCAGGAAGACACACTCAGGGTAAAGGGTAACAAAATCGTAAATCAGAAGGGCGAAAAAATCAAGCTCAGGGGTGTTAACCTTGGCGCATGGCTTATCTTTGAGGATTGGCTTACACCCTATGAAAACACAGAGGCTGCCGACCACTATGAGCTTATTGAAATTCTCATTGACCGCTTCGGTGTTGAAAAGGCTTACGAGGCTCTTGACCAGTATTACAGAAACTGGATAACAGAAGAAGACCTTGACAACATCAAGGAAATGGGCTTTAACTGTGTGCGTGTTCCTTTCTGGTACCGCAACTTCTATTACGGCGATACAATGGATACAAAAATCCTTGACGAAAATGGCGAATGGGATTTCTCAATCCTTGAATGGGTAGTTGAAGAATGCTCAAAGAGAGAAATTTATGTTGTTCTCGATATGCACGGCGCACCCGGCTTCCAGGGTAACGCAGGTCATGCAGGCAAGCTTAATTCCTGCACACTTTATGACGACACTGAGGAAGGCGAATACTACCGTAAGATGACAGAAGAACTCTGGGGCGCAATTGCCGCAAAGTTCAAGGGCAATCCCGCAGTGGCAATGTACGACCTTCTCAACGAGCCTATGTGCGAGGTTGAGGCAAGCGAATTTGAAAGAAGAGCAAACAACACGGCAATTTTCACACGCCTTTATAGTGCAGTGCGCGCTGCTGACCCCGACCATATAATCACACTTGAATCAATCTGGACAGGTCTCGGACTTCCCCACTCATATCTCAAGGGCTGGAAGAATGTTGTTTATCAGGTGCATTTCTATGAGACAAGCGACTTTGTTTTCACCTTCTTTTGCATGATGGCAAAAATGTGGCACTTCAATGTTCCCATGATGATGGGCGAGTTCTATCCCCGTGAAGCAACAACATGGGATAACTGCTTCAGAACCCTCAATTTCTGCGGCTATCATTGGTTCCTGTGGACATATAAGGCTGCAAACCACGGCATGTGGGAATCTGACTGGTGTCTCTACGGCGCTAAGGACGGCTTCCACAGAGCAAAGATTGCTTCAGGCAGCTATGAAGACATCCTCGAAGCATGGAGCGCTGAAAGACTCAACACTTCCACAGGCTTCCAGGATACAGGTCACTATGCAAACAACGTAGCAGATTATATCAAATAAACAGCAAACGCATAAATGAATACCGGATTGTCAAAGGCAATCCGGTATGTTTTTGTATTGTATCATTTTATTTATTCTTGTTGTATATAGCCATAAGACCCTTGAGCAGTAAATCTTCATCAAGAATGATTTCGCTTTTGCAAAGGGGAGTGATTACACCTGCAAGACCGCCTGTGGCAATAACGGTGCATTTTTCGCCCAGCTCCTCGTTGATGCGCTCAATGAGACCGTCGAGCATACCTGCGTTGCCGTAAAGCATACCGCTTTTAATGCAGTCTATTGTGTTTGAGCCGATAACCTTTTTCGGCTTTTCAAAGGCGATTTTGCTAAGAAGCGATGTTCTTGAAAT
>JAZSPF010000093.1:0-9312 GCA_045537315.1 Acutalibacteraceae bacterium
ATAATGCGTTAAAAATCACCGATATGCGTCAGCATTATCGGTGATTTTTGCCTTTTCTTGCAAAGCTATTTCGCATTTTAAAGTGCTTCGCAGTTTCGTAAGAACAGAAAATTTCTTGTATTGAAGCCACAAAACGCAGCAAAGCTGTCGCCTTGCGAGGCTTTTGGCAAAAATACGGGGAATTTTGTTCGAGAAACAAATACTGCCTTATCGGGCGTCGGCGTATAAATCTCGACTTTTTTTATTTGCCATTTAATTGACAAAACAGCCTGGGTGAGTTATAGTTATTAGTATAATTGTAAGGAGTTTCACTTATGGCAGATTTAAAACGCTTTGAATATGTGCTGGCACTCAGTGAATATAAAAATTTCTCTCAGGCGGCGCTTCAACTCAATATCTCTCAGTCAACTCTGAGCCAGTATATTCAGAAAATTGAAAAGGAAATAGGAGTAAGTCTCTTTGACAGGTCTGTAACGCCCCTTAAGCTCACACAGTACGGTGAAATATATGTCACGGGTGCAAGAAAGATAGTTGACGCTTACGCTGAAACTCTTGACAGTATATGTGATGCTGATTCGGGTTCATTCGGCAGTGTACGCATCGGACTTTCGCCGTCAAGGGCAAGCTTCATGCTTCCTGAGGTGGTTTCTGCATTTACAAAGCTTTATCCCGGTGTTACGCTTAAGTTTATAGAAAGCAAGTCAAAGGAGATAATGAAAAATCTCTCAGAGGGCAATATAGACTTTGCTTATACTGTCACATCGCAGGAGGATTCCTATGAGGATTACACGGTTATAAGTGTGGATAAAGAAAGAGTCATGTTAGTAACTTCTCACGATGTGAAACTGAATCATGAAGGAAAAGATGTGTATGTTGACTTTAAACTTGCAGAAAATCTCACCTTTATTCTGTTGGAAGAAAACCAACTCCTGACACAGATTTTTCATTCGCTTTGTAAAAAAAGCGGTATTTCACCTAGCAGAAACATCAGTGTGTCTGAGCTTTCGACAGCAATCTCACTTGTTAAAAGCGGTATGGGGGTTATGCTTCTGCCTTCCAGTTACCGCAATTACGGCAAGCTAAAAAATGAACTGAGTTTTTACGACATAAAACAGGCAGACTTTGAAAGAGAACTTGCGGTTATCTATAAAAAGGATAAGTATATAAACAAGCCCATGAAGGATCTTGTAAAGATAATGTGCAATAAGGCGTAACAGTAGTTTTGTGCTTTTAAAAGAGATATTTACATAACCACCTGTCAATGGTGGTTATGATTATATTTATTGTATTTTGTTAAAAATAGTTGAAATTTCTTGCTTTTAGGGGTCTGCTGTGTTAGAATCAAAAGTGGTGTATTTTGTGATGAAAGGTAAAACAAAAGATACACGCAACAGTATTTTAAGCGGATATAAAAACACTCAACCTTTACGGTACGCGATAAAGTATAAAACAGGAGGATGATAAATATGGAATCAATAGTTTCAGCATTGGCAAAGTACGCCCATGAAAGACCCGACAGGGTTGCCGTCATTGCCAATGACAATAAAATAACCTACAGTGAGCTTTGGAAAGAAGTTCAGGGCTTTGCCGCATATATCGGTTCTTTCGGTTTCCCAAAAGGCTCGAGAATCATTGTAAAATCCGATTCTGGTATATGGTTTGCCGTTTCATGCATGGCAATACATCTCAGCGGCAACACACATGTGCCTCTGGAAAAAACAATAGGCGTGGGCGGTCTTGAGGATGTCGCCTGCCAGCTCAGCGCGTCAATGGTTATTTCCAATATAGAGGCAAAGGGTGACTTTGTTCTCGTTGACTCTGCCAAGGTGCGCGCCATCGGTGAAGAAAACTACAGTAACAGCCTTAGCTTTGACTTCCCCACAAGTGATATGACCTGCGATATTATGTTCACTACGGGTACAACGGGCAAATCGAAGGGCGTTGCCGTGTCACACAGAGCAGTTGTTGCAGTTTCAGAGAATGTTCAGTACGGCGCGGGCATAATTGAGGATAATGTTTACCTTGTTCCCGCCCCCATAAATCACGCCTCAGCCATAAGAAAGCTCTATGTGAGCATCCTTACAGGCACAACAGTTGTGCTTCTTGACGGCTTCAAGGACATAAGAAAATTCTATAAATGCATTGAAGATTACGGTGTAACCTCAATTCTTATGCCTCCTGCGGCAGTAAGAATGCTCCTTCTTCTGTCAAAGAAACAGCTTGCAAAATATTCGTCTCAGCTTCATCACATTCACACAGGCTCAGCGGCATTCCCCGAGGCCGATAAAGAAACTCTCTGTCAGATTCTGCCTGAGACAAAGCTCTATTTTGCCTACGGCTCATCTGAGGCAGGCTGTGTAAGTATGTTTGACTATTCACAGCACAAGGGTCTTATAAGCTGTGTAGGCAAGCCCAATAAAAACGCCCACATCTTTATAGTTGATGATGACCGCAAGGAAATAGAGTCCTCTAAAACAAATCAGGGACTTATTGCCATAAAAGGCGATATGACAATGCAGGGCTATTATAATGAGCCTGAGCTTACAAAGGAAGTTCTCGTTGACGGTGTGGTTTACACCAATGATATAGGTTATATTGATGAAGAAGGCTTTGTTTATATGCTGGGCAGACGTGGTGACGTCATCAGCATCGGCGGACTTAAAATTGCCCCCACAGAGGTTGAGAATATCGTGCTTCGCTTCCCGGGCGTTGCAGAATGTGCCTGCTTTGCCGTTGAGGACAGAATGGGCGGCTGTGTGCCTAAGCTCAATATCGTTGAGCAGAAAGGTGCTGATGTTGATATAACCGAGCTGAAAAAGTTTATGGCACAGTATCTTGAGGCCTTTAAGGTGCCCAAGCTCATTGAAAAAACAGACGAAATTCCCAAAACGGCTAACGGAAAAATTAACCGTAAGGTACTCAAGTAAGTTCTGCTATTGACAATGAGGGAATAATGATATAAACTATATAAACAAGATAAAACAAAATTTAAGAGGTGCAAAATGGAAAAATTACTTGAAATTCTTCAGCAAATCAGAAGTGACATTGATTTTGAAAAGGAAACAACTCTTGTTGACGACGGCGTGCTCGACTCTTTTGACATTGTTTCAATCGTAAGTGAGCTTACAATGGAATATGATATTGATATTTCAATTGATGATATGACTGCAGAAAACTTCAACAGTGCTGAAGCTATGCATGAAATGATTCTGAGAATTCAGGACGAGGACTGATAAAATTTTTTACCGTAAGCAGCTTTATAATATAGCTGCTTATGTGTATTGTTAAGGAGTAAAATAATATGGCTTATACGTCATTAGGATTTCTGGCGTTTTTAGGGCTTGTAATATTGGTTTACTACCTTGTGCCTAAAAAATATCAGTGGGCAGTGCTGCTCACGGCAAGCTACACCTTCTATCTTTTCAGCGGTGTTGCACAGCTTGCTTTTATTCTGGGTACCACGGCAGTGACATATTTCGCGGCTCTGAATATGCAAAAAAAACGTGATGCCTATAAGGCAGAGCTTGCGGCAATAGGTCACGGCATAACAAGAGAACAGAAACAGGAACTTAAAAAGATAGTAGGTAACAAAATCCGCAGAGTACAGTTTGCCAGTGTTATTGCAGTGCTTCTTGTGCTTGCAGTGGTTAAATATCTTAATTTCGCAATAGAGAATGTCAATTCCCTGTTTACTCTGTTTAAATATGATGCATCGCTGCCTCTTGTGAATATTATAGTACCCCTTGGTATTTCTTTCTATTCATTCCAGGCAATGGGATATCTTATCGATATCGGCAGAGGCAGATATGCCGCTGAAAAGCACTTCGGCAGAATGGCTCTTTTCCTGTCATTCTTCCCGAGCATTGTGCAGGGTCCCATTAACCGTTACGGCGATTTAGGTGTTCAGTTCAACGAAGAACACGACTTTGATTATGACAATCTCAAATTCGGCGCACAGCTTATGCTCTGGGGCTTCTTTAAGAAAATGGTTATTGCCGACCGTGCCGCACCTGTGGTATCGGAAATTTTCAGCAGTAACTATGCAGACTATAACGGCTCTGTTTATTTCTTTGGTATGCTCATGTATGCTCTGCAGATTTACTGCGATTTCTCGGGCGGTATTGATATAGCACGCGGTGCCGCACAGACTCTCGGCATCAATCTGCCGCAGAACTTTGAGAGACCCTACTTCTCAACCAGCGTTGCGGATTATTGGAGAAGATGGCATGCAACTCTAGGCGCATGGATGCGTGAATATGTATTCTATCCCGTTATGCTCTCAAAGCCTCTGACCAAAATCAGCAAAGCGCTGAGAAAAGCAGGCAAGGCCAAGCTTGCGAAGCTGGTACCCTCAGTAATAACACCTTTTGTGGTGTTCTTCCTTATAGGTGTATGGCACGGAGCTAACTGGAAATATGTTGCTTTCGGTTTATATAACGCCACAATAGTTGCAAGCAGTGTTGCTCTTGCTCCTTACTTCAAAAAAGCAATAGAAAAGCTTCATATCAACACCGAGGCTTTCAGCTGGAAGCTCTTTACAATAGTACGTACCTTCCTTGTGCTTGGCATCTCAAAGATACTTGTCAAGTCACCGGGACTTGAAGCCGCACTTCACATAATTAAGAGCATCTTCACTGAAGTTGACTTTGATTTTGTTTTCGGACTTGACGGTAAAATCTTCTCACTTGGTGTTGACGAAAAGAATATGTTTGTTCTCTTTGTTGCAGTGCTTGTACTTTTAGGTGTGAGCATTCTGCAGGAAAATGGCATGAAAGTACGCGAAACTCTGTCAAAGCAGAATATAGTTTTCCGCTGGGCAGTGTATTTTATAGCATTGATATTTGTGTTGGTTTTCGGCATTTACGGCCCTGCCTATAATGCTGCCGACTTCATCTATCAGGCATATTGATAAGGGAGGAAACAAACTATGAAGAATAAAAAGTTAGTTCGCTCTCTTGTTTTTGCAGTGCTTGTTTTCGCTTTACTGTTCACTCTTTGCGACTTGTTTGAATACAGCAACAACCACTCCTCCCAAAGACTTCAGACTTATCAGGATCTGGAAAAAAACACCGTTGATGCCGTTTTTGTGGGCACAAGCGGTCTGGACCGTTTCTTTATAGGCCCCAAGGCTTATGAGGAGTACGGTATGACAGTTTATCCCATTACAACTGAAGCTATGCCTTCATGGGTTATGATTCCCATGCTCAAAGAGGCTACAAAAAAGCAGGACCCCAAGCTGGTTATGATTGATATGCGCTCGTTTTTGAGCAATTACCCCGAGGGTACCTCAAAATTTGATGTTCACTCAAGACGAGTAATAGACATACTTGACTTCTTTTCAATGACAAGACTTGAGGCGATAGTCAACACACACAAGGTTCTTCGTGCAGAGGTTGAGGATGCACCGCTTATTGACCTGTCATATTACCTGAGCTTTATCAGGTACCACGGAAAATGGGAAGAGGAAGGCTTTTCATTTGACGAGCTTGAGAATCCCAAGTCAAAATATATGGGCTTCTTTATGCACAACACATTATCGGTCAGCCCCATTATGGAATACAAACCTACGGTTGAAACCGACGAGCGAATTCCTCTTGAGGAGGTCAGCCAGTATTGGCTTGACGAACTGCTCAAATATGTTGAAAAGCAGGATTATGAGGTTGTGTTTATACAGACACCCAACACCCGTACGCGCAACGAGGCAGGCAGACTCAACACCATGAGCGATTACCTGAGCGAGAGGGGCTATGAGTGTCTCATATACGACATTGACGAAGAAACATATGACCTTGAAACTGATTTTTACAATGACGGTCATGTTAACTACTACGGTGCAGAGAAATTCACCGACATGTTTGCTGAATATCTCAATGAAAATTATGACCTGCCCGACCGCAGAGGCGACAAAGACTGCAAGGATTGGGAAGGCGTATATGATGTGATTAAAAATCAGATTAAAAAATACGAGAAAAGCGCCGCAAAATAATTTTATATGTACGCGCCAAAGGGGAGTGCCTTATGAAGGTACTCCCCACCGTTGTTATTATCTGTTCTTTATCTATGTATGCTATTCTTTTATATAGAAAAAACAAAGCTCACTCCGTTTGGAATGAACTTTGTTTGACTTTCGAGAATGGTACAAGATGCTGTTTTATTCGCTCCGAAGCTGTACGATGGTACCGCGAGAGAGCGAATAAACAGCAGCAAGCACAAAAGTTTCAGCGACACAGTTCGATGCTGTGTCGCTGAACTATATGTATCAACCCATGGTTTATAGTCACATCTTTTTTATGTTTATGACTTTTGTGTGATCTTGTGCCTTTATCGACAGTCAGTGACCGTTATATTTTCCTAATGAAAATATAACGGTCTACAATATACTATGAACGAACCACCTTAAACGAAAAGACCGACATAAAGTATGTCGGTCTATCTAATTCAAAATGCAATGAAGTTCTCGTTTGAGTCGACATTGATGAATCTGGGATATTCTGAATTTGTTGCAACTGTGGGTTGTGTATCTCTTGTGATAAGCCAGATTGCAAATTCTGTGTGATCACTGCCATCCTTGCAGCCTACATGCTTAGCACCTTTAACAATCCATGTTGTGTTTTTGTAGAGACATGTTGAAGCATTAACAACTCTGTCAGGTGAAATATACTGAGGATCAACTCCTGCAATCTGTGCATCTGAAAGAGTCTGACCGTATTTTGCAAATGTACCATAACCTGATGTGCGGTTGCTTTCGAGAACACCGTCACCGTGTGCTTCATAGCCTGAGTAAATCGGAAGCTGTCTTGAGTCATAGTGTGAAACAAAACTTACTTTTAAGCCGTCCGCATATGCCTTTGCGATAATATCATCTGTTTTAAATACGAATTCTCTTACTTTTTCAAGTTCGCTGAGAGCTGCAGTATATTCACTCTCACAGTCACCGTAGAAGAAATCAACTGCTTCATCGAAATATTCGTCAGGACAAAGAGCCCAAAGACCAAATGCTGTTCCGAGGCTTACACGAAGGAACTCATCGTAAAGCTTATCCTTATATTTGCTTATAAAATTATTAAGTTGCTCAGTAACAAACCTAACGACACCAACTCCGTCAAGAACTATCAAAAGAAGATTAAGCATAAAGTTTCCGCTTGTTTTTTCAATAAGAAAATCACCCA
Organism: Acutalibacteraceae bacterium; assembly: GCA_045537315.1. GTDB lineage: Bacteria > Bacillota > Clostridia > Oscillospirales > Acutalibacteraceae > UBA6857. The sequence continues at coordinate 7,170 of JAZSPF010000093.1, forward strand.
GAGCATCAGCGTTTACAACAAGGTCGCCTGTAAAAGCAGAGCCTATTATATTACCTCCGTTATGGGCTGATGAAAGGTATGTAACACTATCAATACTCTCTGTACCATAATATTCCATATATGCAGTTGTGATCATACCGCCCATGCTGCAAGCAGCAATGTCAACCTTACTCTTACCTGTCTCTGTCTTTACCATTTCGATAAACGCATTTAGATCCGCAGCAAGCTTTGTGGGACTTTTTCTCCAGTCAAAGGTAAATAGATATGTGCTTTTACCACCGAATTTCTGTGCAACTGAACGAAAAAGACCAACTGCCGTGTCAGCCCACTCGTCACCACTGAGGTCAATTTTGTCGGCTGAACTCATAAATGTGGGGATATGTACGTCCGAATGCTTGGGATTACCGTCTTTGTCGGATGCAACAGGGTCAAATAGGTCAACTGCAAAGCTTATGAGAGCGTTTGCAAAAGCATCCTTATCACCCTTTAATTTGCGTATGCCGAAGTCTGTTAAAAGACTGAAGATGTCTTGTATCCCGAAAGAAATTGCCTTTGAGTCGTCTTCACGAACAAGACCTGTAAAATCGATACCTCTAACAACTACAATAGGATCGCCGTTGTAAGCAGTATCTTTTTCCCCAACAGCAAAAGCGGGCATACACATTGTGAAAACAAAAACAAGGGTCAGTAAAACCGAAATGATTTTTTTCATCATCATCTCTCCTTTAATTTTTTTCGGTACTGTCTAACATTTCTCGTCAAGACTGAACCTATGTAGCGAAATTATACACTATGTTTTTATCCATGTCAACACATATATTGTTTATTGGAGCCGTTTTTCATTTTTACACATTTACTTCAAATATATCCAAAAAATATCAATATAAATATTGACGAAAAATGCACTTGGTGGTATTATTATTGTGTATAATTGGAGTTGTATACTCAGCTCCGCGGATATTTAAGCGACAGTAGTTTTTTTCATCGGCAAAAAGTACAAGGAGGTCAGATGTATTCGGTGAAAAGGGACTGCTGAGAGCTTGCAAAACTACCTCGGTGAAAGTCCGGGGAAGAACACTGAACTCCCACCGTCACAGTGTCAAGCACTGTGACACCTCCCTCAGAGAGGGAGGCGAAAATAAAGCAGTGAGTTGCCAAGCATACTTGGCTCCCTCCTTGAGGGAGCTGGCGCGCGAGCGACTGAGGGAGTCACACATCTTAAAAGGAGATGATATTTTTATGAAAAAAACATTAAAGAAATCAATATCTCTCATCATGGCAGTAGTTATGATTATGTCATGCTTTGCTATGCTTACACCTGATATGTTTATGAAGGCTGAGGCATTAACAGCAAACGGCGGCTCATATTATGTCAGAGTTTATATGAGGGCTTATGACGGCTCGGATGATTCCGGTTGGTTAGGTATAACAAATCCATTTCCCGGTTTTCCGAACGATTACACCGTAGATAGCAGCACCGGCTTGCCTAATGTTGATGCAGGTGATATAAATATGGCTGGTTTTACTTTGTTTTATAAAAATAAAAACGGAACGGGCACAAGCGGTTACGAGACACAAGATATAGCACCTGATTTAGAGACATTTAACGATAGACTGTCCGATATTAGAGATGCTACTTGGAATGATAGCAACACATCCCACTATAAATCATTCACATATTCTTTTCCGTCTGTTGGTTTTCCGACCAAGCTGGCATGGTTCATCGACGAAAATAACGCCGGCTTATCAACAGCTATGGCAATTGTTAAGATTACAGTTGCATCATCGTCAACTGCAACAGAGCATATCTTGTGGCAGGGCCTTAGTGGTAGTGAAACTACAATGGAAATAAAAAAAGGTGAAATCACCATGGAGAATGGTGCTAAGACAGAAGCAACCACCAACTATGACCGTGCGGTGAACGCTCCCGGTTATTCTTCATGGGCGCTTCCTGCTGCTACAACTGTTGTCTGGTCAAACACTCCTGAGGCTATGCAGTGTCCTGAAGAAAAGGATCCTAATGCTGCCGGTTATACAACATCTCAGTCTGTTGCAATAAGCTCTGCGAAGGACCAGTATGGTGTAGATCTTTATTACCCCACATGGTCTGTTAAGGGCAGTGTCTGCGGTACAACCGGCATAA
>JAZSPF010000056.1:0-5609 GCA_045537315.1 Acutalibacteraceae bacterium
GCGTCTGTGTAAATGCCCAGGGAAGCGGAAACATTCTTTTTGCCCCAGATTGTGCTGCCGTCTTCGCCGTAGCCTGTAAAGACAATACTGCCCTCACTGAGTTCCCAATCCCACATAGCCGAAGGATAAATGCTGTAGCTCACACCGTCAATGCTGATTGTGTAATATCCGTCTGCCTTGGTGAGCACACCTTCAGTTCCCAGCTTTTTGTTTTTAGCTATGTCTCTTTGAGTTATAACTGCGCTCTCGTGGATAGTAACTATCTGTGATGTACTTCTCTCAACGGCTCTGTAATCGTCGCTGTTGCCTTCACTTGAGAAAACAACTACATCCCAATTGCCGTAAAGTGATTCCTTTTTGATTTTTGTCTGTGCCTTTTCGCCGGAATAAACCTCAGGCTTTATCATAGGCCAGCCGTCTCTTGTAAAGGTAAGCTCTCGCACTTCAAGGCAGGGAGCAGAGTTTGCACCGATAACGCCGTTTTCCTCTGCCGCAGGTGTACCCGTTGTGATTTCAGTTCCTGCTTTGAAATAAAGCTGTGACTGTGAAGCAATAAACCAATCGCCGTTCTTTGTCTTTATCACTGAGGGTGAACCGATTGAAGCTCTGCCTATATCAGAGTAAACAACTCCGCCCTTACTGCTTGACAGGAAGTTGTAACCTCCCATAAGTAGTGTGCCTTTGTCGTACTGAGACTTGCCCATCTTTGAAGAGAACTCACTCATATCTGACCCCATCATATCAGTGTAGGGGCCTTCAATGCTCTGACTTCTTGCAACTCTGATATTATAGTTGCTGTCAGCGTTACCGTAAGTGGTAAGAAGATAATAATAACTATTTTCTTTACTGTAAACTATTTCACTGCCCGTAATAAGGCTACCGTCCTTTTTGGAAAGTGCGGGTATTCTGCCGGGATAAGCGATAACCTTACCCGCGCCATAAACAGTTGAGCCGTGAAGTGTGGATATTTTTTCACCCTGGAGATTATAGGCACTGTCTTTCTTGAGAAGTCCTGTCTTTTTATTCAGCTCAACAAGATAGATGCCGCCTTGAATTTTGCCTCTGCCGTAGTAAGAGCCGTAAGACATAAACAGACCTGCATCTGTTTCAATAACATTTGGATGCACCGCATTGGCAGCATCGTAATGTGCACTGACATTATTTTTCTTACCGTCTTCGTCGTACTCAGTGCCTGCGTGTCTGCCGCATGAGCTGATAACAAGACCGACTTCCTCCCACTGCTTATTAAGCACCGCGCTTTCAAGGTCCTTGGTCTTAACACAGAAAATAGCAGATTCATTGGCGTCAGCTGTCTTTGAAAGTGAGAAGTAAAGATAATAGGTACCGCCCACCTTGACTATATCGGGTGCAAGGGGTGTTCTGTCTTCGTTTGCATCAGAATAAAGCTCGTCCTTGCCGTAGCCGTGCTCTTTTGCCCAATCACTTACACAATCAAAAGCACTGAAAGACATAATTGCATTGCTCTGAACATTAACATCGTGAGGGAAATATGTTGTTCTGCCACCCCAGTTAACAAGGTCTGTTGACTTGACAACAACATTATCAGAACCGAAACAGTAGTAATAACCGCTTTTTTCGTCATAGATAATTGAGGGGTCTTTTATATCATAGTTTGCATAGGAGCCTATATAGCCGTCACCCATAGGACTGAGAAGCTCAGGCGACTTAATATCAAGAGCAGTGCTGTCCAAAGCAGAGGAAGCAGGTCTCTTGCCCTTTTTAAAGGATGCCAATATAGTCATTTTGCCCTCAACTGTGGTTTTGTACTGAAGCATATTGACATCTTTGGTTACATCCTCACCGTTGACATAGAGCTTTTTAAGGTTATAGTAGGTCGTGTCAGTACGCTCAGGATTGATGTTGAGAGTAAGTTCTTCGCCCATTTTGCATTTGAAGGAAAACTTTACGTCACTGCCCACGGTTTTGTCATTGTCAACTGTTATAACGCCGTGGTCAAAGCTCTCTACAAAAACTATGCAATTGCTCTGATGTATAAACTTAAAGTACATTCCCGCAACCGTAGCCAGGAGCGCTACAGTTACAAGGAAAAATATCCAGAATTTCTTTTTCATGGTCTCAGGGAGTCCTCCTTATATAATGTTAAAGCCTTATTCAACTGTGAGAGATGATATAACATCGGAATAAATTGTCACTGCATTGTTGTAGAAATTCTCTTTCACAACTTCAATTTGTCTTTCCTCAGCAACATAGAGAGTAATTTTAAGAAGTTGGGTATCCATATCAAAAACCTCAAGACTCACATGATAACCGCCTTCAGGGATTTTTTCCACCTGCACCTTGCTCTCTTTTTTTATTCTGTCTCTTTTGAGTATTTTTAAAGCTGCATTGACAGCTTTTTCTCTTATACTTCTGGGCAGTGAGCGCTCTATTCTTGCCACATCAATTTTTGACTTGGAGGTTATGGTGATAAGCTCGTCTCCGTCAACAATCTCGGATGTCACCTGACCGCCGCAAACAAGCTCACTCATTGCGCCGTTGACCTCAAAATAGTTGGCTATTCTGTACTCCTGCAAAATCTCATTTATCTGTGTTCTTGTAAGAGGCTTGTCCAGAGTTTTTAAAAGATAACAAACGAGTAATTTGATTTCAGGCTGCTCTCTCAGACCGCCGGGAGCAATACCCTCTGAAAATGTATTGTTTTCCATAACTATACCCGTTCCTTTCTGCATAACAATTACATAGTTATACATTTACCATTGTATCACAATAATAAAAAAAGTAAATAGCAATCGGGAAAAATATGTAAATAAAAGGCTTATTATCAGCATTGACATTAGCTTTGCTCTTTAGTAAAATATAATCAGCAATTTAAAAGAGGTAATTCTTATGAAAAAATACACCACCCTGCTTTTCGATGCAGATGAAACTCTCCTGGATTTTGACAGAGATGAAACAGATGCGCTGTCAAGAATTTTAGACGAATGCGGCATAGAAAAAAGCCAAGAAAATATCAGCACCTATAAAGGGATAAACCAAGGGCTGTGGAAAGCACTTGAGAGGGGCGAAATAGACAAACCCAGGCTCAAGCAGGTTCGTTTCAGAATGTTTTTTGATAAAATCGGCTACACCCCTGCAGAAGACCCATTCACAATTAACGAGCGTTATCTGTCATATCTAAGCGAAGGCGGCAACCTCCTCGCCGGGGCAAAAGAAATCATAAACGAGCTTCACTGCGACGGGTACGACCTTTATATCGTGACCAACGGCATTGAAAACACCCAAAGAAGACGCCTGACAAAAGCAGGCATACTTCCCTGTTTCACTGAGATTTTTGTCAGTGAAACCATAGGTCATCAGAAGCCCAAGAAGGAATACTTTGACTACGTGCTCACCCACATAGGCGAAAAAGACAAAAGCAAAGTCCTCCTCATAGGCGACTCACTGACCTCTGACATAAAAGGTGCTTTGAACGCGGGTATAACCTGCGCATGGCTCAGACGGAGTCCCGCCACTGACAGCGGCGAACTGAAACCCGACTATATTATTGATGATATATCGCAAGTCAGAGATTTACTGTAAGAAGCCTATTAAAAATCCGGGATTCACGTCACAAGTGAATCCCGGATAAATTTTATGCAAAAAGTGAAAGAATGAACTTCATAATTCCCGTCAGGTTAAAGCTCAGTGCAGGCAATTCAAAAATGCTGTCATCTACACTAAGGCTGACTTCATCAAAATATGTATACTGGATTGTGTCCTTTGCGAAGTCCTGAGCTTTGAGCACCTTAAGGTCATCGCCTACATAAAAGAAACTGTTTATCACCGAGCCTCTGTCGCTGAACTCTTCAACATAGTAGGTCACACCGTCAATTGTGGTTTCATAACTGCCCACAAAGACGAGAAAATCCATGGTGAAATCTGAAAGTTTTGTGATAATGTTCCAGATATCCGTATCGCCAAGAGATAAAGCTCCGGTTTTCATATGAATAAAAGGAAAGGCAGTCAGGTAACTGAAAAGTCCGTCTTCCTGCACAACGGTGCGAAGTTTAATAAAGCCGTTGTTGAAGTCATAGGCGATTTTGTCACCTTTTAGATAAACCGTATTCACTGCCGAATATGATGAACCAAACTCAGGGAGCATACCCGTTCTGAATGTAACGGCAACCTCTTTATTGTTTTCTATAGTGTCAAAGAGAGTTTCCGTTTTGGTATTTGCCGCAAGAGTACCCACACTGAAAAGTGAGAACATCATAATTACCGCAAGAAGTAAAGCAACTGTCTTTTTCATAAGATCACCTCTGATTATTAAATTCAATTAAAATATAGCAGAAAAAGGCAGATTAGTCAAGGTAAACCCTCCCCCGCGCGCCAAAAAAGCCACACCGAAGTGTGACTTTAGGCTCAGATATGGTCTTTATAGCGCTCGGCAGTGATTATGCCGTCAGCCACATTCAGCTTGCAGATACGGGCGTTTCGCGCGTCAAAGGCGCTGGCACCGTCTTCGTTATCATAGTCGCGGGCGTGATACACGGCATACCACTGGCCGTCCTCTTTTATCATTGAGTGGTGGCCTGTACCCTCCTCAAACTCATTGGCACTGAGCACCGGGTGATAGGTATTGTCGTCGGGGTACTTCTGGAATTTAATCTTCGTCAGGTCGGTTTCGTCGGTTTTCGCTCTTGCGTACCCGATATAATATGTTGGCTGTTCAAAGCAGTTGCCCGAATACATAAGATAGTGCCAGTCACCCTCTTTGAAATAGAATGCGCCCTCAATTGTGTGCCAGTGCTGACCCTTTTTATAGCGGTCGCGTCTGTAGATGTCTTCGTCGAGGGTAGGCTCAACTACAATCACAGGCTCACCTGCAGGAGTAAAGGGGTCAAGCATTCTGTCAACATATATGCAGGTACCGATACGCTCCCCTTCAAATCTGTTGGCTGAATAGAAAAGGAAAAGTCCCGCCTCATTCTGCACAATGTGGGAATCAATTGAAAACGGGTGCAAAATCTGCTTGGCACCCGTAAAGGGGCCTAAGGGATTATCCGCAACGCTGACATGCATTGCTCCCCTGTGTCCACCCTTATCGGGAGTGTCGTTATAAATCTCAATTGAGTTATACATATAAAACCTGCCGTCTAGTTCAATTACGCTTGGCGCCCAGAATGAATCGTGACCATCCATAGTCATAACCTTGCCATAATATTTCCAACCGTCAAAGAGACTGTCAGATTCATAGGCATAAACAGCATTGTGTCCTGTGACATAGATATAGTATCTGCCGCCGCTTTTTAATATGTACGGGTCAGCCTGCCCCTGATAATGAGTTTTATCTACCTTTAATAAATGCATAAACTTTTCTCCTTAGTTACTTTTTACAGATTATAGCATAAACCCCCGCTAAAATAAACAGTTTATAGGGCAATATTTACAAAAACAGAAATAAAACAAAAAAGTAGAAAAAACTTCAAAAAAAGGCTTGACATTCTAAAACAAAAGTGATATATTATACAAGCACTCGAGAGAGTGAAGTTAATATGCGAGAGTGGCGGAATCGGCAGACGCGCACGTTTGAGGGGCGTGTGGGGCAGCTCGTACGGGTTCAAGTCCCGTCTCTCGCACCAAAACTC
>JAZSPF010000124.1:0-15543 GCA_045537315.1 Acutalibacteraceae bacterium
AAAGATTACTCGTTTGCTGCAGCTTCTCTCTTGGCTCTGTTTTCGGTAACTATCTTTGTTACATTATCCATAAACTCGCCGTGAAGCTTAAACTTTGTTGAGAAGATGATAAGTGAAATTACAAACAGTACGGGAGGAATAACAGTCAGCATAACTGTGATTGCAAGCTTTGCACTCTGAGGGTTAGCGTTGTGAAGTGTGCCGTCATATTTGGATACACCCAGGGAAACAAAGAGAATAATTGTCTGAATGGTGTATGCCATTTTCTGCAAAAAGCCTTTCATTGAGAAGGTGATGGACTCAGCTCTGAAGCCAAGCTTAACCTCACCGTAGTCAACAACGTCTGCAAGGAAGATAGTCTGAGCAATAAACATTGATGACATACCGATTGCACCTATGCAGTAACAGATATTCATAAGCAGGAATATTTCTGTGAAAGCACCTATTGCCATACCTGTGTAGCCAAGGGCACAGAGTATAAGTGAGGTCTGATATGCCTTACGCTTTGACATAACCTTTGTGAGCACGGGAAGCAGAAGAAGACCCACAACTGAACCGACTGCCTGGCTTGTTGAGAAGGTTGCCTGCTTGTTGGGGTCGCCCACAACAACGTCGAAGTAATAGGTTGCAACACCTGATGTAAGGTACCAACCGGCATTTGAAATCATAGCAAAAAGCATAAACACAAGAAGCTGATCGTTTGACTTGATAATCTCAAGAGTACGCTTGAAGGAGAACTTCTCCCCTGCCTTTGTGATATTTGTTTCTTTGGTTGTGGCAACACTGACACTTGAGAAGAAAATGAGGGCAACTGCACAGGCGGCAGCACAAATGAGATAGCTTCTCGCATCGTGAACCTTAACCATATCACCTTTTTCATCCATAGCAGTTGTAATGCTTACGGCTGTCATAACAATGGGAGCGAGAATTGAAACTATGCCCTGACCGAGACCTGAGAAAACTCTTGCAACAGTTGAAACAAGACTTCTTTCCTCAGGGTCACTTGTAAATGAAGGAACCATTGACCAATAGGGAATATCGGCAAGTGTGTTTGTCATACCCCAGCCTACATACATAACGGCAACATAAGCCATAAGAGCGCCGCCCGTAAGATTAAAGGGATTGGAGAAAAGAAGCACAAGGACGATAGCGTTAAGTATTGAGCCTCTGAGTATCCACGGGCGATATTTGCCCATCTTAGTGTGGGTGTTATCAACAATAGTGCCCATCATAGGGTCGTTGATACCGTCCCAGAGTCTTGCAATAGGTGTGAGAATGAGAAGGAATGATGCCTTCATGCCTAAAACGTCAGTGAGATATTTTGCAAGAAAGCTGTAAAACATTCCGTAGCTAAGGTCAAGACCGATTGCGCCTACGCCATAGCCGATTTTACTTTTGATGTACTTGAGTGAGTTCATTGTAGTCTCCTTTACAATATTTAATATAAAACCTTATCCTCGGTTCCCCTGAAAGGGGAGCTGGCAAAACCGTTTAGGTTTTGACTGAGGGGTAAAAAGGCTATTCCTTTACCTTAACTTCCTGAAACAGATCTTTCTGTAAGAGATGAATGCCTCATAGAAATCTCTTCGCCCTTATGACAAACAGCCAAATATGTGTTTTCGACTTTCCCTACATAAAAATCGCAACCAAAGGCCGTGAAGCTTTCACAGTGAACGTAAGGCGAAAAATCGTAGGTAGCAAGTCCGCCTGATATCCCTTCACCTGTAAATTTGAGTATACTCTCCTTCAGTGCCCATAAGCGGATGAAAACATCATCTTTGTTCTCATTGCTTTCAATGAGAGCAATTTCCTTTTCACAGTAGTTACGCTTTGCAACCTTCGGGTTATAGGGTCTTATTTCCTGAATATCACAGCCCACTTCGTAATTTGATATAGCAAGCATAACAAAGTCTGCACTGTGGCTGATATTGAAGTGCAAAGCCTCATCACATATGAGTCGGGGCTTTTCACCTGCTTTATAATGCACCTGAAACTTCTTTACGCCGCTTTTTTCAAGAGTACGACACAAAAGAAGCTTGCCCAAAAGACTCTCTTTTCTCTGTGAAAGCTTTTCACCGTCAGTACTTATAAAGCGGGAGCTGATTTTTTCATACTCAGCCTTAACCAATTCGTCGCTGTAAGATGAAATATCAAGAAGATAAACCTCAGTTTTCATATCTGTTGTCAGTTACAACCTGAACAGGGTCAGAGGGCATCATAATCATGCAGACGATATATGTCATAACGCCGTAGCCGATAAACAGGGTAAAAAGCGCAAAAACAAGTCTTACAATTGTGGGATCAATGCCGAAATAATTTGCAAGACCTGAGCAGACGCCTGCAAGCTTTTTGTCACTGCCCTTAACGAGCTTTTTAGCTAAAGTTGTAGGTACATAGTCAGCAGGTGCGGCAGGGAAAACAAGGCCCAGAACAACATAAACAATTGTTACGGGCAGAATTGCCGTTGCAAGAGCAACACAGACAACTGCTATTCTTATAAGGGTGGGGTCAACATTGAGATAATCTGCAACACCGCCGCAGATACCTAAAATCTTTTTGTCACGACTTAAATATAACTTTTTCATTTTTAATATTCTCCTTTGTTTTTTCTTCGCACTCGCCGTGCAGACATTCCTTTTCTTGCAAGAAAAAGAATCAAAAGAACTTTACTCCCTTAAACAGGTAGAAATCAACATCACCGGAGTTTTAGTCACAATTTTGCATTTTAGTCGCTTCCACCGTGTTTTTCATCAGCACTGCTATTGTCATTGGTCCGCATCCGCCGGGCACGGGAGTTATATAGCTTGCCTTTTCTTTAACAGCTTCAAAGTCAACATCACCTGAGAGCTTGCCATTGTCAAGGCGATTTATGCCAACGTCAATAACCACTGCTCCCTCGCTTACCATGTCGGCAGTGATAAAATTTGCTCTGCCCACTGCAGCTACGATTATATCCGCATTTTTTGTGAAAGAGGCTAAGTCCTTTGTTTTGCTGTGGCAGATTGTGACAGTTGCATTTCTTTCAAGAAGCAGTGCCGCCATAGGCCTGCCCACAATATTGCTTCTGCCCACAACAACGCAGTTTTTGCCCTGCACATCGATTTTATAATAATCGAGAAGCTCTATAACTCCCATGGGAGTGCAAGGTGAAATGCTGTAGTCACCAAGCCATATTTTGCCCACATTTTCTGCTGAGAAGCCGTCAACATCCTTTTTGGGGTCAATTGCATCAATGACCTTCTTTTCGTCAATGTGCTTTGGCACGGGAAGCTGACAGAGTATTCCGTTTACACTGCTGTCATTATTGAGTCTGTCTATAAGAGAGAGGAGTTCTTCTTCGCTTACGTCACCGGGGAGTGCAAATTCAAGTGACTTTATGCCGCAGACCTCGCAGGCTCTTTTTTTGTTGTTGACATAAACTCTTGAGGCAGGGTCACCTTCGACAATAATAACTGCAAGGCAAGGTTCAATGCCCTGCTGCTTTAAGCTGTCTGTCTGAAGCTTCACCTGCTGTTTTACATAAGATGAAACCTCTTTGCCGTCAATTATTCTGTACATTCTCCTCCTCCTTTTCTTTATGTTCTATTTTCATTTTGCCGCCGACAATTTTTACATTTTTCATCTCGGCGCGTCTTTTCTTTCTTTCGAGCTTCTTTTGCTCTACCGCCAATTCCTTTTCAGTTTTAGGCGGGAAATAGTCTACGCCTTCAATAGGCTTGGGATGCTTGGTATATTTAATGAGCAAAGCTGTCAACAGTACACCGCAAATGAGAACTATGCCGAAGGAAAGTGCCTGAGACACACGAATACCCGTAGAGCCAATATAAAGGCTGTCGGTTCTCATTCCCTCAACGATCATTCTTTCAAGACCGTACCATAAGCCGTAGGTGAGGAAAAGCTGACCGCTGAATTTACGGTACTTTTTAAGTATGATGTAAAGGACAAAGAAGCCTAAGATGCACCATACGCTCTCATAAAAGAAGGTGGGATGCACATAAAGGTTGTTTTCGGCGATGTGTGAAGCTATATCCGTAACACCCTCAAGGCCGAAAGAAGCAGGATGTGCCTCAATGTAGTCTATTACCGTGTCGCTCATCATACCGAAGTTTCTGTAGGTGAATGTGCCGAAGGCTTCCTGATTGGCATAATTGCCCCATCTGCCTATGCCCTGACCTATGAGAAGGCTCATACCTACCATATCAAGCAGGTTGTAAAAATTGAGTTTTTCTATTTTGCAGACCACAAAAGCCGCTAAAATACCGCCGATAATACCGCCGTAAATAGCAAGTCCGCCCTCCCATATCTTAGGTATTTCACTAAGGTGAAGGCTGTAATAATCCCACTTGAAGGCAACATAATAAAGTCTTGCACCCACTATGGCACCTATAGTGCCGAAAAGCAGGACATCTATCATTTTATCAAGGTTTATCTTCCACACATAGGCAGTTCTGCCGCCGAAAAGCACTGCAAGCAAAAAGCCGAAAGCAATTATTGCTCCGTACCAACGAACCTCGGCAAAGCCTAAGTCAAGCACTTTTGAGACAGTGAACTCCTGAGCTATGCCTGCAAATTTAACTAAAACCGTATCCATTATAAACACTCCTTACCAGGTGAGCTGAGTTATTGCTATCATAACGGGCATTGTCAGTATTGACAAAAAGCTGACAAGTGCCACAGTTTTTGAGGCTGTTGCCGCGTCTCTGCCATAAATCGAAGAGAACATAAAGGTGTTGTTTGCTGAGGGTACGCTTGCAGTTATTATTGCCGCCGTAAGCACTGCCCCCCTGAGACCGCAAAGATAATAAACGCCTATGCAGATAAGCGGAAGCACCAAAAGCTTCATAACTGCCGTAAGATAAATTTTCTTATCAAAAAGCATTGACTTAAGGTCAGTACGGGAAAGATAGGTGCCGAAAACGAGCATGGCAACAGGTGAATTAAGTGCCGCCAGACTTTCAATGGGCTGACTGATGAGATATGGCACCTCAATGCCTGAAAGGAAAATAGGCAGACCGACCACAACAGCAATAACACCCGGGTTAATGAGTATCTTTTTTATGCTGAGCTTTTCACCCTGTCTGCTCATAAGCTTCACACCGTGGGTAAAGGTCAAAAGGTTAAAGACCACTGCACCGCCTGCACAGTAGAGAACGCCCTCATCGCCTAAAACAGCCTGAGCTAAAGGCAGAGCCATAAAGGCAACGTTGCCGTAAATTGAAGCAAACTTATAAACAGGATTTTTCTCGTCTTGCTTATTTCTGAAAGTAAAAATGTTGATAAATATTGCAATCAGGTGAGTTGCAACAGCAAGACCGAAGGCAGTGAAAAACTTGCCCACAGTGTCAGGTGTGGCATCTATCTTGATAAAGGAATTGATAAGTGTGCAGGTAGCAACAACATAAAGCAGGAATGTAACCACTTTTTTTGCCGTTTCCTCAGTGAAAATACCCACCTTATCTGAAACATAGCCCACAGCAACCATAATATAAAGCACAGCTACATTCGTTGCCGCAGTGATAAGATTTGATAAAAACAGTTCCATATTTATTACTCAGCTTTCGTTTCTGGTACCTCTGACGTTTCTTCTGCCATATCTGCATTCTGAGGCTTGTGGCAAAGAATAACCGTAAGGGCAAACAAAGCGAATATCAGATCGCATAAATAGAAAGGATGTGAGGGGTTAATGAATGCGCCGCCACTGACAAAAGAGAAGATAAGACGGGGGACGCTTGTAGTAAGAGCTAAAAGTGATGCTGTGTAACCCAGACCGAAGATTCTCCAACGGAAGCCGTCTGAATAAACACCTGAAACAATCTGAGCCATTGACATAAAGAAGAACAGCATAGTGCCAATCATAAGCAGCTCTAAAAGAAGGTCTGATATTTCAACAAAGCTTATCTGTCTGACAAAGCGGTGAATAAGTCTTGCTCCTGCCCACCAAACAGGCATAGTGGCAAGAATTTTTCTTTTTGAAGCGGCAGAAGTACCCTTAATCATATCTTTCGCAAGAATAAGGAAAAACACTGCCGAGAAGAAGCCGAAAAAGCTCTGTATAAGCATAGGGATTGTTCCCGAAGTCATAAATGAAGTGTAATTGGCTGAGGATATCTGACTCACACTGCCAAAGCTTTCAAAGAAGTTGTCTGCACTGTCATAAAAGAAGGCGCAAGCCATTACGGCACTGACAAAGCCTATAGGTTTATTTTCAGTGTTGTAGAAGCTGAGCTTTGCACAGTCACGGCTGAAAAATGTCATGCCGCAGAAAATAAGAGCGCATATGGCAAGAATAGCGTAAAGGACATATTTAACCGCCTCACCGCCTGTGTAAAAGCCTGTTGCCGGGTCAATATGCTTTGCTATCTGCAGAGTTCTGAGCACTATGCAGATAAGACCTGAGCAGAAAAACAGCATAGGAAGACTCTTTATGCTCACATTAAGCTTTTCTTTGTATTTAGGCTCTCTCTTTTGACTTTTCTTGCTGTCATTTTCTTCCTGAGCCTTTGCCTTGATATTATCGCTCATCAGTCTTCCTCCCTGTCATAAACTCTCTGGTCAGAGGGTATGTATTCTTTAATTGCGTTGTAGTTTTCTATTCTTTCGTTCATCGGCACATACTTTTTGGGTAAAGCAATATTCTTATAAGCGGGACGGATAATTCTGCCCCCTGAGATAAGCTCTTCAAGTCTGTGAGCAGACCAGCCCACTATTCTTGCAGTTGCAAAAATGGGAGTATAAAGGTCTTCGGGAATGCGAAGCATCTTATAGATAAGACCTGAATAAAGGTCAACATTGGCACACATAACCTTGTTTTTGCCCTTGACACGTCTGAAAACCTCAGGAGTGAGCTTTTCAACATTATTGATAAGCTCAAAATCCTTTTCGAAGCCATATTTATATGCGAAATCTCTTGCTTTTCTCTTGAGAATAACGGCTCTGGGGTCAGAGAGGGTGTAAACAGCGTGACCCATACCGTAAACAAGACCGCTGCCGTCACCTGCCTGCTTTCTGATAATCTTTTCAAGATAAGCGGCAATTTCTTCTTCATTTGTGGGGTCAGATACATTCTCTTTTATTTCGTCAAGCATATGGCTGACCTTTATGTTGGCACCGCCGTGGCGTGAGCCCTTGAGTGAGCCGATAGCTGCCGCAAAAGCCGAATATGTATCCGTACCGCTTGAGGTAAGCACTCTGTCTGCAAAGGTTGAGTTGTTACCGCCGCCGTGTTCAGCGTGAAGCATAAGGCATATGTCAAGAAGCTTTGCCTCTTCGTCTGTATATTTTCTGTCGGCACGCAGTGAGCGAAGGATTGTTTCTGCAGTGGAAAGTTCCTTCTTCTCAGGATGGAAATACATGCTCTTATTATAGAATTTCTTTCTTTTTACCTGATATGCATAGCACATCATAACGGGGAGCTGTGACATAATCTGCACTGACTGACGAAGCACATTTTCAATGGAAATATCATCGGGGTTTTCGTCAAAAGAATATGAAATAAGTATACATCTTGCAAGCTTATTCATTATGTCAATTGAAGCGTTTTTCATAAGCACATCTTCAATATATGTTTCGGGCAAAAATCGGCAGGTACCGATAGTATCCTTAAAAAGGTCAACCTGCTGCTTTGTGGGCAGTGAGCCGAAAAGCAGAAGATAAGCAACCTCTTCAAAGCCGAAACGGTCTTCTTTTTCACAGGCATCAACTATATCGTTGATGTTGAGACCTCTGTATTTGAGCACACCGTGTTTGGGTACTCTTTCGCCGTCTTCCATATAGTAACCCTCAACACTGCACACGTTTGTAAGTCCTGCCATAACGCCTGTACCGTCAGGATTTCTCAGACCTCTCTTGACGCCGTACTTCCAGAAGTCTTCATGATTTATCTGGCTTTTTCTTTCAATTTTTTCGCTCATTGCCTCAAGAAGCTCTGGTGAAATCGGATTTATTTTATCGTACATCTTCTTACCTCCGGTAAAAATAGTTATAGTTATAGATTATAAAATATCATTAAAGTATATTTTATAACATAGTAATTGTAAAGTCAATAAAATTAACTTAAAATAATAGGAAAGCAAGGATGAATTTATGAAGCAATATGCCTTTTTTACAGCACTTCTGTGTCTTGTTATGGTTTTTACTCCTCTTATATGTGTCGCAGTGAAAAATCAGAGTGAAAACAGCCTGCCAACTATGCAAAGCAGTGACAGCAGCGTCAGCGTGCTGACTCTTTCAGGCAAAACAGTGGAAACTGATATAAAAGACTACCTTGTAGGTGCCGTTGCAGCCGAAATGCCTGCATCCTACAGCATCGAAGCCTTAAAAGCTCAGGCAGTGGCATCATATACATATTACAAGTGGCTGAAGGAAAATGCCGATAACGCAGACTTTGACATAAGTGCTGACAGCAAGGTTCATCAGGGGTACCTGACAGATGAAGAGATGAGGGAAAAGTGGGGCGACAAATACGAGAGCTATAGAAAGAAAATCGAGGATGCGGTTTTAAGCGTACTCGGTGAATGTATAATGTATGAAAATGAGCCGATTTTAGCAGTTTATCACGCCATTTCCTCAGGCAAAACCTTAAGTGCAGAGGCTGTCTGGGGCGAAGCCCTCCCCTATCTGCAAAGTGTTAATGCCGTTGGTGATAAACTCTCACCTGACTTCGACTCCTCGGCAGAATACACTCAGGAAGAAATAATAAAGATGTTTTCCCTTAAAAAGACAGTAGGCAATCTGATTAAAAGCATTGACACTGACGAAAACGGTTATGTGACGAAAATAACAGTAGGCGAAAAAAGCTACAGCGGCAGTGAGTTTTATTCACTTTTATCTCTCAGGAGTCCCGTTTTCACGGCAGAGTACAAAGGAGGAAACTATATCTTCTCTGTCAAGGGTTACGGTCACGGTGTGGGTATGAGCCAATACAGTGCTGACTATATGGCAAGGCAGGGAAGCACCTATAAGGAGATACTAACCCATTTTTATAAGGGAACATATATTGATAAAATTGTGTAACAGGTGTATAATGTTAAAAAAGGATGTAAAAAGGGATTGATGCTATGTTTGCAAAGGTTAACAGTATAGGACTTTTCGGTATGAACGCCTATGAGGTCGGTGTGGAATGTTCCTTCGCAAGAGGTATGTCGCGCTTCGATATGGTGGGTCTGCCCGACGCGGCTGTAAGCGAGAGCCGTAACAGAGTTTATTCTGCTATGAAAAACAACGGATTTGACTTTCCCGAAGGCAGAATGACCGTGAATCTGACTCCTGCTGACATAAGAAAAGAAGGCAGTGTTTATGACCTGCCTGTGTTCATTGCCTTATTGCTTGCCACAAATCAGCTAAAAGCCGAGGTGCAGGAATGTGCATTCATAGGTGAACTGTCATTAAACGGCGAAGTGAGAAAAATAACAGGCGCATTGCCTATGGTCATTAAAGCAAGAGAGCTTGGCATAAAAGAGATATATCTACCCAAAGACAATGCAGGTGAAAGCAGTGTGGTCAAAGACATTGACATTTATCCTGTGGGCAGCGTAATTGAGCTTTACTCCCACCTTATAGGAAAGCGTAGAATAGAAAAGGTTAACCCTGACTCTTTCAGCGAATATGTGGAGCCTCTTGACTCAATGCTTGATTTCGCCGATGTCAAGGGTCAGTATCAGGTTAAGCGTGCCCTTGAAATTGCAGCAGCAGGCGGACACAATGCTCTCATGATAGGCCCTCCCGGCTCAGGCAAAAGTATGCTCGCAAAACGTCTGCCATCAATACTCCCCGACATGACCTTTCAGGAAAGCCTTGAGGTAACAAAGCTCTATTCAATTGCAGGTGCTTTGCCCGAAAATATATCACTTATAAGGTCGAGGCCCTTCCGTTCACCACACCACACCATTTCGGCGGCGGCACTTTCAGGTGGCGGCAGAGTACCAAGACCCGGTGAGCTGAGTCTGTCACACCACGGTGTGCTTTTCCTTGACGAATTGCCCGAGTTTCCCCGTGTGTCAATGGAAGCTATGCGTCAGCCTGTTGAGGATGGCGTTATTACCGTTTCCCGTGTATCGGGCAGTCTCACTTACCCTTGCGAGGTTATGCTTGTGTGTGCCATGAACCCTTGTCCCTGCGGCTACTACGGTCACCCTACAAAGGAATGTACCTGCTCTAAAGGCGCACCTCAGAAGTACCTTGCCAAGGTCAGCGGCCCTCTGCTTGACAGACTTGACATACATATAGAAGTGCCTCAGGTTGACTTTCAGAAGCTCTCGGCTGAAGAAAAGGGAGAAAGCTCAGCCGAGATTAAGAAACGGGTAAATAAGGCTCGTGCCATTCAGACAAAGCGTTTTGAGGGTACCGATATTACCTGCAACGCGAAAATGACTCCCGCTATGACAAGAAGTGTCTGCAAGCTTGATGAAGTGAGCAAAAAGATGCTCGAACACTGCTTTGAGACAATGGGAATGTCGGCAAGAGCCTATGATAAAATTCTTCGTATTGCAAGAACTATTGCAGACCTTGACGAGTGTGAAAACATCGCCCTTCAGCATGTGACAGAGGCAGTGCAATACAGGTCTCTTGACAGAAAGTTCTGGAATAACTGACAGATAATTATAAATTGCGGTAAAGTTTCTGCGTAAAAGAAGCCGGTAGTTGCAATTATTATCCGAATATAACCCTGCACGGTAATCCTTGCAGGGATTTTTTTCAGCAGGTCGGCGGTGGGGCGGCTCCACACACGAACAAAGTTCGTGTCGGCTACGGCAGTAGCCGTAAAATCGCCACGGCGATTTAGTGGAGCCGCCCGCCCAAGCTGAAGCATACCGGCAACAAAAAATCCACCTGAACCAACGGAACAGGTGGATTTATCATATAAATAATTATTCAGCGTCTGCTGCAGCTTCGATAGCAGCCTCAACAGCTTCTTCTACTGTTTCTTCTGCTGCGGGAGCATACTCCTCAAAGTTCTCAACTTCTGTGTTCTCATCCTTTTCGATAAGAGCGCGGATTGAAAGGCTTACGCGCTTTCTGTCGTAGTCGATTTCTGTGATCTTAGCCTTAACAACGTCACCGATTGAGAGAACCTCTTTGGGAGAAGCGATATGTCTGTCAGCAATCTGTGAAATGTGGATAAGACCCTTAACATCATCAACAATCTTAGCAAATGCGCCGAATGTAGCAAGACCCTGAATTTCAACATCTGCGATATCGCCTACTGCATACTTGCTTGTGAAGATCTGCCAGGGATCGTCCTCGATCTTCTTGTATCCGAGTGAAATCTTTTTCTTTTCGTCATCCTTAACTTCGATAGCCTTGATGTAGACTTCAACAGTGTCACCAACGTTAACGATTTCTGAGGGATGCTTAATCTTTGACCATGAAAGCTCTGAAATGTGAATCATGCCTTCAACACCGCCAAGGTCAACGAATGCGCCGTAGCTTGTGAGTGACTTAACGGTACCTGTGTAGGTCTTGCCTTCCTCAGCTGTTGCCCAGAATGCATCTGAAAGAGCCTTGCGCTCCTCAGCAACAACACTGCGGATTGAGCCGATAACACGTCTTCTTCTCTCATCGATATCGATGATGCGGAACTTAACAGGCTGCTTTACAAGCACGTCAAGCTCTTCGTTTCTTGCAAGACCTGTAAGTGAAGCAGGAATGAATACTCTTGAGCCCATGGGGTATGCGATAACGCCGCCCTTAACAGCCTCTGAAACAACTGCTTCAAGAACAGTTTCGTTTTCCTTAGCGTCAAGGATTGTCTGCCATGATGCTTTTCTGTCATAAATACGCTTTGAAAGCTTCATTGTGCCTTCGTTGTCATTTGTTGACATGATGGTGAGGTTCAGCTTGTCGCCGATCTTGAGTTCCTGCATGGGATCTGCAGTGGGGTCATTACTGTATTCGTCTCTGGGAATGAAGCCGGCATACTTTCTGCCGATATCAACCTGAATCTCGTTGGGTGCGATACTAACAACAACGCCAACAACATTCTGACTTGTGCTTGTATTATCCATGCTGTCTACTGCAGCTAAGAAAAGCTCCTGATCCTGTGTCTCCTTCGATTTATTTGTTTGCATTTCGTTAAAGTTCTCTGTCATAATAACTTTAACCTCCTTTATAATTCGTGCAGGTGTGGATGCGCCTGCTGTTATACCAATTTTATCACAGCCTGAAAAGTCTATAGGCTGTAAATCCTCTGCCCTCTCAACAAGATAGGTCTTGGTGTTTTCGCTGCATACATTTTTGAGTTTGACTGTGTTTGAGCTGAAAGCTCCGCCGATAACAAGCATAACATCAGCCCAACGGGATAAATGCTCCGCCTCATCCTGTCTTTCTTGGGTAGCTCTACATATTGTATCAAAATAAATTGAATTTGTACATAGTTTTTCAATAATTTTTAAGCTTTTTTTCCACTCTTTTACGGAAAAAGTTGTCTGTGCAAGCAAAACTTTCCTCTTATTTGCGAAATTGGAATTTGAAGCGAGTATTTTCTCAAGCTCATCTGCAGTTTTAAAGGTGTAAGACTCACCCTCGCAGTGACTGCGAAAGCCGCAAACCTCAGGATGATTGCCGTCTCCTGCTATTAAAATTATATCATCCTTTGTTGTTTGCTGTTTGATAATTTTGTGAATTTTCAACACATAAGGACAAGTGGCATCGGTGTACCTGATGCCCTTGCTGTCAAGTTCTGCCATAACCTCTTTGGTTACACCGTGAGCTCTGATGACAACCTCATAGCCATGGGGTACCTCTGAGGGTGAAGCCACAGCCTTAACGCCCTTGCTTTCAAGGTCCTCAATAACCTGAGGGTTGTGTATAATTGGCCCTAAGGTGCAGACAGATTTGCCTTCGTCTATCATTTTATAAAGCATATCCACGGCTCTGTTGACACCGAAACAGAAGCCTGCTGTTTTTGCTGTACGGATTTCCATGGCTTAAATTCTTTCCTTGATAATGCTGAGAATAAGGTCAATTGACTGCTCTAAAGTGTTGCCGCTTGTGTCGGCAAGAATAGCGTCATCCGCCTGCTTTAAGGGTGCAATTGCTCTGTGTGAGTCGTCATAGTCACGCTTTATCATATCGGAAAGTACATCCTCATATTTCACATCCATACCCTTTTCCTTGAGTTCGATGTAGCGTCTTTCCGCTCTGGCTTCAGGGGAAGCTGTAAGGAAAATCTTAACATCGGCGTCAGGGAGTACAACAGTGCCGATATCTCTGCCGTCCATAATGCAGTTGTTTTCTCTTGCAAGCTGCTTCTGCAGGTCGAAAAGGAATTTTCTTACCTCAGGCACAGCCGAAGTCTTTGATGCAGCTGAGGATACCTCAGGAGTTCTGATTTTATCAGAGACATCCTCACCACAAAGGAACATTCTCTGCTCGCCGTCAATGAATTTCAGCTCAACCTTAAGGTCGTCTGTGAGAGTGGCAATAACAGATTCAGGGTCGTTTATGTCTGCACCCTTTCTCAGGGCATTGAGGCCCACAGTTCTGTAGAGTGCGCCTGTGTCGATATAGATAAAACCAAGCTCTGCAGCCGCCTTTCTTGAAATTGTGCTTTTACCTGCACCAGCAGGGCCGTCAATTGCTACGTTGATAACTTTCATGGTGTTTCTCCTTAAAATATTTAATATAATACCTTATCCTTGGCTCCCCTGAAGGGGGAGCCGGCACGAGTGCATTTATGTGCTCGTGCCTGAGGGGTTAATAAACTTTCCTCTTTATCCCTGTTTCCCGAAACGGATACTGACACAAAGCAACCAAGATTATTTTATTTTATTTAATTGTCCTCGCCGGACAGGCATTACTTTTTTTGTAAAAAAAGTAATCAAAAAAACTTTACTCCTTTGGCGGTATCACACTTCATCCCTGAACTAAGTTTCCCCGCCGTTTTGCATTCATCATATACTATTTGCGGCGCACATAGCCGTTGAGAAGGCTATCTGCAAATTAAATCCGCCTGTGTACGCGTCTACATCTATCACTTCACCTGCAAAATAAAGTCCGCCAAGGCACTTTGACTCCATAGTTTTCGGGTCAATTTCCTTAACGCTGACACCGCCTGAGGTGATAATAGCTTCTTCTATGGGTCGAAGGGACATAACCGTCACTTTCAGGTCTTTGAGAATATTCACAAGCTTTGCTCTCATTTCCTTAGTGACCTGATTTACTTTTGTTGAGGGCTTGATGCCTGTGAGCTTTACTATTACGGGAACAATCTTTTTCGGCAGAAGTGCGTCAAGTGCATTGATAAAGTTTTTATTTGCGTTCTCGAGGAAGTCTCTTTGAATACGCTTGTCCAGCTGTTCATAGCTGAGTGCGGGCTTCAGGTCAATGTGTATCTCATATTTTCTCGGCTGAACATCCTTCATATGTGAGCTTGCCGATAAAATCAGCGGACCTGACACACCGAAGTGAGTAAAGAGCATCTCGCCGAAGTCTCTGTAAACCTCTTTGTAGGAATTCATATCCATTACACTTATTTCCACATTGCGAAGAGATAACCCTTGCAAATCCATACAAAATCCTTCATGGCAATTAAGGGGTACCAAGGAAGGCTTGAGCTCTGTAACAGTGTGACCTGCTTGCTTTGCAAGCTCATAGCCGTCACCTGTTGAGCCTGTGAGAGGATAAGACTTGCCGCCTGTGGCGATGAGTACAGCATCGGAAAAATATTCACTGCCGTCTTCGAGGCGTACACCGCGAAGCTCCCCATCAGTTATAATAAGCTCGGTGACTCTGCCTTTTATCCGCTTTACACCTGCATCCCGGCTGTAGGCATTGAGAGCATCAACTATATCCACTGCCTTATCCGAAACGGGGAAAACTCTGTTACCGCGCTCTACCTTAAGAGGTACGCCCATATCTTCAAAGAAGTCTATGGTGTCACTGGGCATAAACTTAGAAAAGGCACCGTATAAAAATCTGCCATTAACGGGCACATTGGCAATAAGGTCGTTTATGAGTGTGACATTGTTGGTTACGTTGCAGCGACCCTTGCCCGTAATCATAACCTTGCGTGCAACCTTATCGTTTCTCTCGATAAGAAGCACATCATAGCCTTTTTCGCCTAAGGTGCCCGAAGCCATAAGACCGGCCGCACCTGCACCCACAACAATAACTTTTTTGCTCATTTTTGTTCTCCCAAACTAAATTATACATCTAAATTATAATTATATATTAAACTATGTGGAAATTCAAGAGAAAAATGCAAAGTGTAAAGGGCAAAATGCAAAATTATGGGGTTACCAGCTTTTCAGAGATTTATGAATCAGATGTAATGCACTATATTTTAACACCTCTGTAGATATAATAAGGTTTTGAGAAAATATAACTTCCGTTTTTTTGAGCTGATTTCAGATTGTCTATAAACTCATCGTATTCTGCTTCACTTATAGCTCCCGTATTTTCTTCGTAGAGCCATGCAAAGTGTTTACTGAAATCATAGCCAAAAGCACCTTCTTTGTATTCTGTTTCAACAACATTATGAACGCTTACAGAACTTTCAAAAAGCTTGCTTTTATTAAAGTAGCCGTACATCCTTCTGCCTATCCA
>JAZSPF010000114.1:0-43550 GCA_045537315.1 Acutalibacteraceae bacterium
AAAACAAAAGTGATATATTATACAAGCACTCGAGAGAGTGAAGTTAATATGCGAGAGTGGCGGAATCGGCAGACGCGCACGTTTGAGGGGCGTGTGGGGCAGCTCGTACGGGTTCAAGTCCCGTCTCTCGCACCAAAACTCAGCAGTCAGAAGATTGCTGAGTTGTTTTTTTATCTTATTTAATAAAATCACTAAGGGGCTTGAACCCTAAGAGGGTGAGAAGCGTTAATAAAATAGTCCGGTGGACTATTTTTAACTTCGAAGTCCGATGGCGGGTACCGAATGCGTAGCATTGGGTCGACGAAGATGTAGGATTTACGAAGCAAAGCTGTGTCCCGTCTCTCGGACCAAAACCAAGTCGAAAGGCTTGGTTTTTTTGTTTTATTTTAAATCTCAAAAGAGACTTGAACTGTAAATATCCTTAAATGTTAAAATAAATTCTTAAGCCCCGTTCGATGTGAGCGGGGCTTAAGCTATTCCTGTTTATCTCTTTAACATTTTCTTTTTCCTCAACGGGAAAGCTATAAGAGCAGGAATGTTGCGAAGATAATAGTAAAGCTCACCGAGAGACAGCTTGCTGTACATATTGAAAGCTCTTATAGACGGGCTGTATGTTCTGTCAAGGATTTTGTCGAGTATAACCTCAGCCTTTGCAGGACGTGATGCCTTAAGAGCATAATCCGAAAAACTGTAGTCAAATTTTCTCTTTTCAAGGCTATCAAAATGCTCGTCGGCTTTTTGGAATGAGGAGTTATCCTTAATAAGAGTTGCCGCTAAGATAAGGATGTTTTCATCTTCAGGTAAGGTTATGCTGAAATTATCTTTAAGAGGAATCTCTGCTTTGAAAATATACATCTGCTTCGCTATTAAATCTCCCTTAGGAGAGTGGGTGTGGGTGAATGTCAGCATCTGAGGCTCACTTTTTATATAACCCATAGTCCTGCTCGCCATTAAATCCCATAGGCCTATGGCTTCAAAGCAGTCCTGAATTTTAACAGTGACTTTTTCACTTCCAAGAGCGAAAACCGCATCTCTGTCCCCGTCTAAAGAAGTTGCAAGGAAGGACACAGACGAATAACCCTCCTGAAGCTCTATAGTCTGACCTTTGCAGATTAGACCGTTCATCTCACCCTTTGCAAACTTGTAGTTTACACCTGAACACAAAACAGTTTCCTTCATAAGTTCTTTCGGTATTGACACTCCCCCTCTCAGAGTTGAATGCGCCCTGTTTTCGTTTGAAGTCACGGCTACGGCATTATAAGGCAAGTCAACCGCTTTCTGTGTAATTTCAGCCTTTGTTTCATTTTTGGGGAATAAAAGGGCAAAGCTTCTTATACCGTTTGCGTCAATATCAAAGCAAAGTTTACCGTCGTCGGTTGGTACCCTGCCGATTTCTTTTTCGTCACCTCTTACTTCAAAGACTTCTGCAATTTTTTGCAGGAACTCTATTTCTATATTTTTCTGCGGTGTACCGGTGTATTCGCACACTCTGATTATTATTCTGTCGGATTCTTCTGCCTTTTTAAGAGCTGAAATTCTCACTTTGTCACTGTTAATTTTCACGGCAGAGTACACACTGCCAAGCTGACCGTCATGCTTTTCGGCGATAAATGTGTGCATTCCCTGACAGAATTCATCTGCACGGGCAATAATCTTCTGAGTTTCACCATCATGGGGATAAACGGCAAAGCCGAAACGGTTTATGCCCAAATCCATAAGATGCTGCGAGCATTCCCAGCGGTAATTATTCAAGGGGGTGTGTATGCATGTGAGCCTTATTGTGGAGCTGTCGGGTTTATCCCAGCCTGTGCGGGAATCGCTGAAAATTGCCGTGCCGAAGCTGCCGCTTTCATCAGTTATACCTGCCCATTTTTGTGCAGGCACTTCAAAAAGTCGGGATGTGTTGGTTTTTCTTTCAGTATAGCCGAAGCCGATATCGTAAAGTGCCTTCTCATTTTTCGCTTTTGTTCTGAATTCAGCTTTGAGCAGTGACGCCTCTTCACGCCAGTCAACTTCATTTTCAACAGCTACATATTCACTTTCTGCATCAAGGGAAATAATTTGTGTGAATGTGGACTTGCCTGCTTTTCTTACAATTTTCAGTTTGCAAATTGCAGCACCGCTATCCTGTGTGGTTATAACAGGGTTTTCAGGATACATATAAGGCTTTCTGCTTAAATCAGAGAGTTTAACCTCCCATGAAGGCCACACATAGCTGTCAACATTGTGAAGAACTGCAAGTTGAATGCTTTGAGAAAGGGCTTCAGCTTTTCTCTTTTTATCGTAAACAGAAGCTATATCACCCTTTTCGTCAACAGTTACTCTGATATTTTTATTTTCTATAACATTGTCTTTTATTTTAAGCTCAGTTTTTATGGGTGATTTTTCATCGCTGAAACGAATGTCGTATACTGCTATGCCGCAAGAAACCACTTCAGCTAAAAAGCTGACACGGGTTTTGCCATTTGAAAGCTGTCTCATTTGTGAAGGCACTTCAGTACCCTTTGAGTCATAAACTCTCACATAATTCATACCGCCATCATAATCAACATCAGCACTTACTGTCTGCCGTCTTATATTTGTATTCTGCACAGGATTGGAAACTATAACAGGGATGCCCTTTGCAAAAGAGGTATCAATCTGCGAAGACAGAGCCTTCAGTGATGCCGTGTACTCTGATGAAAATGAGTGCATAGCCTGAACATAATCATTGTGGCTTCTCTTATAGCACTCCTCAAAAGACGTGCCTGTTATGTCATCGTGGAACTGATGCAGAATAACCTTTTTCCATGCTTTCTCCAAAACATATCCGGGATAATCTGCAAGTCCCTGTGTGAAAGCTGCAACAGAAAATCTCTCTGCGGCATCAGCAAGAAGCTCACACCGTTTGTTCCAGCGTTTGGTGACAGTTCGTGAGGTATAGCTGCCCGCACCGTGTTCTGTTAAAAGCAATTCGCCGTCATAAACGGGTAAACATGCCTTTTTTTCGGCTGACAGGCTCTCAAGGTCATCAAAAAATTCTTTGGTTGTTGAAAAAAGCACCTTTATATCATTCTTACCGTTTTGTCTGACGGCTTTATCTATGTTTCTTACAGATGCCTTGGCAGGCGCACCGCCTCTGTCACCCGTACCGTGGTAGACAAAGGTTGCAGGGTTACTGTATTTTTCTTCGTTTTCTTTGAGATTTGCAAGCACTTTTTTGTTTTTTCTCATGTTACCCGCAACATTTGAATATGAGTCCGGTTTGAGAGCACACCATATTCCCTTGCCGTCTTTACCCGTCCACCTGCCAATGTCAAAGGGGACATCAACTGAGCCACCCCATGTAAGTTTCTGGGTGGAAAACCCCGTAAGACCCGAATGGGCCGCAATACTCGGCAAAGCTCTGCCAAAACCGAAACAGTCAGGAAGATAGATGTCATTTGACTCTACACCGAATTTTTCTCTGAAATAGCCGTTGCCGTAAAGAATGTTTCTCGTGAGTGCTTCAGGTGAAGGCGTGTTGACATCACCGTTTTCATAGCACGAGCCGCAAGGGTGCCATCTGCCCTCTTTTACGTATTGCCTGAGTTTTTCAAAATCTTCGGGATAGTACTCTTCCATAAGCTCATATCTGTTACTGCCCTCGAAATTGAACTTGTAATCGGGAAACTTCTTAAAGAGAGCAAAGTTTTCTTTAAGCGTTCCGGGCACAAATGCTGACACGGTTTTCTCATAGGTCCAGAGCCAGCAGGTATCAAGATGAGCCGTTGCTATTGTATAAACTCTTTTTTCCTTATTCTTCATAAATTCACCTCTTAAACGATCTAAAAGGAGCCGCAGACACTTCTGTGGCTGCCCCGCATAAGTTTGCGGTACCCCGTAAAATTTCGTTGCTTCATATCAGCCTATTGCAATTTTAAAGCATATGGGCAAATCGTTTTTTAATTCACCTTTCAGCTTTATTTCAAGTGCTTTATCTGTTCTCTTAAAATCGATTTTCTCATCACTGCCTAAAAGCTCCACGCTTTCAATGAGATAATCGTGAGGATTGTGCTTCTTGAGTGTTTTTATTTTTACATTCTTTGACGGGCGCATCTGAAAGGCATAAAGATAACCGTTTT
This sequence comes from Acutalibacteraceae bacterium, assembly GCA_045537315.1. Taxonomy (GTDB): domain Bacteria; phylum Bacillota; class Clostridia; order Oscillospirales; family Acutalibacteraceae; genus UBA6857. The sequence goes on from JAZSPF010000114.1 coordinate 4,104, forward strand.
TATATGTAAATCTGAAATCCTTGTTTGTGAACTTCTTTTCATCACCGTCTTTGAAGAAGCCCTCTTCAGCGTTTACCTTGCCTTCGCCAAACTGTTTCCAGAAGGTTGTGCCATAAATGCCCTCACCGTTAACAGAAAGCCACTCGCCCATTGTGAGAAGCACCTGTGTTTCTTCATCTGTGATTGTGCCGTCAGCCTTGGGACCTATGTTAATTAGCAGGTTGCCGTTTTTTGAAACAATATCAACAAGGTCACAAATAACCTGCCTTGCGCTCTTGTATTCATTATCTTTTCTGTAACCCCATGAGCATTTGCCGATTGCTGTATCCGTCTGCCAATAAACGGGAGAAATACCGCTGAGGGCGCCACGCTCAACATCAAAGGTTGCAACTGCAGGCGGAAACGCCTCGTGCTTATAGTTGATGGTAACTTCCTTGCCCCATTGCTCTGCACGGTTGTAGTAGTACGCCGCAAGCTTCTTGAGATACGGCTTGAAGGAGTGATTGTGAATCCACCAATCAAAATATAGAACAGACGGCTCATATTTATCAATAAGCTCACAGGTGCGCACAAGCCAGTCTGCGAGCCATTCTTCACTTGCTCCCTCGGAATATGTATCAGCCGTAGTCTTATGTATAACAGCAGGATCAAAGTTTTCCGAGTACACTGCCGGGCCGTAAAAATCGGCATATTTTTCATCGCTTACATCACTGTCGCAAAGTCTGCCGGGATTCATAAAGAAATAATGCTCTGCGCGATGAGTTGATGCGCAAAGGGTAAGCCCCTGCTTTTCACATTCTGCTTTGAGTTCGCCCACAATATCTCTGCAAGGTCCCATTTCCTTTGCATTCCAACGGTTAAACTCAGTGTCGTACATAGCAAAGCCGTCGTGATGCTCTGCAACAGGCATAACATATTTCATGCCCGCTTTCTTAAAAAGGGAAACCCACTGACTTGCGTCAAACTTCTCAGCTTTAAACATAGGAATAAAATCTTTATAGCCAAAATCTTTCTGTTCGCCGTAAGTTTTTCTGTGATGCTCAAATTCGCGCACACTTTTATCGTACATTCCTCTTGAGTACCACTCGTTGCCGAAAGCAGGCACAGAGTAAATCCCCCAATGAATGAACACACCCAATTTATCGTGCATATACCAAGAGGGTACTTTATGTTGTGCAAGCGACTGCCAGTCCGCCTTATATTTTCCTTTTTCGTTCACTTCATCAATAAGCTTTAAATATTCCTGTGTTGTCATAGCAACAAATCCTCCTTCACAGAGATTGACTATGCTGCATTCCGCTTAGTACAAACGGCGGGAATCTGTATTGCAGCATTTCTTCTGTAAAAATAAGTTTTATCTTTTTAATTTTATCACACCGTTTTACACAAATCAATAAAAACCGCAGAAACCAAACGACATATTTCCGCAAAAAAAGTCTTGTTTGCTATTCCGCTGCAAAAAGAATAAAGAAAATACAATTACCTCAAAAACAATTCACGGAAATATTTGCTTTTTCCTTCTTTTCTGCTATAATACTTCAAAAGCTTATTAAAGAATGTGAGTTTGTTTTTTATGCTTCAAAAAATCAAGTCCTTCATAAAAAAAGAGGCGGTATTCTCAATCGCCGCAGTGTGTGCAATAGCCACAATGTTTGTTATTCCTCCCGATGCAGAATATATTTCCTACATAGATTTCCGCGTGCTGTGCCTTCTGATGTGTCTTATGGCAGTGGTTGCAGGTTTTAAAAGTGTTGGCGCCTTCAGGGTACTCACATACCAGCTTCTTTCACGCATAAAAAGCGGCAAAGTGCTTAGTGTGACCCTTGTGCTTCTCCCGTTTTTCCTTTCAATGCTGGTGACAAACGATGTTGCACTGATTGTTTTTGTACCCTTTACCTTAGGTCTACTGAACAGTCTCGGCTGTGAAAAATCAGTGGTGCCAATTATAGTGCTTCAGACTGTGGCGGCAAACTTAGGCAGTATGGCAACACCCGTAGGCAATCCGCAGAATCTTTATTTATACTCGGCATATAACCTCAGTGCAGGTGAGTTTTTCTCCTGTGTACTCCCCCTGACGGCGGTGAGTCTTGTTGCTCTCGTTGCCGCTTCCGTGCCTGTGTTGCCAAAAAGTCTGCCGGCGCAGAAAACCCATAAGCAGACAATCGGAGACGGCAAAAAGCTCATTGTCTACTCAGTACTGTTCATCCTGTGCCTGCTTACGGTTTTCCGCATAATTCCCTACACTGTGGCAACGGCAATCGTAATTCTGATTTTCCTGATTCTCGACAGACATATTCTCAAAGAAATTGATTTTATGCTGCTTCTGACTTTTATATGCTTCTTTATTGTTTCGGAAAACTTAGGCAGAGTTGAGGTTATCCGTGAGTTTCTGCAAAATCTTCTGCAAAAAAGCACACTGCTGACCTCAGTGGGAGCAAGTCAGATTATCAGCAACGTGCCTGCGGCAATACTGCTCTCCTCTTTCACGGATAATTGGCAAGAGCTTCTTGCAGGTGTGAATATAGGCGGTCTGGGCACACCTGTGGCTTCACTTGCAAGTCTCATCACCCTCAAGCTTTATATGCAGTCTGAAAATGCTAAGGTAATGAAATTCTTAGGTGTTTTCACTGTAGCTAACATTATGGGACTTGTAATGCTGTTAGGTTTTCAATTTATCTTATAATGACCATGCCCCACCGGTACACACCGATGGGGTTAGCTCTTTATATTCTGCTTTCCACAAACCACTTGCCCTCGTCCTCATATAAATAGGTCTGCTTGCCGCACACACAGATGCTGTAGCGTATGGCGGTGCCGCCGACTTTGCCGGCACAGGCTCGCTGCACCCGTGTCACCTTATCTATGATAAATTCTCTGCCGTCTTCCCAGGTGACACTTTTAGGGCGGACACTCCCCTGCTCATCTATCTCGGCAAGCACCTTGACGAAAACTTTTCTGCATTTCACTTGTTTACACCTTATTTCATGTTAATTCTTATCGGCAATGGTGATTTTTTGCCGTCCATATTTGGTGCTTTTTCCTCTGTCATAAGACAGCAATTAAACACCGCATCACTTCCGAAACGCTCACGAAGCGACATAACCGTGTCGTCAATTTTCTTTTGCTTCTCGCTTTTTTTATACTCCCCGCTGATATCAAGCTGCAAGGGAGTGTTTTCCTCTTGAAGATTTATTGCCCTGACAGTTAAGGCTCTCACATCACGGCGCCAGTTGTAGTTCTTTCTGAACAGCTCAAGTGCCTTCTTTGCTATCTCAAAAGCCGATTGTGTAGGTATGCGGATTTCACCCTGACACTGCATATTGCTAAGCTCATTATCCCTTATGCCTATCTGTACTGCGGTGGCTTCCAATTTTTCCTCTTTGAGGCGCTTTGACACGTTCTGCGAAAGAACAAGAAAAACCTTCCACACCTCTTCATCATTGACTAAATCAGCCTTGCAGGTTATTCCGTGCCCTATGCTTTTCACTTCTCTTTCGTAGCCGTCAGGTGCCACAGCCGAAGTGTCAAGACCGTTGGCATACCGCCACATATCCTCACCGTGCACACCGAAAACAAGTTTCAGCCAATGGGCAGGTCGCTGAGCAAGATCGCCCACTGTTTTAATTGCATAGGAGTTAAGCTTTGCAGCAGTGTTTTTGCCAACACCCATAATTGACGACACAGGCAGCGGCCACACCACATCTTTATAGTTTTCTTCGGTTATGGTGACAACCTCATCACAGTCTGCAAGATCACTGCCCAGCTTTGCGAAAATTTTGTTGTAAGATACTCCTATAGAAACAGTGATACCAAGCTCTTCACGGAAGGCTCTGCGGATTTCATCGGTTATATTTTCCACACTGCCGAAAGCTAGGATACTGCCTGTTATGTCGCACCAAGCTTCGTCAAGACCCATAGGCTCAATTCTGTCGGTGTAGCGGCGATAAATCTCCTTTGCAAGGCGAGAATATTTAGCGTAAATATCAAAATGAGGCTCCACCACAATAAGGTCGGGGCATTTTCTTTTTGCCTGCCATATTGCCTCACCCGTTATGACACCCTGCTTTTTTGCCTCGGGAGTTTTGGCAAGAATGATGCCGTGACGATTTTCCACACTGCCGCCCACTGCAACAGCTTTACCCTTTAGTTCCGGGTTTAAACTGCACTCAATGGACGCATAGCATGAGTTCATATCCGAGTGTATTATTATTCTTTTCACAGCTTCGCCTTCTCTCGAACATTTGTTCTGTTGAGGTTATTATACTCCCCTTTCCCGCGTTTGTCAATAGTAAAAAACGGGAATTAAGCATAAAACAAAAAGGGCAGCAATTACCCTTAAGATAATTACTGTCCTTTAATTCACCGTTTAATATTACTCAATTACAGCGACACTCAAAGCAGACCCAGCCACCCTTTGTGTGGCGTGCCTCAATTTCAAAACCGTACTTTGCGAAAGCATCGATAACATCCTGCTCTCTTGTGTCGATTATGCCTGAGGTAATGAAAACTGCGCCGTCTTTCATAAACTTCGCAACATCCTTGCAGAACATAATAATGACATCGGCAACTATGTTAGCAACAACAACGTCATATTTACCCTCCACCTTGTCGGTAAGATTGCCCTGCAAAATTGTGTATTCAGGCTCGTGAAGATTGTTGACCTCACCGTTTTCCTGAGCTGTTTTAACTGCAAGAGCATCAATGTCAACACCTACAGCCTTCTCTGCACCCAGAAGAAGTGAAGCAATTGAAAGTATGCCGCTGCCACAGCCGATATCAAGCACGCTGACACCGGGTTTTATGTGCTTTTCAAGAGTTTCAAGGCAAAGACGTGTTGTTTCGTGTGTACCCGTACCGAAGGCAAGACCGGGCTCGATATTGAGTACGGCTCTGCCCTGAGGATCAAATTCGTCTTCCCAAGTGGGTCTGATGAGAAGCTTTTCACCAACGGGAATGGGATGGAAATACTGCTTCCAGTTATTTTCCCAGTCTTCGTTTTTGCACTGATTTAAGATAATCTCGCTGTCAATATTTTCGGCAGAGTACCTCTCACGAAGAAAAGCAACAGCCTCCATTGGATTTTCCTCAGGTGAAATGTAAACGTGAACTATTGCCTTGCTCCTGTCTTTTGCGAGCAATTCTTCATCTATAAGGTCAATGTGAGCTATCTCCCAAGCCTCAGCTTCAAGGTCACGGTAATCCTCAATATAAATGCCGTAAGGCACAACCATTGAAGCAATGTCACCTGCCTTATCAATGTCATCAGCATTTACGCTGATTTTTACTTCTGTCCAATCGCTCATTTTAAATCTCCTTCTTATAAAGTATCGCTACGCCGATTCCGTCAATTTTGACTTTATCTGCCTGCACCTCATTACCCATAAGAGTCTTGGCATTATGCCATTCAGGCGGCAGGAAATAGTCTATTTCGTGTTCGTTGCGGTTAGCTATAAGCATAACCTTTTCGTCTTTATCATGTCTTACAAAGGCAAGGCAAGAAAGCATTTCCGACACGGTATAGTATCCGCCTTCCTTTAAGCAGTGAAGGCCTTTTCTTATCTGACCGAGCTTTTTATAAAACTCAAGCAGTTCTTCATTTTCTTTGCCCCACGGATAGCAGAAACGGTTGAAGGGGTCCTTGTAACCCTGCATACCTGCTTCGTCACCGTAATATAGGCAAGGCACACCGGGAAGCATATACTGAATAGCCGCCGCCATTTTAAGCAGCTTCACACCCTTTGCATATTGCTCCTGACTCAGTTTATGGGTACTTTGCCACTGTCTGTCACGGTATTCACAGCTTTCACCTGCAAGTGCCGTTATTGCTCTCATTGTGTCGTGGGTACCTATGTGATTCATCAGCACATCAATAACACATTTGGGATAGTTTTCAAGTATGGTCATTATCTTCCCTGTGAAGCCCTCAACTCTGCCATGTCGCACGAAGCTGATTATAGCCTCAGCAAAAGGATAATTCATAACACTGTCAAGCTCGTCACCTCTGAAATAGTGTCGACGCTGACCGTAGGCAAATTTATTTGAAGCGTCTTCCCAGACTTCGCCTAAAACGAGTGCTTCTTTATTTTCGGCTTTAACAGCCTTTCTGAATTCGTCAAGGAAAACATCGGGCAGTTCATCTGCAACATCAAGTCGCCAGCCTCTCACGCCTGAGCGAAGCCACCGCCTTGCTATACCGTTTTCGCCCGTTATAAATTCTATAAATTCCGGGCTTTCCTCAATTACCTCGGGAAGTATGCTTATGCCCCACCATGAGTGATAGTTATGAGGATGATTTATAAATTTATACCATTTGTAATAGGGTGACTCTTTTGACTGAAAGGCGCCCACACTGTCATATCTGCCGTATTTGTTGAAATATATGCTGTCATCACCCGTGTGACTGAAAACACCGTCAAGTATAACGGAAATGCCTCTTTTTTCAGCCGCCTTGCAAAGGCTTTCAAGGTCTTTTTCACTGCCGAGCAAGGGGTCTATTTTGCTGTAATCAGCCGTATCATAGCGGTGGTTCGACTGAGCCTCAAATATAGGGTTGAGATAAATACAGTTTGTGCCGAGACTCTCAATATAATCGAGCTTTTCCTCTATACCCTTAATGTCGCCCTGAAAATAATCGTTATTGAGTACTCTGCCGTCGGGAGTAGGTTTCCACATAGGCTCACCCTCGGTATCATTTCTCAGAATTCTGCCAGAGGGGATATCCTTTTTACTATTGCCTGAAAAATAAAATCTGTCAGGGAAAATCTGATAAAACATTCCGCCCTTAAGCCAGTCGGGTGTGGTAAAATCTTTTGCGTAAACACTGAGCTGCCAGTCGCACACGCCTTTTGACAGTAAACCTAAACGGTCACCGCAATGCCTTATAGTGCTTCTGCCCCAAGGAGTAATATATTCAAAATGATAAAAATAAATATCGGGGGCTTCGGCAGTGTACCCGAGAGCCCACCACTCTTCGCCCTCGCCTTCCATTGAAAGCCACTGCATAGGGATGTATTTATATTCTCCCTTGTCGCTTTTTATAACAAGGTCAACACCTCTGCACTGAAGTGAGCGCGGCAAAACAACCTTAAAGATAAAGTTTTCGCCCTCACGCACTGCACCGAATTTGCTTTTATGAAGTGTATTTGAAGAGTTATAGGGGATATAATCCATTGGTTCCTCCGATTTGAAGTTCTAATATAAAATGCAAAACATATAAATTACTATGTTATTTTATTTGATTGGTGGAATTATTATGTTCGTAGTTTCAGTTAAAAGAAAAGAGCTGAAATATTATGCCGCCGCTGCCTTGATATGCCTTTTTGCCGTTATAGGCGGCATTATCTCCGTATCTTCTACTGCTTCGGCTCCTGCTTCAAAGGTTGGCGGGGTGAATATGCGCGCCTCAAATGCCGAGGAAAGAATAGCCTTCTTTTCACAGTTCGGCTGGGAAATAAGCGAAGACCCCCTTGAAGTAAAGGAAGTGGTTATTCCCACTGAGTTTGATGAAACCTATGAGGAATACAACACCCTGCAGAAAAACCAGGGTCTTGACCTGAGCAAATATAAGGGCAAGCGTGTAAAGCTATGGAGCTATGAAATCAAAAACTATCCCGGCTATGAAAACGCTTACGGTGTAATTCACGGCAATATTTTAGTTTATGAGGGCGTTGTAATAGGCGCAGACATATGCTCAGTGGAGCTTGACGGCTTTATGGAAGGTATTATGAAAGATATAAACTGATTTTATATATCATTTATATCATAGGGCGTTCTCTGGTAAACAAAGTAGTTAAGCCAGTTGGTGAACATAAGCGTACCTACATTTCGCCATGTGATAATAGGCTTCTTTGTTGGATCATCATCAGGGAAGTAGTTATAAGGCACCTTGATGTCAAGGCCTCTTTCTTTGTCACGGAAATATTCTTTAGCAAGAGTGTCAGCGTCATATTCACTGTGACCCGTTGCATAGAAATTGCGACACTCAAGGTCAGAAACCAGATGTATGCCTGCCTGCTCAGAATAGGAAAGTATCTGCAAATCCTTGCAAAGAGCAACATCGTTGAAGTTTATATCCGTGTGTCTTGAGTGGGGTACAAAATAAGTCTCGTCAAAACCTCTCATAAGAGGATGATAAAGGTCAAGAGGCTTATGTGGGAAAACTCCGAACATCTTTTCAGGCAAAATGTGCTTGGGTATGCCGTGATGATAGTAAAGACCTGCCTGAGCACCCCAGCAGATATGGAAGGTGGAATAAACATTGGTCTTTGTCCACTCGAAAATCTCACAAAGCTCAGGCCAGTAGTCAACCTTTTCAAAATCCATAAGCTCAACGGGTGCGCCCGTGATAATCATACCGTCATACTTTCTGTGCTTTATCATATCGAAGGTATAATAGAATTTATTAAGGTGACTCTGGGATGTATTTTTTGAGTGATGAGTTGCCATCTGCAAAAACTCAACATCCACCTGAAGCGGTGTGTTACTCATAAGACGAAGAAGCTGAGTTTCTGTCACTATCTTAGTGGGCATAAGGTTGAGAATAAGGATTTTAAGGGGACGGATATCCTGACTTTTAGCACGGGATTCCGTCATAACGAAGATATTTTCCTGCTCGAGCATTTCTCTTGCAGGGAGTCTGTCATCTATTTTAATAGGCATAGTTTTCACCTTCTTTAATTACTGTAATCATAAGTATATCAAAAAGCATAAAGCTTTTCAAGGCTTACATAAGATTATCGTCATACACAGCTCTCACACCGCCTATACATTTCGGTCTTGTTCTTGCAAAAGTGACATTTGCACAGCCGATTTGATCTATGCTCAGTCTCAAAGGTACCGCAACGTGCTTTAAGTGCATACCGATAAGCGTTGAGCCGATATCCATGCCTGCATCTGCTTTTATGAACTCAACTGCCACGGGTGACTCAAAGCTTTTATAAGCTGTGGTTGCAAAGCTTCCGCCTGCTTTTGGCTGAGGCACAACGTTGACTATATCAAGACCGTGTTTTTCTGCATATTCTTTTTCGGTGATAATGGCACGGTTAAGATGCTCACAGCACTGAGCCGCAAGATATATACCTTTTTCTTTCAGCACGGGGTAAACAGCATTAAAAACAGCTTCAGCAGCTTCAAGAGAAGATCTGTGACCTATCTCATTTCCCATAATTTCACTTGAGGAGCAGCCGATAACAACTATATCTCCCCTTTTGAGATTTGCTTTTTCTATAAGCTCTTTAGTCACAGTTTCTGCCTGCAGAGTTATATTATTCATAATCTTTCACCTCTTTGTTTTACTGAAACAGTTTAACAGAAAAGTGCAGCTTTTGCAAGCAAAAAGCAGAAAAAGGCCATCCTGAGGACAGCCTTTTTAATACAACCATATTTATCTTGCAGTCAAATTATCTTTTATTCGGCAACAGCATTTCTCTTTTCGTTGAGTTCTTCAAGGATTTTCTTGTGGTTATCGTTGGTAATTTCGTACTTTCTCATGGGAAGAACGGAAATAATGCAGGTAATTGCCGCAGGAATTGTAATGAGGAAGAACATACCGAAACGGTAGGGTTCAAATTCAGGTGCAGTAGCAAACATAAAGTCAGAAGCAGGTGAAGCTGCAAGAGCCTCGTTACAAGCTGCAACTGCGTCGCCGCTGAAGCCTACGGCTGCAAATACGATACCCTGAATAAATGATGAAACACCTGCACCGAGCTTTGTGATGAAGCTCTGACCTGAGAAGAATACGCCGTCGGGGCGGTAGCCTGTATGGTACTCGTCATAGTCAACACAGTCAGCAATCATAATTGACTGGATAACTGAAGATGCGCCTACACCTGCACCTGCAACTGCGAAGAGTACAGCCATGATAGCAATCCAGTGCCACTTGTAAAGGCCTGTGCCGTCAATAAGATAAACAATAAAGAGAAGGATGAAAGGAATAGCACCGATTATACTTGTAACGTTATAAACCTTACGCTTTTCCATCTTTTCGCAAAGCTTGGGCACAATTGCCATAGCGCCAAACTGTCCGATAAACATAGGTCCGCCAAGAAGAACCATATAAAGCATATAGTCCTGACCGTCACCGCCGTTATCACCAAAGTAATAGGAAAGAAGTGTCATGGCAACAAGACCTAAAATCTGCATGGGAGCCTTGATAACACCTGAGATGAGAATTCTTCTGAAAGGTTTGCAGCCCCACATAATCTTAACATTGTCGATAAAGCCTTTAGCATCATCTGAAGGCTGCTTAACTCTTTCCTTAGCATAAGCTGCACACTGGAAGGTTGCAGTACCGATAACAGTGAGAACAACAGTAACAATGATAAAGCCGTACTGCAGACCTTTTGCCTGAGTCATACCGTTTTCTGTAAGCTTAGCACCGACAGTTTGTGAAATGGGAATGATTGAAAGCATAATAACGCCTGCACCGATACCGCCGACTATACGGGCGAGACCGAGAAGCTTTGAACGGTCTTTTTCACTCTCTGTCATAAGAGCAGTTATACCCCAGATGGGAATGTCACCTGCTGTGTAGGTCATACCCCAGAGTATGTAGGAAATGCCTGCCCAACCGATAATGACAGCATTTGTTACAGCTGAGTTTGAGCCTGAATACTGTCCGTTGACAAAGGTAAGTATCGTTGTGACCATAATTATTCCGGGAACAAAGAAAAGATAAGGACGGCATTTGCCCCACTTTGTTCTTGTGCGGTCAACAATAGTACCCATCATCGGGTCATTGATTGCGTCCCATACTCTTGCAACACCCATAATAACACTGATAGCCATTGCAGGAATAAAGATAACGCTCTGGAAGTAGAAAGCCATACCTGTACCGATAATGTTATAAATCATGTTCTGACCTAAAAGACCGATAAGGTACATGTTACGTTCTTTTTTTGTGTAAGTGTTCATAACAGTCTCCTTTTCTTTGCAGGGCTTATTCTGTACCCTGCCGCATAAAAACATTATATCACACTTTTGCAAAAAGTGCTGATAGAAAATTCAGGCGAATATTTGGCTATATTGACGAATTTTTCTGCCTTGACCATCTCGCCGAATAATGCTAAACTTATACTGTCTCAACCCAAACGTCGAAAAAACAAATTACGGGAGGAAAACAAAATGAAAAGATTTTTCACGGCACTAATTGCATTTTTCACTGCCCTGTCAGCCGTTATGTCAGGCGGTGAACTCAAGCAGGAGCTCGACAACAAGGGTACTATTCTCGGTTACAGTGAAACACACACAGTACAAAAAGAACTGCCCGACCTTTATGCAAACGAAAACGGTGACTTCACAGTTTTGCAGGTCAGCGACACGCATTTCACAACAGGCATCACCTTCTGCGACATCAGCCTCATGAACAAAATCAAAAACCTGACAGACAAGTATGACCCTGACCTTGTGTTTATTTCAGGTGATATGATTAACGACGGAAGTGACGGCAAATTCAATAAGGCTTATGTCCTTCGCATGGTGGCAGAATATTTCGAAGAGGCAAATCAATACTGGGCTTACGCACCGGGTAACAATGACAACCAGAACTATGGCACAAGTGAGGATATAACCGCATATTTAGCTCAGTATGAACACTGCCTTGTGTCGGATGTACCCGAAATCTCCGGCGGAGCGCAGTACAGCATTGACATTGTTGACGGAGCTAAAACTACCCACTCTCTTATTTTCCTTGACACCATGGACTATGACAATGAGGATCCGGATTATAGATACGGTTATGTTCACGAGGATCAGGTAAATTGGTGCAAAGAGGAAATCGACAGCAAAAAAGCAGAAAATCCTGACATCACCGTCAGCGTTATGATGCACGAAAACACACCCAACTTTGACCGTGCGGCAAAATACGGAGAGGCTTATAAATTCGGTTTCCCCGAAGTGTTGCCTGTAATGAAGATCAACCGCATTCCAAAAAATCAGCCACTTGACGATGTGCTCACAGAAAGCGGCTGTGTAGGTCTTGTAACCATAGGTCACGTTCATCCGGCAACGGCGCAGTGCAGTTTTTATGAGAATACGTACTATCACATTGCTCCCCAGGCAATTGTGGCAAGCACACTCATTACCATACATACCCGCGAAGACAGTATAAGAGATATGTATGATTTTGACAGCCTTTACCTTTAAATGCAGAGCGCAGAGTGCAGAACGCAGAACGGCGGGAAAGTTTTACTGATAAATAGCTTTCTTCCGCAAAGGAAGTCAAGATAAGATGCCGACTCCGTATGTTATAAAAGTTGAGCAGGTCACTACCGATTTTGGGAAGTGACCTGCCGTTTAATTTTAGATTGATGAGACTTACCGCCTCTGAGCTTTAGCATTGCGGGGAATAACTCTCGGTTGCGTACAGGATGCAGTCGCGACCACAATTCTGCATTCTGCACTCTGCATTCTGCATTTAAAATAGCATTTTATTCCTCTTCTTCCTCAATCTCAAGAATAACATCCTGATTTGTGAAGAACTTGATTTTATTTATAGGAGTGCCGAGAGCCTTTTCGCAGCTTGCGCTGAGAGCACTCATAAGATTTGACTCGATAACTGTGTTGATAGCGGCAAAGTCAAGGAGAACCTTAAGCTGTGCCTTGAAGAATTCCTCATCCTTATCAGCGAAGAAGGCTTCATCGATTTCCTCAACAGTAACACCTGTGAGAGCCATATCCTGGTCATAGATTTTTTTGTTGACATTAAAGCACTTCTGCATAATGTTCAGCATCTGCTCTTTTTTACCACCCTTAAGAGCGTTGTTGATAGCGGTGCTTTTCATCTGAAGTCTGAAAGAGAGCTTGCAGGTTTTCACAATAGCATTTGCAAGCTTCACAAGGTCAGGGTTAATTTTTTCGGGGATGAAGATTTCCCCGTCCTTCTTATAAAAATAAGTCATTTTACATTCTCCGTTCTTTTATTCTCGGCAGCAGTACCCTGCCGCAAAATTTAATTCGGTCTATTTTAGCAAGTTTTGAGGTGTTTGTCAATAAAATTCACGAATTATAAATGACCGACAAAAAGATAAAACTCCGGGCAAACTGTCCGGAGTTAAAATGTCAGCTATTTGATTCTTCGCCGTATAATGCCTCGCGTATTCTGTCAGGATAATCCGTCATCAGAAGATCGGCACCTGCCCCTGCAAGATATTGTGCATCCTCGGGTTTGTTTACAGTCCAGTATTGGGTAGAAATGCCGTACTTATGGGCATAATCAATAAAGCTTGTCTTACCGAGATTTGCCACAAGCAGAATACCATCATCCCAATAATAGGGCATCTGCAAAGCTGCAAATTTGATTTTTTCATTACTAAGGTCTTCATTTCTGATATATTTACCGTAGAAATCAACTATTTCAAAGGGGTTTGAAGATCTGTTAATTTTGCCCTCATAGTGCTTGTCTATATAATATGAGACATCAGGCCAGAAACTTGCAACTACAACACGCTCACCGAGGTTGTATTCTTGCATAAGCTCATAAATGCCGTCAACTATCTTCGGAGCCCAGGGATGAGGATACTTGACCTCGATAATATATCTGTATTTTCCCGGTGCTTCTGCTTCAACGCAGGCAAAAACATCCTTGAGTGCCGTCATTCTTATTTCATCGGGGATATCCTTTCCTCTCAGACCTCTGTAAGGATATTCTTTTTTAGTTTCCGTTTCTGTTCCTGTTTCCGTTTCTGTTTCTATTTCAACTTTCATTTCAAAATTCTCACCCATATTGAGATTACGAAGTTCATCATAGGTTTTCATAAAAACAGGTGTATTCTTCTTGCCGAAATATTCTTCACTGTCGCTGAGCTCATCGAGGAAGAGACTGTGATAGAGCACAACAACATCGTCCTTTGTCAGCTGAACATCCATTTCAATTATGGCGGAATCCGTTTCTGCATAAACAAGGTTTGACTTAACAGCCATAAGTGTATTTTCAGGTGCAGCTCCCTTTCCGCTTCTGTGTGAAGAAATCAGTGTGCTGCCGTAATCGGGAAGAAAATAATTTCCCGTATCTTTATTCACAACCTTAGGCGTTTCAGGTGACGGCGGAGTAAATGAACTCAGGCACATAAGACCCGCAATCACAAAAAGTAAAACCTTTTTAACAAGCTTATAACAAGTGCAATAAAAACATTTCAACATAACTTTTTCCTCTCTCTTCGTGTATGATTCGCGTTATATTTTACTGTATTGGAATTATTATAACACCATTTTTCTAAAATAGCAAGTATTCTTTGTGTAGTTGTTGAATCGTGTTATCATTCAAAGCATTCAATTATATCTGAATCTGATTTTACGAAAGCTATAAACTCATCAACATTTGCCTTTATTTCATATGTACCTTTGGTATATATCTTTTTGTCTTTTGTCAAAATCCACTCACCATCGGGAATATACACAGTTTTCACGGTCTGTCCCCTATTGACAATGGGCGCAAAAATGATTTCATCACCGAACATATACTCACTGTCAAGTGTATAACAAATCTCATCGTCAGGGTACTCAAAAAACATCGGTCGCATAACCGGATAGCCTTTTTCAGCAGTAATATCCATTTGCTTTTGAATATAGGGTCTTAATTTTTCACGCAGCAACACAAGGTTTTTGAGTGTTTCAAAATTCTCCTCACCAAAACTCCACAGCTCATTCGGGTCACCGCTTGGTTCAAGCAATCCGGGTGTTGCTTCGCCGTGTCTGCGGCGTGAGCCGTGAAGTCGCATAACAGGGCTGAACAGACCAAACTGAAACCAACGGACAATCAGCTCTTTGAAATAGTCACTCTCAATGTCTGCACCGTAAAATCCGCCGATATCCGTATTCCACCACGGGATACCGCACATTGACATATTCATTCCTGCTTTGACCTGATGTGCAAGGCTTTCAAAGGTCGAAGGAATGTCGCCCGACCAGACAAGTGAGCCAAATTTCTGACTGCCGAAATATGCACAGCGAGTAAGTGTGATTATATCGTCTCTGCCCATTGATTTAAAGCCGTCATACGCCATTTTTGAATAATAATACGGGTACAACAGTGCCACCATATCGGCTCTGCCCTTATACCAGATAAGATTGTCAAAATGCTCAGGGTGTATTTCAGGCTCTGCCTCGTCAAACCACAGTGCATCAACACCGTTGTCGATATAATTTTGTTTTAATTTACTCCACACATATTCCCTTGTTGCAGGGTTTGTCGCATCAATTTCACACTGCCAGCCGTAAAAATCAAAAACTCTGTCGGGACCTCGGACAGTGCGCATGAGCATATTGTTGTTTCGCATATAGTGGTAGTTTTCACTACCGCCGTTTATTGTGGGCCATATTGAAACAACAAGCTTCACATTCATGCTGTGAAGTTCATCGGTCATTGCCTTCACATCGGGCCAATATTTCGGGTCGAATTTATAATCTCCCTGCTCTGTCCAATGAAAATAGTCGGCAATAATTGCAGACAAGGGTATGCCGAGTTCCTTGTATTTTCTCGCAACACTGAGCAATTCTTCCTGAGTTTCATAGCGCAACCTGCTCTGCCAGAATCCCGTTGCCCATTCAGGCATTTTCGGCGCGTAACCCGTTAAATCTGCAAGGGTGGTGCAAGCCTGTTTCGGTGTGCCTGCAATGACAACATAATCCATAAACCTGCAGCAGTCACAACTCCAACGTGTTCTGTTGTTTGAAAGCTCGCAAAGTCCCGTTGACGGGTTATTCCATATAAAGCCGTACCCCAAAGATGAGTACACATAAGGAATGGTACATTTTGCATTGACATTACGGATGTCTACCGACGAGCCTTTAAGATCAAATTCATTGTCCCAACTGTGACCCAAGCCGAAGAAATGCTCATTTGCATTTGCCTCAAAGGTAACTCTTGCGCTCCAGAGCCCGCTGCCTTTATTATCGAAATGACGGAACCCGCTTTCAAAGGTCAGCTCAGGCTTTTCTTCAATAATCTTTTTGCCATTAACAAAGAATGACACCTTCCCGTTACCCTCGAGTTTTGCCTGCAAGCTGCCGCAGGTCAATGTGACATAGTTATCGCTTTCTTCAATTTCCGCATTTGTACTATGCGGCATAAGCGTATAGTTTTCACCATCCACTTTGCAATCGGGAAACGCCTGAAAGCGAATTGCATTATTCCCGCAGGCGCTGATTCTCACAAGCTCAGTGTATCTTGAAAATAATATCTCATTTTCTCCTATTGTAAGATCATACATAACAACTTCTCCTCCTTATCAAGCAAACATAGTTTGTTTCTAAGATTATATCACAAATATACAAACTTTTCAGCAGGAGATTGCAAAAAATATTAAACATATTGATTTTGTTTGGAACAAGTCATATAATGTTAGCAAATAAATATAAGAGGTGAAAATATGTTAAATTCATTCTTTGCAAAAATTACAGCTGTTCTTATCAGCATCGGCCTTACCTTTGGCACATTTTTCGGAGCGTTCGCCCCGTCAACAACCGATGAAGCTGCCGTTTATTATGACGACAATATTAAAAATGTTATCTTTCTCATCGGCGACGGTATGGGATTCAAGCATCTTGAAAAAACAAAAGCTGAGAGAGATATTACCCTTGTAATGGATACCTTTGATTTTCAGGGCAAATCAATGACACGTTCTTTCACGAATAAGGTTACAGACAGTGCTGCAGGCGGAACTGCGCTTTCAACGGGAATAAGAACTGCCAACAGTGCCGTTGGTGTATATCATCTTGATAAAAATGCAAGATACTCCTATCCTAAAAATTTAACCGAGCTTTGCAAAGAGAGAGGTATGATGACAGGTGTTATCACAACTGATGAAACCTCAGGTGCAACGCCCGCATCATTCTCCGCACATTCTTCAGACAGATATAACACAGAGGATATAACCAATGACCAGCTCACATCAGATGTTGATCTTATATGGGGCAAGTCAAACGGTGTTGCCACTAAGAGTGCCGCTGAAAAAAACGGCTACACATATATTACCACCTACAGCGAAATGAACGCTCTTGAAGAAGGAAGCCGTAGCTACGCTCAGTTTACAAACTCACTGTGGACACTTAAGCAGTCCGACAAAAATACACCTAATCTTGAGCAGATGGCAGTTAAGGCAGTTGACCTGCTTGACGACACAGACGAAGGCTTCTTCCTTATGATAGAAGGTGCGCACATAGATAAGCACTCACATAATAATAAATCAAAGGAAATGACAGAAGCTCTGGCTGAGTTCGACAAAACGATAGAAGCTATGCTGAATTACGCAAAAGCAGACGGTGAAACTCTCGTTGTAATAACAGCCGACCACGAAACCGGCGGAATTACCCTTGATGGAGGATCCTATGTTTACACAAGCGACGGACATACTGCTGATGATGTACCTGTGATGGTTTACGGTACCGACAAGTTTATCTCTGACGGCGAAAGACTCAACAACTATGAAATTGCCATGAGAGTTGCATACGTGCTTGGCTTTAATGAAAAACAGTTCCCTATAGCCGTTACCGTTTCGTAATCAGTATTCAGCAATAAAATACTAAACAGTATAATCGCCATTTGAGTTAAGTGGCGGTTATATTTTTGCAATAAAATATACCGTAATTGCAGGATATTTATTGAATTTTTTAATTGCTTTTGTTATAATTAGTTTGGATTTTTGTAACAAAGGAGAAATCATATGGACAATTTACAGCAAATCAAAGAACAAATCTGCGATGTGTGCCATAAAATGTGGCAGCTCGGCTGGGTTGCGGCAAATGACGGCAATGTCAGTGCAAAACTTCCCGACGGAAGAATTATTGCAACTCCCACAGGCATCAGCAAATCCTTCATCACTCCCGATAAGCTTGTTATCCTCGATAAAGAGGGCAATATCCTTGAGGCACAGGAAGGCTATCGCCCCTCAAGCGAAATCAAAATGCACCTTCGCTGCTACGATAAGAGAGAGGATGTTTTCAGTGTTATTCACGCTCATCCTCCCGGAGCAACAGGCTTTGCCGTGGCTCACAAGGCTATGGATATGTATAACATGATTGAAGACGTTGCTGCAATCGGCTCCGTGCCCCTCACACCCTACGGCACTCCCTCAACCTCAGAGGTGCCCGATTCAATTGAGCCTTATCTTGAAGAGCATGATGTTATGCTTCTTGAAAATCACGGTGCGCTTGCAGTTGGCAGTGATGTTATCACAGCCTTCTACAGAATGGAAAGCCTCGAGCTCTGGGCAAAGATCACAATCAATGCAGTAATTCTCGGCGGCAGCCGTGACATCAGCAGTGATAACATCCAGAAACTCATCGACCTTCGCAGCTACTACAAAATCACCGGCAGACATCCCGGCTATAAGGTCTTCAATCCCGAAGACGAGCTTCTTCACAAGAAAGATTAAGAGGTGAAACAATGCTTAAAGGAATTTCACCCGTAATATCACCTGAGCTTCTTAAGGCTCTTGCTGAAATGGGACACGGAGATGAGCTCGTTATTGCAGACGGAAATTTCCCCTGCCACAGCGTTGGCAAAGATGCCATTGTTGTACGCGCTGACGGTCACGGTGTACCCGAAATACTCGCCGCCGTTTTAGAGCTTATCCCTCTTGATACATACACAGAAAAACCCGTAGCACTTATGGAGGTTGTACCCGGAGACACTTGCGGTACACCTGAAATATGGAATACCTACGAGGAGATACTTTCAAAGTATGAACCCGCACACCACGACATTGATTATACAGAACGTTTCGCTTTTTATGAGAGAGCAAAGAATGCATATCTTATAATAGCTACAGGTGAAAAGGCAATTTATGCAAACATTCTGCTTAAAAAGGGTGTGGTAAAATGAAAACAGTTCTTGCATTTGACTTTGGTGCTTCAACGGGCAGAGCAATAAAAGCAGTTTATGACGGTGAAAGCATAAAATATGAAGAAATCCACCGTTTCGAAAACACACCGAAAACCGTTGACGGACACATCTGTCACGATGTAGAAATGATATTTGGCGAAATAAAAGCAGCCATAGAAAAAGCAGGCGAAATTGATTCACTTGCCTTTGACACATGGGGTGTTGACTATGCACTTCTTGATAAAGATGGCAAGCTTATGCATGAGCCATATCACTACCGTGACGAAAGAACAAAAGACGCTCTTGATAAGGCATTTGAGAAACTTAGTTCTGACGAAATCTATGCCGAAACAGGCAATCAGATTATGAACATCAACACACTGTTTCAGCTCATTTGTGATGAGAATACGAAAAAAGCAGACAAACTGCTGTTTATGCCTGATTTGTTTTCATATCTTCTCACAGGCAAAAAGGTGTGTGAAATGTCTATCGCTTCAACATCGCAAATGCTTGACATGAAAGAGAAGTGCTGGAGCAAAAAGGTGCTTGACGCTTTCGGCATAGACGGGAACCTCTTCCCGACTCTTTGCGAAAGTGCCACGGTAAACGGAGACTACAAGGGTATTCCCGTAATCAGTGTTGCAGGTCACGACACACAGTGTGCCGTTGCTGCTATGCCCACTCTCAGCGAAAACGCCGCATTCCTTTCCTGCGGCACATGGTCACTTATCGGCTGTGAGCTTGACAGTCCCATTATGACAGCACAGAGTAATGCTCTTGAGCTTTCAAATGAAATGGGTGCAAACGGAAAAATCAACTTCCTTAAAAACATCAGCGGTTTATGGCTTATTCAGGAAACACGTCGTGACCTTGCCAAAACTGACAAAAAGTATTCTTACAACGAGCTTGAGATGTTCGCAAGAGACAGCGAGAAATTCAGAAGCTTCATTGACCCTGATGCTCCTGAGCTTTCTGCCCATGGCAACCTTCCCGATAAAATCAGAGATTACTGCAGAAAGACTAATCAGCCTGTACCTGAAACAATCGGCCAGGTGGTAAGATGCATTTATGAAAGTCTGGCTTTAAAATACCGGCTTGCTCTTGAGCAGATATCTGAGTGTACAGGCAAAAAGTTTGATGTGCTTCACCTCATGGGCGGAGGTACAAAGGACGGATTTTTGTGTGAGCTTGCTGCTCAGAGCCTCGGTGTACCTGTGATTGCAGGCCCCATAGAGGCTACAGCTTTAGGTAATATCGTTCTTCAGCTTATTGCTCTTGGTGAAATCGAGAGCATAGAAAAAGGCAGGGCGATTATTGCAGAAACCGAAAAGGTTAAGAAATACGAAAATGAGCATACTCCCGATTGGGACGAAGCTTATATAAGATTTTGTAAAATTGTTAATAAATAAACATAAAGGAGAAATAAGTATGTTATATCCCAAAATAGGTATCAGACCCACAATTGACGGCCGCTGGGGCGGTGTAAGAGAAGGACTTGAGGTTCAGACTATGGGTATGGCTGAGGCTGCTGCAAAGCTTATCAGCGATAACCTCAGATATCCCGACGGTACACCTGTTCAGTGTGTTATTTCAGAAACTACCATCGGCGGAGGTGCTGAAGCTGCCAAGTGTGAAAATCAGTTCGCTGCAGAAAATGTTGTTGCAACTCTCACCGTAACCCCCTGCTGGTGCTACGGTTCAGAAACATTTGATATGAATCCCAACACCATTAAGGCTGTATGGGGCTTTAACGGTACAGAAAGACCCGGTGCAGTTTATCTTGCAGCAGTTATGGCAGCCTATGCTCAGAAGGGCCTTCCCGCGTTCTCAATTTACGGCAGAAATGTTCAGGATATTGATGACAGAACAATACCCGAAGATGTTGCTGAGAAAATCCTGCGTTTTGCAAGAAGTGCTGTTTCAGTAGGCTGGATGAAAAACAAGGCTTATGTCAATCTCGGCGGCATTTCAATGGGTATTGCCGGCAGTTACTGTGACGCGTCCATGTTCCAGAAGTATTTCGGTATCCGTGCAGAATGGGTTGACATGAGTGAAATCATCAGAAGAATTACTCTGGAAATCTATGATAAAGCAGAATACGAAAAGGCATACAAGTGGATAAAAGAAAACTGTCGCGAAGGCTTCGACCTGAACGAAGGCAAGGACCTTCCCGAAATCATCAGAAAATCAAAGGTTGTGCCTGCCGACAAGGACTGGGAATTTATCACAAAGATGACAATTATCATCAAGGATATTCTCTACGGCAACAAAAAGCTTGATGAAATGGGTTGGCACGAAGAAGCTCTGGGTAAAAATGCAGTTGCAGGTGGCTTCCAGGGACAGAGAAACTGGACAGACTGGCTTCCCAACGCAGACTTTACAGAGGCTATTATGGCTTCCACTTTCGACTGGAACGGCCCCAAGGCTCCCACACCCTTTGCAACAGAAAACGATACTCTCAACGGTGTTGCAATGATGCTCGGTACACTTGTTACAGGCAGTGCTCCCTGTTTCCACGATGTTCGTACATACTGGAGTCCCGAAGCCTGCGAAAGAGTTACAGGCATAAAACCCGAAGGTGTTGCCGCCAACGGATTTATCCATCTTATCAATTCAGGTGCAACAGCTCTTGACGGCTCAGGCGCAAGTAAAAACAGCAACGGCGAAGGCTGTATGAAGCCCTTCTGGGAAATGACAGAAGATGACATCAAGGCTTGTCTTGATGCAACAGATTGGTGCAGAGCTAACTATGAATACTTCAGAGGCGGCGGATTCTCAAGCCACTTCCGTTGTAAAGCAGAAATGCCTGTTACTATGCTTCGTGTAAATATTATCGAGGGTATCGGCCCTGTAATGCAGATTGCCGAAGGTTACACAGCAGACCTTCCCGACACTGCACACACCACAATTGACAAGAGAACCGATCCTTCATGGCCTACAACATGGTTCGTACCCAATCTTACCGGTGAGGGCGCATTTACCGATGTTTACTCAGTAATGGCTAACTGGGGAGCAAATCACGGCGTTACCGTTTACGGTCATGTGGGTGCCGACCTTATCACTCTCGCCTCAATGCTTCGCATTCCCGTAAACATGCACAATGTTCCCGAAAGCAAGATTTTCCGTCCTCATTCATGGGCAGCTTTCGGCACAGAGGACACCCAGAGTGCTGACTACAGAGCTTGTCAGACATACGGTCCCATTTACGGATAAAAAAATAAAAAAGGAATAACTGATATGTTAACAAAAGAAATAAAGACGGCTTTTCAAGCCTTTGAAAGAGACGGAAATATTATAAGTGTCAACCAGATTACTGCAGGTCTTATAAATGCAACTTATCTTATCGAAACAGACAAAGGCGAAAAGTACATTCTTCAGAAAATCAATACTTTTGTATTTAAAAATCCGGAAGAATTGATGGAGAATATTGTAGGTGTCACTAAGCATTTATCCAATAAGATAAAGCTCTCCGGCGGAGATTACAAAAGAGAAACTCTCAATTTCCTTCCCTGCAACAGCGGCAAATACTATTATCTTGATGAAAACAGCGGAGCATGGCGTATGTATATATATGTTGACAATGCTCTTACCTATAACAAATCTGAAAACACCGACACTTTCAGAAGTGCAGGACGTTCTTTCGGCAAGTTTATGAAACTGCTTTCCGATTATCCTGCAAATACCCTTCACGAGACAATAGTGAATTTTCACTATACACCCTCAAGATATGATAATTTTATGAGGGCTGTTGAAGCCGATGTAAAAGGCAGAAAAGCAGAAACTCAAAACGAAATTGATTTCGTTATCAATCGCAAAAAAGATACTCACAAGCTCACAGACCTTATTGCAAGCGGCGACTTACCCCTGAGAGTTACTCATAACGATACTAAACTCAACAATGTGCTTTTCGACAAAGACACTGATGAGAGCATATGCGTTATTGACCTTGATACGATAATGCCCGGTCTTTCACTTTATGATTTCGGTGACAGCATCCGTTCAGGTGCAAACAAGGCAAATGAGGACGAGGCAGACTTATCAAAAGTAGGAATAGATCTTCGCCTGTTTGAAAGCTATGCTGACGGTTTCCTGAGCGAAACGGCAGACAGCCTTACCGATAAAGAAATTGAAAATCTTGCTTTTTCCGCAAAGCTTATGACCTTTGAGTGCGGCATCCGTTTCTTAACTGACTATCTGGAAGGTGACGTATATTTCAGAACCACATACCCTGAACATAACATTGTAAGAGCAAGAAACCAGTTTAAGCTCGTCGCAGATATGGAAGAACATATGGACGAAATGAATGCAATCGTTATGAAGTATAAAGAAAAGCATAAAAAATAATATGAAAGAACCGCAATTTTGATACAGCGAGTATCCTGATTGCGGTTCTTTTTTACAAATAAAGTGTTCATTCTTTTTATACGTTTTAGTTTACGACAAAACATTCTGTAGAACTGAATTTTCGGATTTCATTGACATCACATGAAATCATCAGTATAATTTTTCTATACTCACAGTAGGAGAAATTCAGTATGAAAAAAGTATTTGTTGTATCAAAAACTCATCTTGATTTGGGATTTACCGATTACGCAGAAAACATTAAGCAGAAATATATTCACTCTTTTATTCCCGATGCCATTGACCTTGCAAACAGCGTAAATACTGACGGCAAAAAGAATTTTATCTGGACAACGGGCTCGTGGATTATCAAAGAGGCGCTTAAAAATCCTCAGCAAACGGAAAAACTTTCAAAGGCACTTAAAGACGGCAACATAGTGCCCCATGCTATGCCGTTCACTACCCATACTGAATTGTTGGATGTTGATTCTCTCGATTACGGCCTTTCAATTGTGGATGAGCTTGATAACCTCCGCGGCAGAAAAACCGTTGCGGCAAAAATGACTGATGTACCCGGTCACACAAAAGGGCTTGTAAAGCTTTTAGCCCGTCACGGAATCAAGCTTTTGCATATCGGCGTAAACGGTGCTTCTGCATTGGTAGATGTTCCCCCCTGCTTTTTATGGAAGAACGGCGACGACGAAATTGTGGTCATTTATTCGGGCGATTACGGCGGAGCGTTCAAATGTGACCATATGGATGAAGTTCTCTATTTTGATCACACATTAGATAATCACGGTGCACCGTCGCCGCAAAAAGTCCTTGATAAAATTGGGAAGATTCAAAAAGAATATCCCGATTATGAAATTACTGCAGGTACTATGGACGACTTTGCAGATATTATCTGGAAAATCCGTGAAAACTTGCCCGTATTTGAGGGCGAAATGGGTGACACATGGATTCACGGCAGCGCCACTGACCCGTATAAATCTGCAGCACTTCGCACTCTTATCCGTTTGAAAAATGAATGGTTAAATGACGGCAGTTTGGACAGGACTTCGCAGGAATATAAAAACCTTGTTGACGCTATACTTTGCATAAGCGAACACACCTGCGGCATGGACACAAAAACATATTTTTCTGATTACGGGCATTATCTTAAAAAGGATTTTGTCAAAGCTCGGCAGGCTGATGCGGTTAAATATCGCCACATTTTCAGTGATTTGCCGCAGAGCATTTTTCCATTGACCGGGCTTGTTGACGGCAGACGTAAAAAAGGTTATTACAGCGTTCTTGAAAAAAGCTGGGCAGAGCAGAGAGAATACATAGCCCCGGCTCTCTCTGCTTTAAGTGGCGAGCATAAAAAAATTGCACAAAAAGAGCTTGATAAGCTTATTCCCGTAACTCCCAATGAGATTGTTGCAAATGAGGTTAAAGCCGTTAAGTACGGCGACTGGAAGCTTGAAATCAACAACAATGGCGGTATAGGCTCATTCAGATTCGGTGATCAGGACATTATCCGCGAAAATAATGAGCCAATTATCACATACCGTTCATTCTGTAATGCCGATTATAAATACTGGCTCACTCACTATTCAAGAAACCTGAATGAAACATACAAATGGGCAATCGGCGACTTTGCCAGACCGGCGCTCAACTGCGTTGAGGGCAAATATCCTTCAGGAAGATTCCCATATACTGCAAATAAAATGTCAGCAACCGAATCAAAAATCACCGTAAACCTAACTTGCGACAAAAAGCTTTGCGAAGAATTAGGTGCTCCAAGGCTTATTCAGATTGTTTATGCACTTGCAGACGACGGCCTGACTGTAGATGTTTCGTGGTACAATAAAGATGCCAACCGATTAACAGAGGCAATTTATTTAAATCTCTTCCCATCGACCAAACAGGTTAAACTGAAAAAGCTCGGCTGTCTTGTTGACCCTGATGAAGTAGCATATAACGGAAGCCGAAATCTTCACGCAGTTCAAGGCGTTGAATTCAAAGACTATGAAATCGCAAATCTCCACTCCCCCCTTGTATCCTTCGGTAAAGGTAAAATCCTTGAGTTTGACAACAAGTTTGAAGATGTTTCAAAAGACGGATTAAGCTATGTTTTATATAACAATGTGTGGGGAACAAACTTCCCCCTTTGGTATGAAGATAACGCAAGATTTGTGTTCAAGATTAAGAAAAAGTAAGTTTTTAGATAAAAACATCACTGCATTCGACTAAACTGTCTTATCAAGAGGTTCAATTTTTCCGTGGGTACAAACTGAAAATTGAATTTAACTTTGATGCAGAGCAGTTTATGGTGGAACTTGATAAAATAGGACAAAAGAAAACCGGGTAGAGTTTAGGCTCTACTCGGTTTTGTGGTTTATGTACATGTGGATTATTGTATATTCATTTTTTTACTTAAGCAGTTTCATCATATAACCGCTAAATGTGTAGGTGTGATCGTCTTCTCTTACAGAACGGGGCGGATAGTCCGTTGTGATAATGTGCGAACCGCAGTTATCAGCAGAATTATACCTTTCATCGC
This sequence comes from Acutalibacteraceae bacterium, assembly GCA_045537315.1. GTDB lineage: Bacteria > Bacillota > Clostridia > Oscillospirales > Acutalibacteraceae > UBA6857. The sequence continues at coordinate 29,807 of JAZSPF010000114.1, forward strand.
TGAAATCAGGGTAATCGTCTGCCCTGGTTCTTACCATAAGATTGTTTTCGTTAACCGTCTTTTTGTTATTTTCAGTTGCACTTGCAGGATCGTTATCAAGAATAAAGGATGCATATGATTTATCAATATCTCCGAATCTAAGCATCGGGAACATGACCTGAGTTCTGATTGATGTGTCGGCGTCTATATATTCCTGGGTAACATCGCAGGGATGCATAAGTACAATAATCTTGCCTGCACTCTGCTTCAGGGTAGGCCAACCATCTCCCTTTCTCATTTCTTCAAAGCTTTCATATTCTCCCATTGCCTGTTTGGGCGTGAGCAACCTGTCACCAAGCACCTGCCTTAGTACATTGTCAAGCTCCAAAGCATATCCAAGGGAAAAGTTCTTCAGGTTGTTTATTGAAGGAACATCACCTTTAGGTTCAATAAGCAGATAGACCGGCAGATGACCCGGATTGTTGTCTGACCACATTGCAATTTCTTCAAGTCCCTTTGCAAAGTTATGAGCACTTGAAACATTGTCAAGTATGGGGTCGTGGGTAGCAATAAAGCTGATATCACCCTCATCATCTACGGTTTCAATGTCAACTTCAAGGTTTCTTACACCTTGTTCCAGCTGTTCGGTAAATGTATCCATTTCAAAAATAGCCTTGTTTTCCACTGCACTGAAAGAAATGATCTGAAGGGCTTTCATCAGCCCACGCTTCGGGAGTGTTCCGAGCAGTTGATAGCTGTTGTGAGTTCCTATAACTGCCATTTCGTTAAGCTTAACACCTTCTGAAAAAGCCTTTTCAATGTTAAAATCTGCAAGCTTTTGTTCGTCGCAAGGAACATAAGAGTCGGTATAATATTCATTTTTCAGGTATTCAAGGTGTTTATCCTGGTATTCGATATTTTTCTCAATCTGCATAAATCCCGCTATAGCTGAAGACACAAACAGCACCAAAAGGATAGCTGCAAGACTCAAAAAAGCAGTGAGAAATACTTTAAGAATAGTTTTTAAAATTCGTTTTTTCATATACACTCCACCTTAATATTTTTGAATTTAGCTAATTATATCACGACAATGCATAAAAATTCAAGTGATAACTGATTTTGAGCAGTCTATAGTGGAGCTGGAGGCTGTAGAATAAAGAAAACCGGGTAGAGTTTTTGTGCCATACTCGGTTTAATTTAATCAAGGAGTTTCGCAAGCAGCTCCGCCAATACAAACGGGTACAGGCACGTAAAGTTAAAAGAAAGTTACTGCACCTCTTTTTGATTTCCGGAACCGTTGTGCTTTTTAATTGTTGCAATTAAAAAAACATCTTACAAGACAGGCAGTAGATGTCACTACAAGAAAAAAGAAGAACAAAAGTGACCCTGTAAGAACTGCACCGATTATGCTTGTTGCCGCAAACTCAATGGCAAGCAGAACAATAGAAAGCAATATCGTACCGAGAACACCCACAAGCAGCGCTGTAATTATACTGCATAAGCCGTCGCAGCACTCGTTACGGAAAAGAGCCGCTGAAATAAGACTTGCAGCAAGGTATACCACAGAAATACCGAGAAGTACCCATAAAAATGCAGGTGTAAGAGTAACGGTAGCCGTTATTGTGAGAAACGCCGCAATAATACCTATAATAAGACTTACCACCACGGCAATAACTGTACAGTCAGGTCTGCAACTTCTGCATGATGTTGACATAATAATTCACCTCCTACAACATTCTATGTGTAAATAGCGGCAGGGGTAAAAAGGATGGCGAGCAGTTTATGGTTGGGTTTTATAAAATGACGTAATAAAAATCCGTACACGATTATGTACGGATTTTTCCTGTGGAGACGTAGAGGGTCGAACCGCTGACTCCCCCCCATGCCGTTGGGGTACACCCAAAAACGTACCCCACAAAGATTGGATTAAACCTTTCATTGTGGGGTGCTTTTTGCTTATTGAATTGGAACTATATGTTATTAAATATATCCCACGAGACTACCTGAACATCCTTTTCTTTGGCACGGGTGAGCAAATCACCGCTTTTAAGAAGTTCATATTCAAACACTCGTTTTTGCCATTCTCTGCTCAATTTTTCATCGGGCAAGGCAGGGTGCAAAAAGATTTCGGTTATGCCGTCAATGCAATTATCAACTGCTTTCAGATAATATTCTCTCAAACTTTCGTAATCTTTGATTTGTTCCATTGAACGAGGGTCAGACACCAAATCATCAAGCATCTGTACTCCCCTTTTTTCACCTGAACGGACTATTGCATTTTGGATTTTTGCAAGGGATCTGGGGATTTTTATTCCCAACTGTCTTTCAAGAAATCCGACCGTTTTCGGGAAACGGAAAGGCAAGGAATACTCCCTGCAGAAATCAAAAGTATCCAGAAAAAAACGTCTGCCGTTTATGCCGTAAACCGTTCCGCAATGGCTGTCTGCGTGGTCAACAATTGCACCCTTATCGGTGATAAAACGATACTGAGCTTCGAGCTCTGCTCTCACATCGCTTCTTTTTGCTTTGAAGGTCAGATTTTTGCCTTCGTACCAAAGACCGTCTTTACCGAGGGAGTCCGCACCGCTTATACTTTGCCATAATTCATTTTTATCATCGGAATTAAGTGTAATGTGAACTCCGACAGGGAATCTGTTTTTTTCGGCAAATTCTGCGGCAGCTTCGGCTTTGGGCGCTACTGCCATAAGTGAGGTTGAGGTTATGAGCTTCCTTTGGAGCAGTTCTTTTATAGCATTGTTCTGCTCATCATTGTAACCGAAATCATCGGCATTGATAATAAGATACTTACTCATTTTCTTTTTTGCCTTCGGGAAATTTAAGAAAGAAGGTTATAACAGAAGCAACTATCATAGCCACCGCAGGGAAAATGCAAAGAAGAACCCTTGCTGCCATAGCAGGATTTTCACCGGGCTCATCGCCGCTTATAAATCCAAAGTATTCTGATGCCACATAAAAGGCAAGAGAAGTGTAAAGACCGTTAAGCCTGTTCATGACACCCATAAGGCTGTTGATGATGCCTTCTCTCTTTATGCCGTGTTTATGATAATCGTCATCAACTATTTTTGCACCAATGCAGTCCATTGTTGTGAGGCAGGCGGCAACACCTACACCAACAACAGCGGCAATGGCAATAGTTGGAACAAGGCTGTTAACGAAGAAAAGAGGGATAAAGGCAACCGCCATAATGATGAAGCCGGTTCTCCATATTTTCATTATGTCAACCTTCTGAATAACCCTTGACCAGATTACAATACCGATAACGGCAACACCGAGGACTATACCGAGCATAACTGTTGTCATGCTGCCGCCAAGACCAAGAGTGTACTTTACAAAGAATGGTATAGCCTGAGAAATGAGTGAGAATGCGGCTGAATAGAAGGCTCCCGCAAGGCCGAAAATCCAGAAACGGGGATTTGTAAAGAGAGCTTTGATGCTGTCGAAAAGCTTAGGCTTTTCCAGGTCTTCATAATCTGTGCTTTCACGGCAGCCCCAGAAACAGAACATCATAACAGCAAGAGCGGCAACGCCATAAATAACGGAAGTGAGTCTGTAACCGATAGCTTCGGTAATCATGGGAGTCAGGGCGATACTGATTGCCATAGCGAAAAGCTGACAAATCTGTCTGAAGCCGTTTGTTTTTGCACGTTCTTCGTCTTTTTTGAAAAGTTCGGGGAAAAGTGAGCCGTAGTTTGCATTGACCAGAGAGTCAAGAGTACCCGTGAGTATGTACATTAAAAGCATATAGATAAAAAGCATACCTTTTTCGCTTTCGATGAATGAGGGCACATTATAGAACAGAATGAAGAACAGTACAAGCAGAGGGGTACCGATTAAAAGCCATGGTCTTCTTCTGCCCCATTTAGTACGGGTTCTGTCTGAAAGGAAACCGTAAACCGGATTGTCGATAGCATCAACAAAGGTGTATATAAACAGAACAAGAGAATACTTCTTCATGTCGAGTCCCAGCATATCTACATAGAAAATTGCAGCAAAGGACTTGAACATATTGATGGGAATGGATGTTCCGAACATAGCAAAGCCATAACGGGCAGGTGATGTTTTCTTCGTCAGTGAATTTTTAGGTGTCATCTTTTTTCTCCTTTATTTAAAATATATTGGATTTGACACAGCGCAAATCCTTTTAAGCTTGCCAAAGCCTTTGAAGACTTTGATATAAGCAAATTTAACATTGTCGAGTTTTACCTTAGCATAGCCACCGTTGCCGATACTTATTTCCTTTTCTTCCTTGTCGGTGACGAGAATAAGCTTTTTAGCATTAGAATATACTTCAAGCATCATTCCCGGTGTGTACTCTGCCGTCTGTCCCATAGCAGTGTTGCCGTATTTCAGATTGAGCTTCACACCGTCTTTGCTTTCAGTAACAAAGCATTTTCCGTTTCTTATCGCATGGAGAATATCCTCCGCGCTTCGTGAAGAGGAATAAACACCCGTAACGGGATTACCTAATTTAGCAAACTGCTTGGGTTTGTGAAAATCGCTTCCGCCCACGGCAGGTATCTGTCTGCCTTTTTTCAGAAGGGAAGTCCACCAGTCAAGAGCCTTTACATTTGACGGGCGCATTGGACCGTTCCATATTTCCATCATATCAAATGCATCTTCATCTTCCCATTTGTATGGGCATATGGGACAAAGCGGATGATTTACTGATATAACAGCTCCGAGTGACCTTGCGTGGTTGATAATTGAACTCATTTCTTCCTCGGTGTTGGCAATAAAGGAATTTTCAAAGGGTGCGGGAACACCGAAAAAATTCATATGTCCCTTATAGTGAGTCCATTCAACTGCAGGAACAAAAGTAAGTCCGTCAATATGAGGCAGATTAAGGTTTTCTGCAAAGTTGTTGTGGTTGGCTATGCCGATGAAATCAAGGCCTTTTTCTTTTGCGAGTCTGCCCAGCTCATAAGCGCTGAACACACCGTCGGAGGCAGTGGAGTGCATATGCAGGTCACCGAAGAGAAGTACTTCTCCCTCGTATTCAAAATCAATGTTATATGTAACCTCAACACCGTCAGCCATTACATGATATGCACCTATTATAATCTGCCACTTGCCACTGTTGATTTTCTGACAGAGATAACCGCTTGAGGAGTCGTACTGACCGACATATATTGTCTTGTGAGAACTTCCCGACCAACCGAGAAAATTGCCTTTTTCGTCCATTAAGCCAATGTCAATTGTGTTCGACGGCTTAAGGTCACCCATAAAACCCTTTGTAGGCTTATAGTAATCATAGGAGACGGTTATTTTAACCACCCCGACCGGTACATCAAAAGGCACGGTATAGTATTGTCCCTCTTTGTCTTTGGTGATTTTGTGGACAAGTTTCACTTGCAATCCCCCTTTTATAATATGCCATTTATTACATTACCGCCTACAAAGCATAAATCTATCTGCATCTGAATCAAGTATATCATACAGGAAACTATTTTACAATGGATTTATATTATTTTGCCTTGCATCCCTGCTATTGACAATGCCAACGGTCTGCTTTATAATTTTATCAAAGATAATGAAAATATAAGTTAAGGAAGTTTTTATATGGCAAAAATCACTACAACAAAAGCACATACAAGCGGTATTGCTTTGGGCGGAATTGGCAGCGGGAGCGTTGAGCTTTTGCCTGACGGTGAATTTCATTACTGGCTTATTGCAAATCAGCCAAGGCTCACCACAAGATGTAACGAAGAAAAGGTGGATGACGGCGAAAGCAGTACGGGTGCGCTTTCTTTCTGGGTCCGTGCACAGAAAGAAAATGCAAAACCTGTTATCCGTAAGCTTGGGATGAAAACTGATGCGGATGATTTTACATATCGTATGTTTGCCTGGAACAAGCCCGTTGAAAGAATTGATTTTGACGGCAGATTTCCCGTGTGTGACCTTAACTATATAGATTCCGATTTGCCTTGCAAGGTTAATTTGAAGGCTGTTTCTCCTTTTGTTCCTCACAATTCGGATGTTTCTGCAACCCCCGGGTTTTATCTGGATTTTACGGTGGAAAACCCTACGGATAATATAGTGGATATAAGTCTTATGGGTGCTTTGGAGCCGAATTTTGCAAACCAAAAAGAAGGCTGCAAAAATTCATTGGTCAGTATCGGCGACAGCTTTGGCGTTCATATTCAGCCCGCAAGAGTCACAAATTCTGCCTCTTGCGGAAACATATGCCTTTCGGTAAGCGGTGACGGAGATAAAAGCTACATAACGGCAGATTATTTCCGTTTTCTCAAAGAATATGTTGGTGAGTCCAAATTTGGTGTGACACAGGAGTCCTTTTTGTTTGACTTCAGAGAAAAGGGAAACTTACCAAACAGCAAAGCCGGCTCACGACCAACTGCTGTTCCAAAAAACATCCATATATTAAAAGGTGAAAAGCTTGACGAACTGATTAAGGAATATGCCCAATATCCCTTTGCCATGTCACTGTTAAAGAGAATTCAGTATTCTTTACCTGAATTCCCCTCTGACAGAAAAGAAAAAATTGCATTTCTTAAATATTGCCGCAAACAAATCAGGCGAATGGGGGCCGATTTCGGCTCTTGTGCACTTTGCAGTAAAATAACTCTTGAGCCCAAGGAAAAGAAAAATGTAAGGTTTGTGCTTACCTGGTATTTTCCTAATCATTTCAGTGAAAAAGGTAAAAGGCTCGGTCATTACTACGAGAATTTATACGGCAGCTCTCTTGATGCCAATAAGTTTTTGCTTGAAAACAGTGAAAGTGTTTATAACAGTGCCGTTCAGTTCTCTGATTTGCTTTATAACACAGACTTGCCGTCAGTTTACCCCGATGCATGGTCATCAAATTTGTCACCCCTTGTCAAGAGCTCGTGGTACTTAAAGAGCGGAAGATTCGGCTTGTGGGAAGGCTTGGGGTTCTGCGGATTTCATACCACAGATATTACTTATCACGCATCCTTCGGTCTTATCAATCTTTTTCCCGACTTGCAGAAAAAGCAAATGAAAATGGGTGCAGAATTTCAGCGTAGAGACGGCAGAGTACATCATCTTTTTGCACCCGATTTAGAGCATGTTGACAACAGCTTTGACCGTGTTGATATGAATATGCAATTCGTTTTAATGGTGCTTCGTGACTATCTTTTCACAGGCGACAGAAAGTATTTGTTGTCACTTTGGAATAATGTAAAACGTGCTATGGATTCAATCGAAAAGCTCGACACTGACGGCGACGGGCTCCCGGACCGCTACACCAAACGGAACACTTATGATTCATGGAATTTTTCGGGAACACCCGCATATATTTCTATTCTTTGGTTGGCGGCACTCAAGGCATCTGTCATCATTGCCGAGAGAACGGGAAAAAACACTCAAGCTGACCGTTGGAACACCATTTTGGAAAAAGGCAAAGTGTCTTTGGAAGAAAAACTCTGGAACGGTGAATATTATAACCTTTGGCAGCGTGAAAGCGAAACCGACGAGTCCCTTATGAGTGATCAGCTTGACGGCGAATGGTTTTTGCGGATGATGGGTATTGAAGGCAATTTACCTGATGAGAGAGTCCGTGAGGTTGTGCGTTTTATATTTCAAAATAATTTCGATAATGAGCAAGGACTTATAAATGCCACTTGTCACGAAGGCAGAAAAACAACCATTCACACTTACAAAAACTGTCAGGCAGGCGCTGTGTGGACGGGTATCGGCTATGCTTTTTCCGCCCTTGCCCTTTCGGTTGGACTTACAGGTATTGCCAACACGGAAATTCAATCAATACATCACAATCAAATGCGTTTAGGTGCATTCTGGGACCATTGGGAGTGCGGTCATCACTACACACGACCAATGTCAAGCTGGACAACATTGCACGCTGCATTAGGTCTTTCTGTTGACTATGAGAATAAAACACTCCGTTTAAAGCCAATCGAAAAAAACATCACTCTTCCTCTCTGTCTTTGTGATGTTCTCGCAACAGTTACATTAAAGGACGGCAAATGCACGATAGATTTTCTTGAAGGCAATTTGAATGGTTGGGAAATAATTTTATCATAAAAGTAACCGAGTAGAGTTTGTAGTCTCTACTCGGTTTTCTCTTAATTTTATTCAAATGAAATCATAAAGAAAAGTGATATAAAACTCAATATTGCAATAAAGCTTTTGACAACTGACTGTAGAATTAGTTTTGCCGATACCACATCTTTTTTATTCTTAGAAGCTTTATACATGCGGATTCTTAGTTGAGAATATGATGTTATAGAATGTGCTTCATCGCAAATTTTGGCAAATTTTTTTCTCAAATAACCGTATTCAACAATATTTTCAACAATTCCATTGTATACAACAAATAACGCTATATGAACAAACACGGTTATAAAAACAGCAAAATCGTCAATTAAAAAATTGAAAATGATACTTAATACAACCAAAATAATCTGAATTGCAATAACAAAGTTATTCATAAAAATATATTTTTTCATTCGTTCAGTTCTTTCAGCCATATTCATATAAACACCACCTTTCAGTTATTATACTACTAACTAAAAACATTTTCAATATGTCGTAAAACACCCCCACTTAAAAGCAGGCAAAAAAAGAATTACTCAGTATGCTGTTGGTGGAGACGGAGAGGATCGAACTCTTGACCTCTTGAATGCCTTTCAAGCGCTCTGCTCCCTCGGCGGCCGCCCAACCAACCGCTGTCGCTAACCGTTCCTTGATCGACAGAAAGAAAAGATACCTTTGTCAATATATAAAAGACCGCAGTCTCTTTTTCGGGATTGCGACAGAAGTGCAGAGGGGCTCAGCCTGAAACCCTGAGCGATAACCCTTGCCGGAATCGTATTCCGATTGATTTAATAAAAATTTGTAAAAAGGGGGAACAAAAAAGTCTCTCATTATTTGTGTGAAAATATGGTTGACTTTGTCGTTTTATGGTGGTAGTATAAATATAGTCGGAGATATTCTCTGGCAGAATTTTAAAGGAGTGAAGGTTATGAAAAAAGCATTGTCCCTTATTCTTGCAATTGTTATGGTAGCGGTATGTGTTCCTGTTGTATCAGCCTATGAGTTCGCAGAACTTGAAAATGCATTTTTTGATGCATATTGCAATTACTACGGAAGCTATTATTCCGTTTACACAAAAGACGGTGTAACCGGTGAAATCGGATTTTTAATTGAAGCGCTTGATGAAATATACATGGACAGCGAAATAACTGATGCATGGAACAGCTTTGATTTTGCTTACGGTTTAAAGAACTATGCTGAAAACGATCCCGAAAAAAAACTTGCAGAGCTGACCGAAACTATTAACAAGGTTAACATGGAAGCTGATAAATGGCTTGCAGAAAACGGCTATGTAATGGTTATTGATGCTTCTGCATTGGGCTTTCCGGAAGTAATAGGCGCTCATTATGATGATGAAACCAATGATGCTTGTTCGGCATTTATGGAAGAGAAGACGGATATGGCAAAATATGAAGAGGTTTTATACATGTATAATGAGGAAGCTTTTCGTTTGCTTGAAAAAGCTGTCTTGGAAGGCATTGATTCAGTTACTCAGGAGGAATTTGACGCCAAAGTAAAGCCTGTCAGAAAGTATTTAGAGGATGTTATGGACTGCTTTGAAGGCAACCACAGCATCGGTGAATATAAAGACATCGGTGAGGGCATGCACAAGGCTGACTGCACCTTCTGTAAGGACGGCGAGATAGTTGCAGCACACACCTGGGGCGAGTACATATCAAACGGTGACGCCACAACAGAATCTGACGGCACAAAAACCGCAAGGTGCACTTCCTGTGCTGCAACGGACACAGTTGCTGACGAAGGCTCAAAGCTCCCTGCAGACAACGAAGATGAAAATTTCTTCAGTGACCTTATCGGAATGCTTAAGAGTTTCTTTAACAGAATTATCGAATTATTAAAGAGTTTTTTTAAATAAGAATCGAGTCAACACAGACGAACGGTTCTGTGATTGACAAAAAGTGAAGATTTTCAGCACTCCTTCGGGGGTGCTGTTTTTTGCCCTGCTCCTTCGGCGGCCGTCCAACCAACAACTGCCGATGCCTTCCCCACCGTACGAAAAAAGAGAAAAGAATATAGCCTCGAACAGCAATGCCGAGGATTCAACAACCTATCAGACCACTTGATTCAGCATGAAGAAATCGGCGAGTAATATACAGGTCGGTTCACAACCGGATAAAACTGATATAGCAACAATCTTATTATAGCAAAAAATCCGAGGTCACAAAACCTCGGATTTTTCTTGGTGGAGACGGAGAGGATCGAACTCTTGACCTCTTGAATGCCATTCAAGCGCTCTCCCAACACACGCAAAAACGCACCCCATCTTCAACATCTGAGGTGCGTTTCAAAACTGCAGTTAGTTTAAAATTATATAAAGCTATTACTTTTTTATTATCTTTTTGGCGACTGCAAAAGATACTGCCGCTGCAGATGTACATGCCCCTGCAATTCCTGCAGCTTTGGCACCTTTAAGCAGATTCTTTGCAAAGCCGGGAGTTTTTAAATCCTTCATAACAAGCTTGTTTACAACCTTATCAAGCATTCCGCCACCTGTCACCTGAGAGGAGTCTGACATATCAATAAGTCCCTTTGACACCTCATAGGACTGTGAGAATACATTAAGCACCGAGGAGCGTACCATACCGAGAAGAGGCACGTGTCCGACGGTGGAATAGGTTGCCGCCTCACCCTTGAGGGCAAGTTCGGGATGTCCCTTTACGGTGTCTACAGCTTCACGAAGATCAGCAAAATAACGGTCGATTGCATCGTCGTGTGAACAGGTGATCATTGCATGAAGACCGTCAGGGTGAATAAGTCGGTCAATATGCCAGCCTTTTTCCTGCATAAGATCGCCAACGGCAAAAATATTCACATTGTACGAATCCTTTGAACGGTAGGCAACAAGGCTGCATAAGGGTTCACCGATAAGTTCAAGCTCGGGAAAGCTTCTTATACCCTCTCGAATACGGTCGGCGTTAGCCATTGTCTGCTTTGCCATTTCTATATAACCCTGTCTGCCGTTAGCCTGAATAGCTGCCCAGGCTGCTGCATATGCACCGCCGGGACGTGTGCCAAGGAATGCAGGTGAAGCAAAAAGTCCGCCCGGCCAGTTAGGATGAACAAAGCACTGGTATTTAAACAGGTCAAGATTTTTGTAAAGAATGCAGCTGCAGCCCTTTGATGCAAAACCGTATTTGTGGATATCAGCTGACATAGATGTTACACCGGGAACCAGGAAATCAAAAGGAGGAAGGTTTGCGCCCGCCTGTACCATAAAGGGAAGCAGATAAGCGCCCACACAAGCATCAACGTGAACGGGAATATCATACTTTATGCCAAGTGCTCCGAGGGCAGCTATATCGTCAATAATTCCGTGAGGATATTCCGGTGCCGCACCTAAAAGCATAATTGTATTGCGGTTGATTTTGCGTTTAACTTTTTCGATATCAATTTTCCAGTTTTCATCGAGAGGTACCGTATGCACCTTTACACCGAAGTATTCTGCACCCTTGAACCATGCAACATGAGCAGTTTCTGCAACAATCATTTCAGGCTTTTTAATACCCTTTTCTTTTCGTGCCCAATCACGGTAGGTTTTGACTGCAAGCATACAGCTTTCAGTACCGCAGGAGGTAACGCAGCCTGCTGCATTTTCATCGGCGTGAAGCAACTCTGCAGTAAATGCAACTATATCGTTCTCAAATCGCTTAAGACTCTTGAATGCTGTCGGATTAAGGCCGTTTGCAGACATAAATTTTTCATAGGCCTCGGCAAGGAAGTGAGTGTATTCAGCATCCTTGTAATAAACAAGACTCCATGTTTTTTTGTCTTTGTAATCAGGGTCATCAATTGCATAATCATCAAGTGCTTTCAGTACTTCATCATAAGGGCGACCGTATTCGGGAATAGTTTTCATAATTTTTCTCCTTTATGTTCAGATTAAATTGTAAAGGAAATACACTGCATTTCCTAAATAATTACCTACTGCGTAACCTACAACACCCGTTGCAAGACCTGAAACAAGAATGGCGTTATTGTTGAGTGAAGCCGCAACTGCAGGAACAAATGGCGGTGAGCATACCGCAGAAACAGAAGTTATTATCATAGTGTCTGTATCAATTCTGAAAAGCTTGCTCAGAAATGCATGAAGAAGAAGTCCCGCTACAATTGATATGAATACATAGCAGAACACAGGAAGGCTGAAATTGAGCAGTGCTCTGAAATCTGCACTTGCTGCCACTGAGAAGCAGAAGGCATATATTATGTACATACCAAGCTGGAATGTCTTACGGATTTCACGGACCTTTTTTATGAAAGAGAAGGCTATGCCGAGGGTAGTTATAGAAAGCATCATAACGGTCATACCGAGACTGGGGTTAAACATTGATACAACCATATTAAGTCCGTAGGATATACCGAAAATAACTACAGATAAACCTAAAGCAGCAAGAAGCCCCGGAATATTCTTCTTCTGAAGGATTTCCTTGTAAGTGTAAACCGATTCATCAATTGTTGCGCTGTCAATTGCAGCATTACTGTCACTGTTTCCTTCAAAGGGTTTCATACGCATAACCTTGATGAAAAATTTTCTGCCTATAGTTGAAAGGAAGAAAATATACAATACCGAAACGACAGAATCATAAGTGTTAAAGACGATATAATCATTGTTGGATATTCCGATGGCATTTCTTATTGAGCCGAAGTTAACCGTACCACCCGTGTAAACTGCAACGGCACCCGCTGCATATTGAGCTGAATTTTCTGTGCTTGTACGGAAAATAAGGTGAAGGATAAAAGTAACCACTATCACCGATACACAAGCAAGCAGCATACACAGCATACCTTTTTTAGCAACAGTGAAAAACTTTTTCATGTCCAGAGAAAACAGCACAAGAGGAAGAGCTATACAAATAGTTATACTTTGTAGTAAGCTGAGTGTACTGTCTCCTGCCGAGGCGGTAAGAAGTGCCTTGTCCGAAGATAAAGTATAATTGACTGTATTATTTTCACTGTCAGCGTAAGGAGCTTTTACAGTTGCTGTCCAATCATTCTCTTCATTAAGTGTAACAGTTTCAAAAACAGCACCGTCAGGAGTAAGAATATCGACGGTTGTATCCTCTTTTAACTCTTGCTGAAGAGTGACGGTAAGATTGTTTACTGAAGGTGTGTTAAAGGAATGAGGCAGGATATTGATATTTCCTATAACCATACCGACAATATAACAAAGAAGCACTATTCCGAGCTTATTGAGTGCTTTAAATTTTACACACAGAAATATCATAAGTGCAGGTACGGCAAGAAAAAATAATACTGTTATAATGTTTAACATATTGACCTCCCTTTGTGAGTTTTGTATATATTTTGCGTATTCTGTGAATAAATTATATAATTAATTCAAGCAAAATACAAGCTATTTTAAAAAAATCTGTGTGAATTTTATGTTAAAGACACTTTGATATTTCAATAAATTGCACTACAAATCAAACACTTTTTCAACATATAGCAAAAAAATCCGCAATCATATCGATAACGGATTTTTCTTGGTGGAGATAAGCGGGATCGAACCGCTGACCTCTTGAATGCCATTCAAGCGCTCTCCCAATACACGCAAAAACGCACCCCGTAATAATTAAAACATAAATATAAAAACAGCAATTTTATATAGAGTATAAAAAGCTTCAAAATTTGTTTATTGTAAGAATAACTTGTAACCTTTAATAAAATAGTTAACAATTTGTCATATTTTAAA
>JAZSPF010000200.1:0-5482 GCA_045537315.1 Acutalibacteraceae bacterium
TTCTCACTTTCATTCTTATTATGGAAGCAATTATATTCGGAACATATATGTCAGCCAAGGTGAGCCGTCAGCACTTTGAAAGTACGGCAAAAATATATAACACCATAAATATACCCTTTTCACTGTCTGATTTAGGCTATGATGAAAAAGACTGCACCGACAAATGCAGGGCACACAACATAACCCGATTCGCTCAGCATTATTTTTACTCCTCAGATTATGAGGCAGAAGGGGCAGAAACTGCTCCGCCCGAGGAATATGAAGAAAATAATGAATATATGTTTTATGAGGTTTTCGTTTCGGACTATCCGCATATAAGAGAGAAATATATAAATGAAAAGCTGAAAAAATATGAAAAGTACGGCTATGAAATAAAGGCTCTCGACAGCAGAGAAACCTCATGGGATGTTTGCTACAGAGAAACCGACGAGAACGGTGAAAACCGGTATGCAGGCTTTGCAGTAAAAGGCAACACCATATTCTTTACGGATATTATGGTTGACGCTAAGGGTGAAAACCTGTTTGAGGCCGCTTATGAAAAGCTGTTTGAAAGCTGATAACTAATCAAAACCACCGGTTCTCACCGGTGGTTTTGATTTCCGCATTTATTTAATTCTCACTGATTTTACTGAACTGAACTCACCGTATATTACTTTTCCGTCAACCTTGGTATAGGCTCTCACTTTGAAATAAAATGTCTTGCCACTGGTGATTCCCGTTTTTGTATAACTATGTGCTGTAGTGGATTTCATCTTTTTATATGTGCCGTTTTTACTTGCTGCGTAATAGAGTTGATATCCTGTCTCACCTTCAACATCTCCCCATTTTGCAGTCACCTTACCTTTAGCCGATGAGCTTATGGACTTGATTGCGGTTTTCGCAGGTTTTGTTGCAGTTGCAAAAACTTCAGAATATTCTCCCCATAATACCGTACCGTCACTCAGCTTTGTGTAGCTTCTTATCTTGAATTTGCAGGTTGTTCCGGCTGTAAGATTTTTAACGGTACAGCCCACAGAAGTGGTTGACTTAATCTTCACATATTTCTTAGTGCTCGGGTTATACTTATAAACTCTGTAACCTGTAGCTCCTGTGACTTTATTCCACTTAAGGGAAATACCCGTTGTAGTCTGTGTCGCTGAAATTTCAGAAACAGCCTTGGGTAAAATATCAAAATTAATCTCTGCTGTTCCCGAATATATGCCTTTGAACGTCACCTTTACGGTATATTTTCCCGGATTTTTTCTACCTGAAGAATATTTTACGGTAAAATCCGTATCTTTTACTAATGTTTTCCCTTCTTCGTCAACTACAATAACCTTTGGCGAAATTGCCTTGCCGGTATAACTGTAAGAGCTTTTTTCAAGAGTTACCGAAGCAATCTTTGGAATTTCAGTCAACGCCTTTTCCTCTATGCACCAATAGCAATCCTGAACATAATAGCCGGCACTGTCAACAGTAGCAGGTTTGTCAAGGTAAGCATCTTTCCAGATGTGTGAGTGCCACTCGGATACAACATCTCCGCCATAATACTCCGGCGTTTTGGGTTTTCCGATATCAGGCATTTTTATTTTTGCCCAATCTTCTTTTGTTCCCGTGTAAAAAACGGTTTCTATAACAGCCTCTCTGAAGCCATCATTTTCAACTGTTTCCAGTCCGCTTGTAATATACAGTGTGTCAATTTTTTCGGTTCTGAAAAATGCATACCGTCCTACAGTTTTTACACTTTTCGGAATAACAAACTCATTGTCAGCCTGGGGTTGGTTAACGGGATAAGCTATGAGTTTTGACATATCCTTGTTATACAAAACACCGAAATCAGAGTAAAAATAAGGATTTGCCTCATCGCAGTAAATATTTTTCAACGAATCACAACCTATAAAAGCTGTTGCGTTAATATTGCTGATATTTTTTGTTATTGTAATCTCTTTAAGGCTCGAACACCCCTTAAACTGCTCACCTGTTATTTCATAGCTGCCGTCACCCAGATGAACCTCAATAAGACCTGCGCAACCTCTGAATGCTTCACGGCGCAAGAGCTTTAACGAGTTGGGCAATTCTATATATGTGAGGCTAGTGCAATCCTTAAATGCCTGTGAACCTATTTCGGTGACAGATTCGGGAATTCTTATATACTGAAGTTGTGAACAACCTTTGAAAGCCCAGTCACATATTACTTTAATGCCCTGATAAATCATTACATAACGGATTTCTTCTTTTATGAATTCAAAACAACTCCGATTATCAGCAGTGGTCATACTGCCTTCGCCCACTATTGTAAGAACACCTGTACTTTTATCAAATGTCCAGGTAATGTCTTTGTTCATCGTTCCCGAAATAATGTTAGATTCGGTTACTTGTATATCTTCTGCAGCAACTGTACACAAGCCACAGAGCAAAACAGTTACAAGCACAAACACAAATATTACTATTCTTTTAAAGAGCTTTTTCATTGCAAGTTTCTCCTTTTTACGCTTCAATAATTCTGCATTTTCCCTCGCCGGGCAGGCGTTACTTTTCCTGGGGTGAAAAAGTAACCAAAACACGCTTTCCTTCACTGGTTTATTCAAGCACATAAATATCAACATTTCTTCTGCCGAACTGCTTGCAGGCATCATAGCCGCGGATATAAAGGTCAACCACCGTCGAGCTGTTGTGGATAAATCCGCCCGTGTCACCTGCTATTGCATAGCCGTAAACATATCTGTTGTCACTCGAAACAATATACAGCTTTGTGCCGTAGGGGATTTCTCTCGGGTCAACTGCAACAACACCCGGCTGTGCCCGTCTGCCTGTAGAAGTAATTGTACCCGTACAGTAAGCCGTTGCCTTGCCCGTTATCTTCTTTTTGTAATTGATAGGTCTGTTGTTTTCATCAAGGTCTATTCTGTAAGGCGGTACCAGCTCTGAAATAACCTTGTCATAAACCTTGCCGCCGTAAAGGCTGCCCTTTGAGCCTCTGAGAATAATCTTATCCCTTGCCTTTTTCTTGACATCGGTCCCGGTTATTTCCGTTTTGGTTTTCTTGCCGTCAACATAGGTTTCTGTGTAATAGTTGACAGCCTTGCCGTCTTTGCCCTTCTGCGTGACTTCAACCTCTTCGTAATACTTATCCTTGTCATATTCGATTTTAGTTTCAAAGGGGATTGTTTCTGTCTTTTTATAGGTTTTGTATGTAACCCTTTTTACGGTTATTTTTGCACCTTTTTTTATTTCTTCAGTCCTTTGGGGTGTGACTATATCGTCGCTTCCTAAAACAACACCCAGCTTTTTCAGCACCTCTTCAGTGGTACCGCCAACAGTTTTAAGCTTTTTGGTCTTGCCGTCAACCTTGAGAGTAATGCTGAAGGCTCTTTCGATTTTAAGCTGCATATCGGAAGCAAGCACAATGTGCTCGCCTATACTCAGCTCATCGCCCTCTTTAAGCTTTACACCTGCCGCTTCTATGGCATCACCTGCAGTACCCGTAACTGTGAGGATTTTAATAAGCTTGTCCTCGTCATATAAAAGCACCTGATGAGGCTTGGCGATAATAAGAAAGCCGCCGTTTTCAGGGGTAAAGTAGTCCGTGATAAGCTTGTCGCCTTCTTCAACCTTAAAGGAGGTGTGAGCAATTATGCTTTCAGGCTCACCTGAAAGTGTCACCACGGTTTTTGTTTTGCCGTCACACATAACAGTAGTTTTTACTACGGTTTCCGTTGCCGCAACGGTGCCGCAGGAAAGAAGGAGAAGCACAATAACGGCAATTATAACTTTAGCTCTGAAATGCTTTATGCCCTCGTCGGCTCTGATAACTCTTGCTTTCATTGTTATCCTCCTTTCAAAAATTCCGATATATTATACTTCATTTATCAAAAAAAGTCAAACTTTTCGAACAAATGTTCTGCAAACTGTTGACAAGGTGTTTTTTTTGCTGTAAAATTTTAAGTGTGACAACCGCAAAGGTCATATAACTTTTTATCTGCTTTGCCCCCTTCTAAGAGGTGGCGGGGCAGTTTTTTTAATGCAGAGTGCAGAATACACTCTTGCATTATTTATGAAAGGAGTAACAATGTACAGACTGCTTAATTTAATATCACTTTATGTTGCCGTATTACTTTATGCGGCAGCAATATTTTTTCAGGAGGTGCTTTATGGCTGACAACTATCTTATTTACCCCTGCAAGATTATGCGCATAACCCAGACCTATAACGGCACCACATCACACAAGCCTCACACTGCAGGCAAACCTAAGGATTACCCTATAGACGACGGCTGTGCAGATATGGGCAGAAGTTACATTTACTGTCCCTGTGACAAAATGAAGGTCAGACGCATTTACGGTGTGGGCACAGGTGGCACAAACACCATCTGGCTTGAAAGCACAGCAAAGGTCAACTTTGCAGACGGCACAAAAGACTATTTCACTATGCTTATCACTCACCCCGATGACAGCGACCTTGCCAAAATCAAGGTGGGATATATTTTTTCAAAAGGCGAAGCCATATGCCGCGAGGGCAAAGACGGCGCCACGGCTTATCACTTCCACATAAGCGGCGGCAAAGGCAAAATGACAGGCAACGGCTGGGTGAAAAACACAAAGGGTAAATGGGTACTCACCTGCTCGGGCGGTGCCTTTAAGCCCGAGAGCCTGTTTTATATTGACCCCGATTTCACAAAGGTACTCTCAAGTGCTTCGCTTAAATTCAAGACTCTGCCCGAAAAATACACGGCAGGGTACTATAAGGTAAACACTGCAGTGCTTAATGTGAGAAGCGGTGCAGGTACCAATTATAAAAAAACGGGTGCTCTGCTCAAGGGCAAAAAAATTCAGATAACAAAAGTCCAAGGCAATTGGGGACTTTTTGAAAAAAACAAATGGGTCTGCCTTGACTACTGCGAGGCGATAAAATGAGTGAAACCGTAATAATCGCCCTCATCAGCCTTGCAGGCACACTTTTCGGCAGCTTTGCAGGCATTGTCACATCGGGAAAACTGACGAATTACCGCATAAGCGAGCTTGAAAAGAGAGTTGACAAGCTCCACGGTCTCATTGAAAAGACCCACAACATTGAAAAGCAGACATCTATAGGACAGGAAAAAATCCGCCTTATGGAGCAGAGAGTAGGCACTCTGGAAAAGGCGGCAATGCAAATAAACTAAAAGGAGTAAACTTATGAATTTTGATTTGACGGACATTATCGAATGTGTAATTGCACTTCTCAGCGCAGTTATCAGTGCATTTCTCATACCCTACATAAAAAATCAGCTCAGTGAAAACAAACGCTCACAGCTTATCTTCTGGATTAAAACGGCTGTCAAAGCCGCAGAACAGCTTTTCGGCAGTAAGACAGGTCAGCAGAAAAAGGAATATGTAGTGGCATTTTTGCTCTCAAAGGGCATAGTCGTTGACATTGACGAAGTTACGGCGCTTATTGAGAGTGAAGTTTATAAACTGACAGGGAAGGCTGAATAGCAAAGGGGCTGTTGCACAAAAGTGCGACA
>JAZSPF010000133.1:0-2077 GCA_045537315.1 Acutalibacteraceae bacterium
ATATGCGTCTGTCTTTCAGCACGGAATATGAAAACATGAACCTTGATGATTTCGCCATTGGCAATGTACTGAGCTTTGACGGCAGACTCTATGAAGTGGGAAGCGGAGTAAAGGATATAGTCGATTACTTCAAGAGCGAAAAAATCTATATCGGAGCCAACAACATTGAAAATCTCACCGTAACACAGCAGGGTACAAAGCCCATAAGCTGTCTCGGCAATGAACTGAGAAACAAAATCAGTGCTTCCCTTAAAGAGCACTTCAGCAGTGACACGGCAGGGGTGCTCACGGCACTTGTGACAGGTGACAAAGACAGCCTCAGCGAGGATATTTACAACGACTTCAGGTTTATCGGCATAGCCCATCTTATGGCGGTGTCGGGCATGCACCTGACTATTTTAGCCATGGGCGCAGGCTTGATTTTAAAAAGGCTGAAAAACAAAAAGGTGAAAAACAGCCTGCTTTCGCTTTTCACCGCCTTTATTATGTCTTTAGCTGATTTCAGTCCCTCGGTTATGAGGGCAGGCGCAATGCACCTTATGCGCCTGAGGGCAGACAGCACCGGCAGAAAAGCCGACAGTCTCAACTCACTTGGCCTTGCCCTCATAATCATTCTCACCCTCAATCCCTTCGCCTGCAAGAGTGTGGGGCTGCTCCTCTCAGTGCTGTCTACGCTGTCAATTATCACCATATCGCTCCCATTAAGCGAGTCTTTCAGCGTGCGCTCGGGTGATGTGCTGAAAATAAAAAGCACCCGCCTTTTCTCTGTGCATAAAGCAGTGATATTCTCACTTATAACAAGTGTCAGTGTTATGGTTTTCACCGTGCCTGTTTTAGCAAACTCATTCGGCAGCTTTTCACTTATGTCACCAATAGCAAACCTTGTTTTCCTGCCCCTCTCCCCTATTCTCATAACTGTAGCGGCAATAAGTGCGCTGATGTGCAGTGTGGGCTTTATGCCAAGCTTTATTGCAGGCATAATTGAGGGCTTCACAAGGCTGTGCGTTGCTGTTGCAGATTATCTCTCACAGTTTGAGGGATTTATGGTTTATACCGAGAGTGAAGCAGGAGTGCTCATTTGCTTTATTGCTTGCCTTGGGATAGTCGGTATGGGATGTCTTGTAAGGTGGATTTATGTAAAAAGAAGATATGGGAAATAAAAATTTGCGGCGGGATGAGGTCATCCCGCCCTACAATTATCAAATTTCTTCAGCGGGAAATGGCTTCCCTCTTGCAGCCACTCCCCCGCAATTCTGCGCTCTGCACTCTGCACTCTGCATTCAGTTAAAGGTCGTCCGCGTCCTGTATGGGTCGCTCACCGTCTAAGGGTACTCCCGTATACCACCCTTGCACATCTGATTTGATATGCTCGCCTGATGTGACCTTGACGGACTTGACCTTTCGCTTGGTCTTTTTTTGTTTTTCGTTTTTGTTTTCCATAAAATAACCTCCTGATAATGTTTTCACACCTATTATTGACGGCAGGGTACCACCTCTTGCAACAAAATAAAAATTATTGTAAAATAAATGCAACAAACCCCTTTTTATTTTCATCTTATAGGATGAACGGATGTGATAAAATATGAGCTCAGACATTACCAATCTGGTCAAAAGTGCAAAAAACGGCAGTGCCGAAGCCTTCGGCGAGCTTTATGAGATTTATGCTAAAGATATGTACCGTTTTGCCTATTACTACCTTGGCTCCTCTGCGGCGGCAGAAGATGCCGTCAGCGAGTGTGTGGTTATTGCCTTTCAGAAGATAGGCGACCTTCGCAGAGCCTCAGCCTTTAAGTCATGGCTTTTCAAGATACTTCACAACTGCTGTAACAAGGCTCTTCGGGAAAAGGCAGTAAATATGCAGAATGTTGAGTATTCCTCTCTTTTGAATCTCTCTGCCGAAGAAAAAGATGAAAATGAAAGAATAATTCTCAAGCACGCCCTTGCAAGGCTCACCGACGAGGAAAGGGAAATAGTTATCCTATATTATTCCTCAGGCTACACCAGCAAGGAAATAGGCGAAATTATGGGCCTTAAGGATTCCACAGTACGCTCTAAAATTATGCGCTCAGGCGAAAAG
>JAZSPF010000159.1:0-3302 GCA_045537315.1 Acutalibacteraceae bacterium
GCCTTAGGAAGACAACCATGGGCACCAACTCCTTGGCCCACAGAACGACATGGCTACGATCCGACTTATTATATGAAAGAGGCTATAGACAGCGCACTTTCACAGACCTATGAAAACATTGAGATTATTGTTGTCAACGACGGCTCAAAGGACGAGGGGAAAAGTGATGCGATAGCAAAAAGCTACGGCGATAAAATAAGATATTTTCCCAAAGAAAACGGCGGATCTTCATCAGCTCTCAATAAGGGCATAGCGGAAATGAAAGGGGAGTGGTTCTCATGGCTGAGCCACGATGACCTTTACTATCCCGACAAAGTTAAAAAGCAGGTGGAATATCTGAATTCACTGCTCAGTGGCGGCATAAATGAAGCTGACCTTTACAAGCAGGTGCTTTTCACTGCCTGCGACTATATAAACGGCGATGGCAAAATTATAAAGAAAAGCAAGCCTCAAAAAGAAAAGGAACTCTCGGAGCATATTGCCTCACTCAGGGGTAACGAATATCTCATAGCTGAGCCGACGAAATATAATTTTTACGGTTGCGGATGTCTTGTAAACAAAAGGGTCTTTGCCGAAATCGGCGGATTTGATGAAAACCTGAGACTTATTAACGACCTTGATATGTGGTCAAGAGTCTATATGGGCGGCTATAAGCTTCACTATATGCCTGAGGCACTGACAATAGGCAGAATACATTCTGGCCAGATTTCACGAAGCATAGGCTTTTCCTATCACAATGCCGAGCAGGATATGCTCTGGGGCAGAAGTCTCAGATATCTTAAAGAAAACTGCAGTGATAATTTTGAAGTCTTTTATCTTTTTGGCTCAAATGCCTATGTGAAAACAAGAGATAAAGAGGGCGAGGAAGCCTTTGCCTTTGCGGCGCAGATTGCTCCCGACAAGGCATCACTTTTACGCAGTACCAAAAGAAAACTCAGACTGAAAGCAAAAATAAGAAGTCTTATGAAAAAGGTGTATATGACACTGTTTATGAGGTGACAAAATGAAAATAGTTCAGCTCAATGTTACCTGCGGCTCGGGCAGTACGGGAAAAATCTGTCTTGCCGTAAGTGAGCTTTTATGGCACAGAGGAGTGGAAAATTACATCATTTACTCAGAGGGGCAAAGTGACTATAAATACGGCATTAAATATACCGATGAACTGCACATAAAGCTTCAGGCTCTGAAGTCAAGAGTGCTTGGTAATTACGGCTTTAATTCAAAGACTATAACAAAAAAGCTCATAGCTGAACTTGAGAGAATACAGCCGGATATAGTCCATCTTCACAATCTGCACGGTCACGGCTGCAATCTCGAAATGCTTTTCGGCTATTTCAAAGAGAAAAACATAAAGCTCTATTGGACTTTCCATGACTGCTGGGCGTTCACGGGGTATTGCCCTCACTTTGATATGGCCGGCTGTGAAAAATGGCAGACAAAGTGCCGCAGTTGCTCTCAAAAGGGTGCATACAGCTTCTTTTTTGACAAAAGCGAAAAACTCTATGCAAAGAAAAAAGACCTTTTCACAGGTCTTGATCTGACAATTATCACCCCCTCACGCTGGCTTGCCTCACTTGTAAAAAAATCCTTCCTCGGCGGCTATGAGGTCAGGGTGATAAACAACGGCATCGACCTTGATGTGTTCAGGGAAAGACAAAGCAATTTCAGGCAAAAGCACGGTCTTGAGGATAAATTTATCATTCTCGGCGTTGCCTTCAATTGGGATGAAAGAAAGGGTCTTGATGTGTTCACTGAGCTTTCCCGTACTCTGCCGAAGGATTGCCGCATAGTCCTTGTGGGCACAAACGAAGCAGTAAGAAGCTCCCTGCCGGACAACATCATAGCCATAGACAGAACTGAAAATCAGCAGGAACTCTCGGAGATATATTCGGCGGCGGATGTCTTTGTCAATGCCACAAGAGAGGACACCTTCCCAACGGTTAATATTGAATCTCTTGCCTGCGGCACTCCTGTAGTTACCTTTGACACAGGCGGCAGTGGTGAAATCATAGACGAAACCTGCGGCGTCAAAGTGCCTAAAAACGACACAAATGCACTGACAAACGCAATTCTTTATGTCAAAGAAAACAGTCCCTTCACCAAAGAAAATTGTCGCAAACGTGCAGAGCAGTTCAGGGCAGAGGATAAGTTCAGAGAGTACGCGGATAATTATGAATTATGAGGAACAAGTTATGAATATACAAATTTACGGCACGGCAAAGTGCTTTGACACAAAAAAGGCTCAACGCTATTTCAAGGAAAGAAACATTAAGTTTCAGTTTATTGACCTGGCAAAGTACGGCATGAGCAAGGGCGAATATAACTCAATTAAAACTGCACTTAAAATGAAGGTCGACGACCTTGTGAATGAAAAGAGCAAAAAGTACGACAGCAGTTTTATAAAGTATTTAGCTTCAGAAGAAGCAAAGGAAGAGAAGCTTCTCGAAAATCAGGAGCTCTTCAAAACTCCGATAGTGCGTAACGGCAAAAAAGCCACCTTAGGCTACTGCCCCGAAATATGGAAAGAATGGGAGAAGGAATAATGGTTACACAGGCACAGATTGACAGAATTAACGAGCTTGCAAGAAAGGCAAAGACCCCCGAAGGTCTCACCGAAGAAGAGATAAAAGAAAGAGACATTCTCAGAAGAGCTTATATAGATTCCTTTAAGGCGAGCCTTGTAGGTCAGCTTGAAAACACCTACATCGTTGACGAAAAGGGAAACAAGAAAAAGGTTACAAAAAAGTCCTGAGGGACTTTTTAAATGTAAAATACAAAGTGCAAAATGCAAAATTGAGGGTCGCTTCGCTCCAATTATATCCGTTTGCAATTTGCACAAAACCAAAGTCGCACTCCGCCGAGAAAAACTCTTGTTGCCCCTGAAAGGGGAAATGTCACGCAGTGACAAAGGGGTATACAATTGACGGCACTTGCATTTACTGAACATTATCTTTGCGGTTAGGATTTTTAGGTTAGTGAGTGGTAAACCCGCGACCATAATTTTGCATTTTGCACTTTGCATTCTGCATTTATAAAGGGAGGTTCCTATGAAAACTTGCTATATAATCGGTGCAG
The DNA here is from genome assembly GCA_045537315.1 of Acutalibacteraceae bacterium. GTDB lineage: Bacteria > Bacillota > Clostridia > Oscillospirales > Acutalibacteraceae > UBA6857. The sequence continues at coordinate 3,076 of JAZSPF010000159.1, forward strand.
GTGACATCACCGACCCACACATCACTGCCACGGCAGATGACCTTATCATCTGTGCTGACGGCGGATATAAGTATAAAGACATTCTCGGCAGAGAGTGTGACTTTGTTGTGGGCGACTTCGACTCTCTCGGCAGTGTGCCCGAAACGAAAAACAAAATAGTTGCCCCCACTGAAAAAGACGAAACAGATATGATGCTTGCAGTTATGTCAGGGTACGACAGAGGTTAT
>JAZSPF010000030.1:0-14023 GCA_045537315.1 Acutalibacteraceae bacterium
AACAAACCCCACTGTTGAGGGTGAGGCTACGGCTATGTATATTTCAAGACTTCTCAAGCCTATGGGCATAACTGTCAGCAGACTTGCTTACGGCGTACCTGTTGGTGCAGACCTTGAGTATGCTGATGAAGTGACGCTGTCAAAGGCTCTTGAGGGAAGAAGAACGCTGTAAAAAGTTAGGAGTCAGGAGTGAGGAGTTAGGAGTTGAAAGACAAATAACTTCGCGTTTTGGTTACTTCGCGGCAAACAAGAAAAAGGAGCTGATAAAATGGCTAAAAATGACAGATTTGAAAAAGTCTATACACAAGGTTCTTTAAATGTAATCGAAATATGGGTTGACAAGGAAACGGGAGTAAACTATATCTTCCGTCAAAGCGGTTATGCAGGCGGAATGACACCTCTTTTAGACAGAGACGGAAAGCCTGTTATCACTCCCATAGTGAACAGATAATTATTATGAATAATATATTTAAAAGCACACTGAACACAAGAGTAATTTTAGAAAACAATCTCAATTTCATCCGAAGCGATGTGCCGACTACTGTAACAGAAGATGAAAAAGTATGGTTAATTGAAAATGACATCACTACCGTAATAGATCTGAGAACAGAAAAAGAACGGTTAAAGAAAATATGCCCTTTAGAGAGAGACAGTCGTTTTAGCTATTACTCAATGCCTGTTACAGGCAGAGATAAAATACCTGACAGTGTTGATAGTGTTTCAAAGTCATATATAAACATGGTGGATGAGAGTTTGTATAAAACAATAGATTTTATTTTAAACAGTAAAACCAATGTGTTGTATTTTTGTAATGCAGGAAAAGACAGAACAGGTGTAGTATCAGCAATTTTACTTTATAAATCAGGAATGTCTTTTGATTACATTATTGATGATTATATGAAATCAAAAACTAATCTGAAAACTGCATTAGAAGCTTTTGCCAATCAAAATGAAGAAATTGACATCAAGGTTATAACACCCGATGAAAGATATATAAAAGAGTTTTTGGAATGGTTTGCAAATAAATAAAGTATAATTGGCGGGGAGAGATTTCCGATTTGCACACAGTCAGGCGCAATTCCGAATTTACAAGAAGGGAGTGCTTTGTATGGCACAGGTACAGCAAGACGAAAAACAAATAGTCGCTCAAAACAAAAAAGCAAGGCACGACTATTTTGTACTGGAAACCTATGAAGCAGGTATCGAGCTTTTCGGTACGGAAGTAAAATCAATAAGAAAAGGCAGAGTAAACCTCAAGGATAGCTGGTGCAGCATCGACGGCGGCGAGATTTTCGTCAACGGTATGCATGTAAGCCCCTATGAGCAGGGTAACATCTTCAACCGTGACCCTATGAGAGTGAAACGCCTTCTTATGCATAAAAGAGAAATCAACCGCCTTTACGGTACCATAAAGCAGCAGGGTCTTACATTGGTACCCCTGAGTGTCTACTTCCTTAAAGGCAGAGCCAAGCTCGAGATAGGTCTTTGCAAAGGTAAAAAGGTTTATGATAAGCGTGAAACCATGGCTCAGCGTGATGCAAAACGCGATATGGAAAGAGCTATGAAAAACGGTTAAAAATACCTGTTGATTTTAAAGTAAAATGGTATATAATAAAAAAGCAATGTTTGCGAAGCAAACGCTTCACATTGCATCAGAAATACTTCACTTGACGAAGTCATACTTCATTCACGCTCAGCGTGAACTTCACTGCGATGCATCTGCATCGCCATATGGGGACGAAAGGATTTCGACGGGGATTTTGAAGCATGATAAGCGGGTAGCGCTGTGGCAATCGCTTTAAAAGGTCACAACTTAAAAATAACTGACAACAATACAGTTTTAAAGGCTGCGTAACGCGGCCCGTCTGACCTGAGAGTACTGCGGCTCAGGCTAAGGCGTCGACTTAGCAGTGAACGTGAACGGCAGAGCATTCTCGTATGCCGTCACGCACCAGAGAATACCAAGGAGGTAAGCCTGTCATTCGGCGTGCCTTCGAGGGAATGTTAAAAGACTGACTGCACCCGGAGAAAGTTATGTGGACGAGTTTTCGGACGCGGTTTCGATTACCGCCGTCTCCACCAAAAAAAGACGTACACTGGCGTGTGCGTCTTTTTTTATCCAATCCGCAGGATTGGTATGTCATCGCCGTCAGGCAGATGTAATCAGCGAAGCTGTATGGCATCACCTCGGTGTATTTCTCTGCGGATTGATTACATACATAACTGCGTTATGCTTACATGCAACACTTCGTGTTGATTACATTCCGTCTGCGACGGATTACATGCACGGTATGCCATGATGTCAGGGTGTGATGCAGTGCTATTATAAGATAGAGTGTTTTCTCCCTTGACATCACTCCCTGTCTTTGCTAATATATCAAAAGAAAAAGGAGTGGTATAATGTTATTGTTGCTCATCGTAATCTACATAGTTTTCATTTCCCTTGGTCTGCCGGACTCTCTTTTCGGTGTGTCATGGCCCGTGGTACATACAGAATTTGGCTTGGCTGAAAGCTTTGCTTCCGTTTACAGCGTTATTATCAGCGTCTGTACGGGCGGAGTAAGCTTTATTTCAGGTTGGCTGATACGAAAGTTCGGCACGGCAAAGGTGACCCTCTTTTCGATTTTCCTCACGGCTATCGGCCTTTTAGGCATAAGCATAGCGCCCAACATTTTTGTTATGATGTTTTTCTCTGTTATCCTGGGCTACGGTGCAGGTGCCATTGACACTGGACTCAACAACTTTGTCTCCCTTCACTACAAGGCACAGCACATGAACTGGCTTCACTGCTTCTGGGGTGTGGGTGTCACCGTCAGCCCCATGATTATGGCGCAGTTCCTCACAGGCGAAGAGGGAGCATGGCGAGGCGGCTACAGAGTGGTGGCACTTTTACAGCTCATTATTGCTCTGGTTGTTTTATGTACTCTGCCGAAGTGGAAAGGTCTTGAAACATCAAGTGAGGACAGTTCTGAAGAAAAAGGTGACAAGGGTTTTCTTGATATACTAAAAATCAAAGGTGTGCTTACAGGCATACTGTCACTGGGTCTTTACTGTTCAATGGAATTCCTTTTAGGTACATGGGGAGCAACCTATATAGTCAACACCCTTGCGCTTTCACCTGATACGGCGGCTATGTGGGTGTCGCTTTATTACGGTGGCATAATGCTGGGTCGAATGATATCAGGCTTTGTGTCAATGAAGCTTTCGGATAATCAGCTCATTCGTGCAGGTGTGGGAGTTTCACTTCTCGGCATTGTTGTTTTAGCCTTGCCTATAGGCAGTGCCTCACTTGCAGGTCTTTTGCTTATCGGTGTTGGCTTCGGACCCATTTTCCCCAGTGTACTGCATTCAGTGCCGGCGCGCTTCGGCAAAACCTACAGCGCAGACATAACCGGGTACCACATGGGCGGTGCTTATGCAATAGGCTTCGGTGTGCAGCTTATTTATGGCTTTGTGGCATCGGCAACAACCTTTAAGATAACAGCTTTTGTTCTGCTGATACTGTGCATAGGCGTATTCCTTGCCAACGAAAAAACAGTCAGTGCAGTTAAAAAGGGATAAAAGACTTTACGATGCAGAACTTTTGTGATAGAATTAAGAAAAAAACAAAGGAGACAAACCGATGAAAGAAATACTCATGTCAAACATTCCTGCGGCTGTTGCCGTAATATGCCTTGCCTGCTACTTTTTCGGCATGGCAATAGTTTTCATCATAAACCCAATCAAAAACGCAGAGAGCTTTTCCGTTAAGCCTGTTGATAATGCCGGCAAAACTGAAATCCGTGTTTATTACGGCGGCATTTCCTTTGCCCTTGGTGCATTTCTTCTCTATCTTACATACGCAACCAAAACACCCGTTCACTCACTCGTTGGCGGCCTTTTCTTTGCAACAACGGTATTTGTGACAAGAACCATTTTCCTTTTTGTTGATAAGGGCTGGAAATGCCCCTACACAAAGCTTGCCATTCCTGCAGAGGGTTTCTTTGTTATTGCACTGTGGACTTGCTTTATACTTTCGAAAGTGCTTTATTGAGTGCAGAACGCAGAATTGCGTGTGAGTTCTGCCATATTCTTGGGGCTCTGCCCGCCAAATCAGGCATATGTAATTAAACAGAAACAGGGGTGTCCGTGTTTTGTCGGGCATCCCTGTTATTTTGCGTTTCACATTTTCTTTTTCCTCTTGTAAAAATATTCCCCACACTGTATAATAAATGCAGAAACAGTAAGGAGACAAACTATGAACTACAGTATAATTCCCGAACCTCAGGAAATGCGAATAGGCGACAAATCCCTTTTCACTCTCACAAGACTTTGCAATATAAACAGTGAAGCAGGCTGTGAGAAAGCCGAGGCTTGCCTTAAAAAGTTTCTCAGCGATGCTTTTTCACTTGAAACTTTCGGCTCAGGCAAAGAGAGCATCACATTAAAAATTGACAGTGAAATGCAGAAAAGCGAGAGCTACATTCTCGCTGTCAAAGAAAATGAAGTGGAAATTATCGGCAGTGATGAGGCAGGTGTTTTCTACGGTGTGCAGTCTCTTCGTCAGCTTCTGTTTCAAGGTAATTTGGAACTGCCTGAGGTTTATATAAATGACAGTCCCCGTTTTTCCTATAGAGGCTTTATGCTTGACTGCGGCAGATACTTTTTCACAAAAGAGGCAGTTTTCCTTTTCCTTGAAATGATGGCACTGCATAAGCTCAACACCTTTCATTGGCATCTGAGTGAAGACCAGGGCTTCAGAGCGCAGATTATGTCGAAGCTGCTTTTAACTGAAATAGGCTCTTACAGAAGCCACACTAATTTCAACAAGCGCAAGCATGAAGGCTACTACACGGTGGAAGATATGAAAGAAGTGGTGGAGTACGCCCATAATCTTTGCATAAAGGTTATCCCTGAAATTGACACTCCGGGTCATACTGTGGCTATGATTGCGGCGTACCCTGAGCTTTCCTGCTTTGACAGAGATCTGACAGTTGCAACCCATTGGGGCGTAAAGCACGATGTGCTGTGTGTGGGCAAAGAAAGCACCTTCACCTTTATGCAGGAAGTTATAGATGAACTGCTCGAAACCTTCACTGACGGAGTTTTCCATTTAGGCGGTGACGAGGTGCCAACAACAAGGTGGAAGCTTTGTCCTCACTGTCAGAAGAGAATGAGAGATGAAGGCTTAAAAGACGAAAGTGAGCTTCACACATACTATCTCGGAAGAATGGCAAGGTACCTTAAAAGCAAGGGTGTTGAGCCGATTATGTGGAATGACACAGTCAAGGACTATATGGTCAATAAAGATGTGGCATGGCAGTTCTGGGACGGCAATATGAACGAGAAAGATATTGCATCGCAGATAAATTCAGGCAGAGCCTTTATTATGTCAAATCTCAAAGCTTATTATCTTGATCTTCCCTATGCTCAGGTAAGTCTCAGGAAAACCTATGACTTTGAGCCTGTTTATGAGGGCGTAAAGGAAGAAAACAAACATCTCGTAAAAGGCGTTGAGGCTTGTCTCTGGGCTGAGTTTGTGCCTACAATGCAAAAGGCAGGCTACTGCACTTATCCGAGACTTGGAGCTTTCTGCGAAACGGCATGGTCACCAAAGGAAAAGAAAAACTATGAAAACTTCCTCTCAAAACTGCCGTCCTATTACAGCCTTCTTAAAGGGTACGGCATAGACACTGCCTCTCTCTCTCAGGCACAGCCCGGTTTTATAAGAAAGGCAGGCAACCTCATCTGGTGGGAAAGAAGAAAGCTTTGCTGGGCAGGCCTTTCCAATCTGCTTGATAATGCTTATGTTAAAAGAACATACGGAAATAAATAAAAATAGAGCTATCCGAAGCAAGTTTTCGGATAGCTTTTATCTTATTAAATTCTGAAGAATACTTCTCTTTTCCTCGCTGAGATTTTCATTTTTGAGAGCCGTCTCAAGAGCCTTGTTGTGTGTCACCTCATTAAGCATATCTTCACGGAAAACAGGTGCAACGCTTTCAGTGCAAGCTATAAGAGCCTTTGCAAAAATCAGGGCTTTTTTACGGTTCAAAAAGTTTTCGGCTTCATGAACGGTAAGCTTTTCACACCAAAGTTTAATATATTCTTCGCTGACAAAGAATCTTTCTATCACCTCAAGGGCAAAAAACTTGGTGTAAGGGTCATCACTGCCGAGCCACAAATCAATTTTCTCTGTCAGTTCAGGCTGTCTTTTTTTGAAAATTGAAGGTACAAGCAGGCTGCAGGTTGCCGTGTCATTTACATATGGTAAAAACTCATCAATACGGCTGAACGAGGCGCTGAGCTTTTTTGTTTTTGACACAAGAATGGCATGAAGATTGTTTTCCTCATAAAAATCATGGGGCAGAAGCTTTATATAGTCCGAAGCTCTGTTTGTTTTGAGCAGGCGCTGAGCATACTGCCTGAGAGCCCCTTCTTTGACGCCGATTACGCTTTCGGGCGGAATATGAGCATGGGTGGTGACGAAGAATTCACGGAGCTTTTTATTCTGCATTTTATAAAGATTATATGTCACCTTTTCTCTGAAGGTACGTTTCTTCTGAGGCCTTTTTTTCTTATTTGCATTGCGGCACTTAAGCACGTCAAACTCCTGAATATATGAGTCAATATCCACGCCTTTATCTATATAGTCCAGCATAAGCATGGCACAGCCCTCACTGTCACTAAGGGCATAATGATGCATAAGAGGAAATCCTATCTTTTCACACATATAGTCAAGACTGTGATGCTCATATTCCGGGTACTTCTCAAGTCCCACACGGCAGGTGCAGATATACTGTGCTTTTTCTTTCCACTCTATGCCGTAGCTTTTAAGGCATCCGCAAAGAGCTTTCATATCTCCCGGTGCGCCGTGAGCCACGAGCACACTCTTTGACATAACATCCTTTATCTTTTCCCATATTTCGGGGAAGGTGGGCTCGTTTGCCACCATTTCGGGTGTGATGCCTATAAGCTCAATAACATAGGGATCGAAATTGGTTTCGGGATTCACAAGATAATATGCCTTGTCTGTTATTATGCCGTTTTCAACAACGGTGATGCCTATAGCGCTTATGCGTGGCTTGTGCTGAGAGGGCATTTCAATATCAAAGGCTACAAAACTGTTTATCATTTTAATTTTCCTATAGATTTCTTTGCAAAATTGATTTTTATAAGTATAGCACAAAGCCGTCAATAATACAAATAATTTTGCAAAATTATCATAACATCTTGCAAAATCATCACCGGAGGGTTTATAATGGCTTTATTAACAAAAGGAGGAATATTTATGAAAAAAATATTCAGTTTATTTTTATCTGCAGTTATGATTTTCAGCTTTGCTGTGTGTACCCATGCCGAAGAGGACAGTGACAAGGCTCTTCAGTTTGGTGAAGACGGCAAGTTTAAGATTATGCAGATAAACGACACACAGGATACCCATAATCTCAGAGAGCGCACAGAAGACCTTATAAGAAAAGCAATCGAAGCAGAAAATCCCGACCTTGTTGTAATAGCAGGCGATATGCTTTCTGATTTTTTCCTTTGCGCAAACGATCAGACAATACCTCAGGCACTGCGTTGTCTCGGTGATATTTTTGAAGAGACGAAAACACCCTTTGCAGTAACCTTCGGCAACCACGACCACGACCTTGAGGATAAGGTCAGCATCAAAGAAATGGCTGACGTTTTCCTTGAGTATGAGTACTGCGTAAACGCTACTGACGGCTGTGACCCGGGTACATATAACATACCCATACTTTCATCAGACGGCAGTAAATATGCACTCAATGTTTATATGATGGACACCAACAACAAGAACAAGGAAACAGGCGGCTATCAGGGCGTATATCCTTATCAGGTTGAATGGTATAAGGCGAAGAGCGATGAGCTTAAGGCTGCAAACGGCGGTCAGGTTGTGCCCTCACTTGTTTTCCAGCACATTCCCACAAAGGAAATTTATCAGCTCCTTGAGGAAGCTGACAAGACAGAAGCAAACACTGCTGTTTACCGTGCCGATGATATGAAGTGGTATAAGCTCAAGGAAGATGCTATTATCGATAGCGGAAAGGGCCTGGGCGAAGCTCCCTGTCCTGAAAATCTTGATGTGACAACAGGCCAGTATGAAGCATGGCTTGAAAAGGGCGATGTTATCGGTGCATTCTTCGGCCACGACCACGTTAATAACTTTGTGGGCAAAACTCAGGATGGCATTATTCTCGGCTACAACGGCGGCACAGGCTTCAAAACCTACGGCTTAGGCAACACAAGAAGCGTGCGCTTCTATGAGTTTGACGAAAGCAATGTCACAGATTTCACAACCTACACACGCACTTACGGTGACCTTTACGGTGAAGGTGACAAGTCATATATAACCGATATATTTTCAACCGTACTTTTAACATGGATTATGAGATTCTTCTATAAGATGCTCTTCATAATACCCTGGTAATAAAGCCTAAATAAAGTAAAAGGACTGTTGCTTACGGCAACAGTCCTGTTTTAATTATTGATGAAAAGATTTATCAGTCTTCTCTGCCTACAAGCCAGTTAAGTGATACGCCGAGAACATCAGCGATAGCAACAAGCTCATAGTCATTTACGCTTCTTATCTGACCTTCAAGCTTTGATAAACCTGAAGCCGTAAGCTCCACTCCTTTTATCTGGAGCTGAGTAAGCAAGTCAATCTGCTTGATACCTAATTCTTTTCTCTTTGCCTCAATCTTTGCGCCTACAATGTTTCGGTCGCCTAAAGGCTGTTTCCTGATACGCATAGTTTTCTCACCTTCAATATAATTGTGAACCTTTTTGCAAAGGTTCTTACAGCTAATAATTTTATCATATTCTGCGCTTTTTTGTCAAGCAAGTTAAGTGTATACTTTGCACAATTATATTGCCGAAAACGAATGGTTTTGGTCGAGGATGCATATCTTTGCAACATGGTGTTGCAACGGTTTGACGATTTGATTAAAAATTGTTGAAAAACTCTTTAAAAAACAAATAAACAGTAGTATAATATAATTTAAAGACTTATAAGTCCTCATTTTGAGGTGACTGCTGTCACCGTGCCGGGCTGAAATCCGGCAACAGGTTTTATAGAAAGGTTGGTCGGTTACAATGGGTAACACAATGCAGGAAAGAAATCTCACAATGCTCGTTGACTACTATGAGCTGTCAATGGCTAACGGCTATTTCACCAACGGCATGGGAGACACAATAACCTATTTTGATATGTTTTTCAGAAAGGTCCCCGACAACGGCGGCTTCGCAATTATGGCAGGTCTTCGTCAGCTTGTGGACTATCTTAAAAATCTTAAATTTACGGGGAAGGATATCGAGTACCTGAGAAAAAAGGGGCTCAACGAGGATTTCATAGAGTATCTCAAAAATTTTGAGTTCAAGTGCGATGTGTGGGCAATTCCCGAGGGTACACCCATATTTCCCGGTGAGCCCATAATTACGGTCAAGGGACCTGTTATTCAGGCGCAGCTTATTGAGACTATGGTGCTGCTGACAATCAATCATCAGAGCCTTATTGCAACAAAGGCAAACAGACTCAGAAGAGCCGCAGGCGACAGAGTGCTTATGGAATTCGGTTCAAGACGCGCTCAGGGCTATGACGGAGCTGTCTACGGTGCCAGAGCCGCATATATCGGCGGCTGTGATGCAACTGCCTGTGCAATTGACGAGAGAGATTTCGGCATACCTGCAGTGGGTACAATGGCACATTCATGGATTCAGCTTTTCGGCGATGAGTTGGAGGCTTTCAGAGCCTATGCAAGACAGTACCCCGACAACTGCACTTTGCTCGTAGACACATATAATGTGCTTAAATCGGGCATACCCAATGCAATTAAAGCCTTTAATGAAGAGGTTGTTTCCAGAGGCTTCAGACCAAAGGGAATAAGAATTGACAGCGGTGACATCACTTATCTGTCAAGAAAGGCAAGAAAGATGCTTGATGAAGCAGGCTTCCCCGATTGCAAGATTGTTGCAAGCAACTCCCTTGATGAAGTGATAATTAAAGATATGATTTTGCAGGGCGCTCAGGTTGATTCCTTCGGTGTTGGCGAAAGACTTATAACTGCCGCTTCCACACCTGTTTTCGGCGGCGTATATAAGATAGTTGCCGTTGAAGAAAACGGTGTACCCGTACCCCGTATAAAGCTCAGCGAAAATGTGCAGAAAATCACAACTCCCTGTGCCAAGAAGGTTTACCGTCTTTTTGACAACGAAAGTGGCAAGGCTATTGCAGACGTTATCACCCTGCTTGACGAAGAAATTGACAGCAGCAAGCCTTATGAGCTTTTTGACCCCAATTACACATGGAAAAAGAAAACTGTTGAAAACTACACTGCGAAGCCCTTGCTCGTTAAAATCTTTGACGGCGGCAAGTGCTGCTATGAATGTCCCGATATAAAGGAAATAAAGGCATATTGTACACAGCAGGTTAATGATACCTTGTGGGATGAAGTAAAGCGTTTTGAAAACCCCCACAACTATTATGTTGACCTTTCACAGAAACTCTGGGACGAAAAGCAGAGACTTCTCAGTGAATATTCAAACAAAACACATTGAGGTAAAGCGTATTGAGAGCAATTGACTACACGGTACCCGAAGAATTTAACGGCAAAAAAGTCTATAACTTTTTAAGAGGCTATGTGAAAATTTCCACAAGGCTTATGCGTACCCTCAAGCGAATCCCCGACGGAATAATGCTGGGTGATAAGCAGGGCAGAACTATCGACATCATTCACACAGGGGATAAAATCACCCTTAACATACCCGAGGACGAGACTGCTCCCATACCCATAGAGTACCCCTTGGATATAGTTTATGAGGATGAGGATTTGCTCATAATAAACAAGCCGCCTATGCTTGCAATGCACGAGAGCCACAATCATCAGGGCGATACCCTTGCAAATGCCGTGTCATATTATCTCAGCAGTAAGGGCAAAAGTGCCTCTTTCCGTGCTGTGGGCAGACTCGATAAGGGCACCTCGGGACTTGTGGTGTGTGCTCTCAATGCCCACTGTGCCGCAAGACTTTCGGGCAAGATAAAAAAGCAGTACCTTGCCATAGCCACGGGCAGATATGAAAAGGACGGCATAATCGAAAAACCGATTTACCGCCCTGACCCCATAAAAACCTATCGCACTGCCGACGACAGAGGGGACTATGCCCTGACTATGTATCAGCCCCTTGAAACGGGTGAAAACTACACTCTTTTGCGTGTGGACCTTGCCACGGGACGAACTCACCAGATAAGGGTTCATTTCGCCTATCTCGGCACACCTCTTTACGGCGACACAATGTACGGTACGCCTCACGAAATGATTTGCCATCAGGCGCTTCACTGCGAAAATCTCACCTTCACCCACCCGATAAGCGGTGAAGAAATAAGCCTTAAAGCAGATATGCCTGAGGATATGAAAAAACTGCTTGAAGACTTGAGGAAAAACTGAATAATCACAAACTATCTTCTCAACATCAGGATTATCAACTGTTAAACCTGGGTTTCGGTGCTGAGAGGGTAGTGTTTTTTATATTCAGCTTAAGTAAAAAATTAACACCGCACAACATATGCGGTGTTAATAAAGTGAGATTTTTATTTTTTATTCTTAAGGTCTTTCTTTGCAGCCTTTTCAGTTTTAGCGGCAAGCTTTGCAGCGGCCTTTTCTTCTTCGAGACGCTTCTGCTCATCAAGCTGAGCCTGAAGTGCTGCTTCACTTGCGGCTTTTGCCTCATCATATCTGGCTTCAAGCTCGTCGAAGTGTTCCTGATTTTCCTTCTCTTTCATGAGCTTCTGAGCATCAAGATAGGGCTTAGCTGCACGTGCGAAGTAAGCGTGCTTATCCATTTCAGCCTTCTCTTTTTTCTGCAGCTCTTTCTTTTCAGCCTTAACAGCCTTGAGAGCATCACTGATTTCCTTAAGCTTATATGAATCCTTGGCTTTCTTAGCCTCTGCCTGGTCGATATAAAGCTGCTTGAACTTTTCTTCGCAGGCATCTTCCTGATTGAAGATTTCTTCAAGTACGGTAAAGTCAGGCTGTTTGAAATCGGAAAGACTCTTATAATACTTATGGATAGCCTTGAGTGAAGAACGCTTGCTCTGTGCAATTTCAATAGCAAACTTACGAAGCTCTTTTTCTTCGGGAGTGCTTTGAGGCATTGCTCTTGCTGCTTTGAGCTCGTTTAAGATATCTGACATATCTGAATTGTAAAGACCTGCAAGACCTGCACCGTAAACAGCCTTATAGGCATTATATTTTGATCTGTAGGGCTCGCATGAGAACTTCTCAAGCTCTGCACAAATCATCTTTGAAATTTCAATTTCTTCGTTGCGGTTGAGGGCAGCCTTATAAGCCTTCTTATCCTTTTTCTTGTCGGCCTTAGTCACAACAACAGCCTCTTGCTCAGCCATTTCTCTTGCGTTTCTGATGATGTCAATGGCTTCAACGAGAGTCTTGTCATTGACAACGCCGTTACCGTAATCTTCAAACATTGCACGTACTCTGAGAATGCGCACAATACCCTTCTGATCCTTTTCTTTAAGGTCATAGAACAGGTAGGGTAGCATATTCATAAGTGCACCGGCAGCAGCCATAATGACGAGTGTGCCGATAACCTTTTCGAGAAGACCGTCCTGTCCTGTTGTTACGTCGAGAATGTCATAGGGCTTTTCATATCCGTTGCCTTCATAAATTCCGTAGCTTTCATAAACGAAGGGAAGAACTGAGGAGGTTACAAGTGTTACGATATTACCGATTGTCTGAACTGTTGAGAACATACCGTCGATACGTTCGCCTGTTTTGTACTGATGGTAATCACGGATGTCTGCCTGAATTGCGGGAGTGGTAATCTGCTCAAAGGCACCGAAGAGCCAGTTGAAGTAAACACAGACGGCAAGCCAGAAAATGTTGGTCTTATTTAAGCCCATGGCAAGGATGCACACGATATTCATTGTGTTTACACCGATAAGCACCTTTTTCTTGCCGAAAGCACGAATGCAGAAGGGTGCAATAATCATACCCCACATGGAAGCATTACCTACAACAGTGTTGATAATACCCATTGTGCTGCCGTTGCAGGCGTGACCGTAGTTGTATGTCCAGTTCATAATATTACTGTATGAGCCTTCGAGGAAGCCGAGCCAACCTGCAAGGGCTATAATCCAGAAATATTTATTCTTTGCAACGGCCTTGAAGGCATCGACAAAACGAACCTGAACAACTCTGGTTTTTGCCTGAATGATCTTTTCTTTGGTGTAACCGAAAACAAGAACTGTAAGACCCATGCCCACAATTGCAAAGATAGGATAAGTTACCCTATACAGCTTAATGTCATACATATCGTTGTTTGTAAGGTACTGAGCTATAATGGGAAGAATGATCTGTGCAATAGAGGGGGCGAGAGAATATACAACGCTCTTGATTGCGAGCACGTCGGTTCTTTCCTGTGTGTTGGGAGAAAGAACATGGATAAGATTGTTGTATGCGTCGTGGAAGAAGTTGAAGAAGAACTGCAGCAGAAGGTTGAAAACAAGAACTACCGCACACTTGGCAACATATCCTCCGTCAAAGCCAAAGAGCTGCATAGGCAGCAGGTTGTATAAAGCGTCGTATGGGAACCAGACATATCCTATTGCTATAAGAGCAGTGGGAATACCCATTGAAATAAGATAAGGTCTGTATTTACCTGCTTTGTTTCTGGTGTTGTCAATCATATTCGCTCTGATAGCGGTCAAAGGAATATTTGACAGTGTGGCGATTATGTAAAGAATATACATATGGGTGGGGGAGACACCTATGGCGCCGCCGACAATCATATTGTTGATATTTACAACAAGCTGATTGCCCATATAGATAAGAAAGTATGCGCCGATACCGCCGCCGGCATAAGCCGCAATTTCCTTAAAGGTCATATAGCGGCCGGGCATGGGGATGTTCCAGAACATTCTGAAATCAGAAAGTAATCCTTTTACTTTTTGTGTCAAGATTTTTCCTCCTCAGGTTTTATTTTTGGCAGAGAATATAATGATTTT
>JAZSPF010000190.1:0-11761 GCA_045537315.1 Acutalibacteraceae bacterium
TCAACCTTTTCACCTGCTTCTGCCATGCCAACCATAAACTTTCCTGCATCAGCGCAGAAAAAGCGGATGTTCTCGGCGGCATTAAGCTTTGCGTTCATTATGGCATCTTTAACCGCGTCCTCATTAAGCTCGACGCCGATAACCTGCTTTGCTTTATCCAGAGCAACAAGACCGATTGTGCCGATGCCGCAGTAAGCGTCGAGGACGGTTTCTTTGCCTGTGAGTCCTGCAAATTCAATTGCTGTGCCATAGAGCTTTTCTGTCTGAGTGGGGTTAATCTGATAAAAAGACTTTGCCGATATTCTGAAGCGCTTGCCGCAGAGGATATCCTCAATATAGCCGTTGCCGTAAAGGACTTCCTCTTTCTTGCCGAGAACAAGGCTTGTCTTTGCGGAATTTATGTTCCATATAACAGTGGTGATTTCTTCATGAGTCCTGAGCAGCTCTTTCAGGAAGTCTTTTTTCGCAGGGAAGATGTTAGTACCCGTAACGAGCACCACCATAACCTCGCCTGTGGCAAAGCCGCGCTTGACAAGCACATGACGAAGAAAGCCCTTGCCCGTGTCTTCATTATAGGCGGTGAGCTTAAATCGTGGCAGCATTTTTCTTATATCCACGATGATTTTATCGGCAGTTTTGTCTTCGAGCATACACTCGTCAACGAGAACAATATTGTGGCTCGAGGACTGATAAACACCTGAAATTATCTTTCCGCCCCTTGTTGTGCCGAAAGCCGCCTGCACCTTGTTGCGGTAGTGATAGGGCTTTTCCATACCTATGATTTCTTCCACGTGGCCGAAGCGCCCGAGATATTTTATAGTTTTTGCCTGCTTGAAAGAAAGCTGCTCGGCATAGGTCATATTCTGAAGCTGACAGCCGCCGCACTTTTTATAAAGAGGACAGGCATTGCCCTTGCCCACCTTTTTAGGCGTACTCTGCCGAGGGGGACGGCCTGCTTTTTTCTTTTGAGGTTGGTTATTCATTGTTACCTCCGAATATATTTGAAGGCGGAGAATATCCGCCTTGCTGATTTTTTTACAGTTTTACACCTGAATATCTCTTTACCATACGCTTGATAGCGAAGGTCAGAGTAATCATTGTTATTACTGCGCATGCTGCTGCAATGGGTTCACCTTGTTTTTTCATAATAGTTTGCTCCTTTCTATTCTCGCTTTGCAAAGCAAAGCATATCGAGTCCTTGGACATATCGAGTGCCATCAGGCACATATCGAGAATCCCGTCAGGGATTTATATCGACTAAGTCAATATGTTTGCTTTGCAAACTCGATATGCAAGCTAAGGCTTGCTCGATATGTTCTGCTAAAGCAGAACAAGATTACACTAAAATACTAAAACCAAACCTATACTCTTTACCCGTCAGGTTTTTATGTTCATCAAGGGTATGTGCGCCCCAGCTGTCATATCCGCCGACGCCCATTTGTCTCATAACGGCCCTGACATAAAGCTTATCACTTTCGGGCAGCTCGTAAGCGTGAGGTGCATCTTCAAGCTGGAATGCAGTCCACGGGCAGACATTGATTTCCATTTCGTTATCTGCCTCTAAAGCAAATTCAGCAGCTTCGCCCATAAGCCTTGCACGTCTTACACCTGTTCTTTCACCGTGCTCCTGAGGCTTGAGATAGGGCGTGAACAGCTCACTTATATCTGCTTTGTAAAGGCCTAAATCTGCACTGCGGTTTCTGTCAATATAGTTTTCGTGGGGACCTCTGCCGAGATACTCAAGTCTGTCATATTCTTTTTTAAGAGGGATAATCATTGAAATTTCGGGGATTTCAGGGAGTGATGCATCGGGATTGAAGCTATAATCAATATGCACTGCTTTGCCGGTTACGGTGTAAACAAGTGCACCTCTGCTTTCGGGTACCGTAGGCACACTGAAGGCTACTTCCACAACAACGCTGTCACCTTTTTCAGTTACCTTCTGTATTCCCATCCATGAGTTTTCACCGGCATATTTCCACACTGCACAGCGCACTGCCTGCTTTGAGCCTCTGTCATTGTCTGTCAGTGCTCGCCAGAAGTTAGGTCTTATTTCACCTGCAAGCATTTCCTTGCCCTTTTTCTTAAGAGAGTAAACTGCGCCGTTTCTTCTTGAGAAGTTTATTTCAATATCTCCGCCGTAAACCGAAACTGTGCCGTAATTTTTCTTAACACTCATCTGAGCTTTTGAAATGTCGGCTTTTTTATTTTTAAATTCATTGATGATAAACTGAGCCTTTGCCACTCTGTGTCCCACTCTTGCCCATGAGGTATTCTCTTTAAGCTCAAAGAACACATTGAGATACCACTCATTGCTGCACTGCACATTAAGAGAAAGGTTTACGGTTTTCTTTTCGCCCGGCTCTAAATCAACAGTCTGATCGCCGCTTGCAATAACTCTGTTTTCGCTGATTGCCTGCCAGTGAAGATTATACTGCTTAAGGTTAGTGAAAAGGAAATCGTTTTGGATTTCTATTATGCCTTTCTCTGCGTTTACGGCATTAAAACGTACATTCTGATAAAGACGCTTCATTTCCTTTATCTTAGGTGAAAGCTGTCTGTCGGCAAAAACAAGGCCGTTGCCGCAGAAGGAGCCGTCATGGGTAAACTCGCCGCTGTCTCCGCCATAGCCGATAAATGAAGTGCCGTCTTCTTTTTTTATTCTTACGCCCTGGTCAACGAAGTCCCAGACAAACACTCCGAAAAAGCCCTTGTATTTATCCATAAGCTGAAGATACTTTTCATTGCCGCCGCAGGAATTACCCATAGCGTGAGAATATTCGCAAAGCATCCACGGCTTTTCGGGATGAAGGAGCATATCTCTTTCAAGGTCCCAGGGCTTCGGGTACATCTGAGAATAAATATCCGTCACGTTTTTATCGAAGTCAAAATGCTCCTTTGACCAGATTGATTCATAATGCACAGGTCTTGTGCCGTCAACTGCATGGAGATAATCGTGCATTTTAAGGAAGTTTTCACCGCCGCTGCATTCGTTGCCGAGAGACCATATAATTACCGAGGGGTGGTTTTTGTCTCTCTCATAAAGCGACTCTATTCTGTCCATGCACGAGGGGAGCCACTCTTTTTTGCCGTCGGGCAGAAGAGGTGTATCCTCACCCATAAAGCGTGTGCCGTGGCTTTCAAGATTATTTTCGTCTATGACATAAAGTCCGTATTCATCGCAAAGCTCATACCACACAGGTGCATTGGGATAATGGGAGGTACGCACTGCGTTGATATTATGCTTTTTCATTATGATGATATCTTCAATCATCATCTCTTTTGTCAGGGCTCTGCCCACATCGCATGAAAACTCATGTCTGTTGGTACCCTTTAAGATAAGGCGCTTGCCGTTATAGTAAAGAACGCTGTCTTTAATTTCAATATGTCTGAAGCCAGTTTTACAGCTTACATATTCTATGTAATTTCCGTCTTTATCCCTTATGGAAATAACCACATTATAAAGATAGGGACTTTCTGCGCTCCACAGCTCCACAAAGGGAATTGCCGCAGTGAGAATTGCTTCACTGCCCTCATTTACGGTGATTTCGTCTGTTGCCACAACACTGCCGTTCATATCATAAACGGTCATTTCTGCTTCCGTACTGTCAGCATCCTGCCCTAAAACAACCTGAGCAGTGACAACGCCGCCTTTATAAAGAGGCACATCAGGCTTTGCCGTAACCTTAAAGTCAGCTATATACTGATTCTTTGTGGTGTAAATATATACATCCCTGAAAATGCCCGCAAGACGGAAGAAGTCCTGGTCTTCAAGCCAACTTCCCGTACACCAGCGGTAAACCTCAACTGCAAGGGTGTTTTCGCCATCGGTGATGTATTCGGTTATGTCAAATTCACTGCATCTGAAGGTGCCTTCGCTGTAGGCTATTCTCTCACCGTTGATATAGAGGTAATATGCCGACTCAACACCCTCAAAGCAGATAACCACTCTGTCTTTTTTAAAGTCCTCGGGCAAGGTGAATTTCTTTATATAGCAGCCTACGGGGTTATATTCAGTGGGGGCTTCGGGAGGCTTAGGCTCCTGAATTCTCTCCCACGGGTACTGCACGTTGGCATAAATGTGCTTATCATAGCCGAGACTCTGCCATGATGACGGCACGGGAATTGTATCCCACTCACTCGCATCAAAATCCTCGTCTGAAAAGCTCAGCTCTCTGTCACGGTAAGAGGAATAGATATTAAACTTCCACTCACCGTTTAAAAGGAAACAGCGATCCGATTTCATTCTGTCGCCTTTTTTTGCCTGAGCCTCACTGTCATAGGGCATAAATGTGCTTTTTGAGGGCAGACGGTTAATGCCTGTAATCTCAGGTAAATTCTGCCATTCGTTAAAGCCGTCTATTTTAGTTTTCATATTCTTTCTCCTTGAGGTATCTTCAAACGAACCCGTTTATTTCCTTATTTAAGATTAACCTTATGCTCCATAATATAGCCTGTTGCAACAAGCAGTCCCACAGCCACAAGGCCTGAGAAAATTGTGCCGCCTACACCGTAGGAAAGAAGCACGTCAGAAACACTGAACATATCCTCAAAAGCGAAGTAAACTCTGTCCGGTGTAACATTGAAGGTCAGAGGAATAACCTCAGTGAGCTTATTGCTTATGATGCTCACTGTAAAGAACAGACCGAAGAACACAATGCCGCCGAAGAACTTGGGATGTGCCTGAAAATATCTTGTGTTCGCAACGGTAACAGTGAAATAAACATAGCCCACATAGGTGAGAATTGTAAGCAGAGCCATAATTGCAAGCACAATAATAAGCTGAGCAATAACTGCACCTGAGGGGAGATACTCCGAAAGGCCGCTTATTGCGAAAACTGAACCAAAGCCGCTTAAGAAGCTGTCCGTCTTGTCTTTTGCGTAAAAATAGATAACCATATAGGTCAGCGCCATAACGGCAAAGCTGACAATTATCCACATAAAGGAAACTATAAGCTTTGACAGAAGAAGTGTGCTGCACTTGACGGGAAGTGTAAAGGTAAGATATCCCTGTCTGCCGTAAAGAGTGTCATAGAAGTTTTTGATAACGGAAACGAGAGTTATAACAACACTTGCCATACCTGCCACATAAAGACCGAAGCAAGCCATAACACCGAGCCATGTGGTGTCTGAAAGCATTGCAAGACCTATAACACCCGTAAACGCCGCAATTGCAATATAGATAACCATTGTATATCTTGCCGAATGTCTGATTTCATGTTTCAAAAGCTTACCAAGCATAAGAGAACACCTCCTTGAATACTTCCTCAACCGTCTGTCCTTTTTCTCTTATTTCATTGACATGTGAGTTAACAATAACCTTGCCGCCGCTTATCATAAGCACACGGTCAAATATTCTTTCAACATCATTTATAAGATGTGTGGAAAGAAGCACTGTTGCGTTCTGAGCGTAGTTGCTCATAATAAGGTCAAGGATTGCACTTCTTGCGGCAGGGTCCAGACCCCCCAGAGGCTCGTCGAGAATATAGAGCTTTGCCTGACGGCACATAACAAGAATAAGATTTAATTTTTCCTGCTGACCCTTTGACATGGTTTTGAGCCTCTGTGCGGGGTCAAGACCGAAATCTCTTACCATTCTCTCTGCCTTATCCTTATCGAAATCGCTGTAGAAATCGGCAAAGTACTTAATGGCATCTGTGGGCTTCATCCAATCGGGAAGATAGGATTTATCAGGCAGGAACGCCACGATGCTCTTTGTGTAGGGGCCCGGCTCCTCATTTGCGATTTTAATCATGCCTGTGTGGTCCTTGATAAGACCTGTGAGAATTTTGATAAGCGTAGTCTTGCCGCAACCGTTGGGGCCTAAGAGACCTACAATGGAGCCTTCTTCTATCTCGAAGTTTACATCATCAAGAACAACCTTTTTGCCATAGGACTTTTTCAGTCCCTGAGCTTTGATTATAGCTGACATAGTTTTCACCTTTCTTTGTTTACTTTTATTTTCTTGTGGTTATAAGCACTGATAAGGCTCCCCAGAGAAGCTGAAGGGCAATTATTACAAAAGGACTCATAAATGCCGGGACATTGAGTATGACCGAAGCAAGCAGCATTATAAATGCAAGTGCCTGACCCGCTATGTGCATATAAAGCACAAACTTATCACTCTCGGCAAGGTTTCTTGCTCTGACAACAAGCTCAAAGAGACCTTTTTTGCGCGTTGAGCAGACAAGTGAATTTGCCTGACGCATTGACCTGTTGAGTCTGTATTCATCCATAAGCTCCGAGGCATCCTCAGAAAGTATTTTTACTGAAGAAATATCCGAGCCAAGTTTCAGGGAGACGAGATTTTCCGTAAGGCAGGGGTCCTTTGATGTGAGCAGCAGCACCAGACCTGTTTTGTTGAAGCTGACCGCCGTCTTGCGAAGTGACGGTATCACATTATATGACACTAAGAAGGTTGCCGAAAGCACACCGTCAACCACAACATACATGGCACTCTTATTTCTTGCGTACTGCTTTTCTTCCTCTTTTGAGGGAGCCTCTATCTCATTTTTCAGAAGCATTTTACGGTTGCCCACCATAACACTTCTGCCTGCACAGGTGCATGAGAAGCCTTTTCTGCTGTCGTACTGTAAGCCCTCCGCTTCGGGAAGCTCGCCTTCTATTTCATCCTCAAAGCCTTCAAAGCCTGACCACATAAGACTTCCGCTTTCCTTCAGGGTTGCCGCCGCAAGCACTGCGCAGTCATGGGTAGAAAGTCTGCTGCTTCTCACTGCACGGAATTTTGAAACAGTGGCAGTGAAAATATCCGAGGCATCCATAGCAACAGCCGAAGCCTTTTCCATTGTTTTAAGCCCCTCATAAGCCGTTACTGCTGACAGATTTTTATTGAGCTTTTTATTTTCGATATAAATCAGCACCGCACGTGCAAGCTCGCACATTATGGGCCCGCAAAGACATATGCAGGCAACTATCGCCGTAACAAACATAGCCGCATCCTTGCTTCTGACCATAATGACTATGCCTGCAATAAGACTCGCCGCCAGAACAGTAAGATGAAGGAAATTATAAAACTTATCCTCACCTGTTCTCTTGCCGAGGTTGCCGTTAAGACCTTTTATCGTGTCTGCCTGAGCGCAGTAAAGCACCTTGTCAGCACTTTTTTTATTAAGACCCTTTGACAGCACCGAGCTGTCAAGCTTGTTTTCAACTACGTGAACACTTTCAATCGCACCGCTTTTAACCACAATGCTCAGGTTTCTTAAAGCGGTTTTAGCTTTCAGGTTTTCGCTGAGTACCGCCGCAATAAGGGAGAACACAAAATAAACCGTGTAAACCTTTACATCTGCGCCCTGTGCTTTTTTGAGCACGAGCAACACAACATTGTGAACCAGCACCAGCACAAACATAATCAAAAGTCCCGTACTGCTGCCGAGCTTACTGCCCTTGAGGGTTTTAAGAGCCTCCCACAGTCTGTCGTACCCTGCCGCCGCACCGAGAAGAAGAAGCACCGTGTTGACTGCTGCAAAAATTCTGCCGCCGTCTTTGAAGAAAACTTCAAGAGGGCCTTCAGCCACATAAAGAGCCGGCAGGAAACAAAGCACTGCACTCACAAGAGCAATTATTCCTAAAAGTATAAGCTGAATTTTTTGTTTTGATGTTTGTTTCGTCAGCACTGCCGCCAATTCTTTTGCTTTCATCAGCACTTCCTCCTTTTTCTTTTTGTTTGCTTTATCCAGCATATTGCCTGCGCTTTTGCCTTTTGCATTGAATATTCCTTTTTTCTTTCTTGACTCGGCTCTTTCCACGGCTTCAAAGATATCCTCGCCATCTTCGGGCTTGACATTATCGGCAACATTGCCTTTCGCCTTTCCCGTGGGAGTTGCTTCAAGGAGCGTTTTGTCACCTGTTTTCTTTGACAGCACTCTGAAATTCTGCATAAACTTTTTGCTCTGAGAATTTTTCGTCTGCTTTCTTGCATTTTCAAGATAAGTGTCTTCGTTGTAGGGAACATACTCACCCTTATCCGCACTGTCGGCAACATTGACCATAAGCCGCTTTTCCGCTTCATCGCTTATGGGAATATCCTCGGACGTCTGCTGTGTTATGGGGGTTATACCCAGACTTTTCAGCAATTCGTCAAAGGAGCCTATATATTCACTGCCGCCTAAAACACTTTCACTTGTCGCCGAAGAAAAAACACCCGATAAATCCTCTGAAATATTCTGAGCTTCGTCACTCTTTGATATTTCCTCAAGTTCTTTTATTTCTTCTGACATTTTAAGTTAATCCTTTCATTTTGCCTTTATGCCAAGACGCTGTCTTGCAACCTCATACATAAGTATGCTTGCCGCAACGCTTGCATTTAGAGAGGTTATTTTTCCTCTCATGGGAAGTGACAGCACGAAATCGCTTTTTTCTTTTATGAGTCGGCTGACACCTGCACCTTCTGAGCCAACGATAAGTGCAACGCCGCCGGAGAAATCAGTCTCACACCAATTTGAGCCGTCCATATCGGCACAGTAAACCCAGAGACCTCTCTTTTTAAGCTCCTCAAGAGTTGAGGCAAGATTGCCTACTCTTGCTACGGGTACATATTCAACTGCACCTGCAGATGCCTTGCCCACTGCCCATGTAAGGGATGCATTTCTTCTTTTGGGGATGATAACTCCGTGGGCGCCTGTGCATTCCGCAGTACGTATTATTGCTCCGAGATTGTGGGGGTCTTCGAGCTCGTCGCACACGATGATGAATGGCTCCTCGCCTCTTTCCTCGGCAAGAGCGAAAATATCCTCAAGTTCTGCATATTCATGCACTGCGGCATAGGCGGCAACACCCTGATGGTTGCCCTGACCGCACATGAAGTCAAGCTTCTTTTTGTCAACTTCCTTGACTACAATGCCTTTATCCTTACATTCGGCAATAATTCTGCCGATGGAACCGTTTCTTTCACCTCTGACAACGAGCAGAGTGTCAATGGCTCTCTCGCTTCTGAGTGCCTCGGAAACAGCGTTTCTGCCTATTATTAAATCTGTATTTTCACGGTCATTTTTCTTTTCCATGAGAAAACCTCCGAATTATACTTATAATCGTCTAATTATATCACAGCAGCTTTGATTGTTATTTCCGATTTAGAATTATATCTAATCCTCTCCCCCTTACAGAAAAATTTTAATATTATTATAAAACAAAAACTTAAAAACACTTGAAAGTTTTATCATTTATTGGCATAATAGAGGTTAGAAATGAAAGATTAACAGGTGAAAAAATGATATTCAAGCGTAACAAGGAATTCTCATCAAATTTTGACTTTTTGATAGTAGGCTTAGGTAACCCCGGCAAGCAGTATGAAAGCACCCGTCACAATGCAGGATTTATATGCATTGACCGCCTTGCCGAGAAATACTCTATCAGCATAAAAAAGCTCAAGTTCAAATCCCTTTTGGGTGAGGGCAGAATTGAAGGCAAGCGTTGTCTTCTTCTCAAGCCTCAGACCTTCATGAATTTAAGCGGTGAAGCTGTAAGAGATGCGGCTGATTTTTATAAGATCCCGCCTGAAAATATCATCGTTATCTATGACGATATAAGCCTTGACCCGGGCAAGCTTCGCATAAGACGCAAAGGCTCAGACGGCGGTCACAACGGAATGAAAAATATACTATATCACTTAAAAAGTGACAACTTCCCTCGCATCAAGGTGGGTGTGGGAGCAAAGCCCAACCCGGAATATGACCTTGCTGATTGGGTACTCTCACGCTTTACTTCATCTGAGGCAAAGCTCATAAAAGAGGCTTCGGATAAGGTGACGGGCGCAGTGGAATATATGGTCTGCGGTAACATTGACAAAGCCATGAGCGACTATAACAGTTAAGCCTATGAAAAGCACAAAAGATAAATATCTCACAGGCGGCACTGCCTTTGCTTTCAGTGCAAATTTAATACTCTTTGCAGTGAAGCTGTATATAGGTCTTAGCGTCAACAGCATCAGCATTTATTCCGACGGGGTCAACAATTTGTTTGACAGTCTTTCAGGCATAATCGCTTTTCTGTGCCTTATGCTTCTGAGTGCAGATAAAGCTCCCGGGGCAAAGGCTATTATAAAAAATTGCGAAAATCTGCTGAGCTTTATTATGTCTGTCATAGTGGGCATAACAGGCTTCGCTTTCGCCTACTCCTCATTGGAAAGGCTTATGTACCCCACCCCCGTGTGGTATCGCAAAAAATATCTCTATCTGCTTATTGTCACGGCAGGCATAAAGCTGTGTATGCATTTCATTTTTAAGGCTCTTGGCAAAAAAAGCCCCTCGCCCATTCTCAGGGTAATGGCTTTTGACTCACTGCTTGATTTTTTCATAACGGCAGTGACGGTTATGAGCCTGATTGTCTCAAGCTACGGCAGCTACAGCATAGATGCTATCTGCGGTATAGGCATAAGCTGTGTTATTATTATCTCAGCAATAAAGATGATTTTTTCCTCGGCATCAAAGCTCATAGGCTTCCTGCCTAAGGAAAAAAGAGAAGAGCTCCACCGTATGCTCTGTGAAGCGGCAGACAAAGACAGCATAGAGAATATCACCTTTTTGGGCGGCGAAAAAACCGAAGCCTTTGCAGAGCTTTCAGCGCGTACCGACATAAGCGAAGAAAAGCTGAAAAAAAATTGAAAATGAAACAGGGTTTACTGTTCATATAATTTATCGAAAGGAGAACACAGACTCTCTGTGTGAAAACAAAGAATGAAAACAAAAGAAAAAGCAGTGCAGAGCGCACCTAAGAAAAAAAGAGGCAAGCTTGCCCTTAAAATCCTCGGCGCAATATTTGCGGTTATCCTCGTTTTTGTTGCAGTGACAGCAATTATCAGTGTTATGGGCAACAAGGCAAACATTGAAAAAATTGCCGCATTCCCCAAGGTGGAAACAGAAAAACAGCTTGTACCCGAAAAGGACGAAAACGGCTACTGGACCTTCACAACAGACGAAGAATTCAAGGTTATGCAGCTCACAGACGTACATATCGGCGGCGGCTGGATGAGCCTAAAAAAGGATGCTATGGCACTCAATGCAGTTGCAGCTATGGTGGCTGCAGAAAAGCCTGACCTTGTTGTTATCACAGGCGACATCGCTTACCCCGTACCCTTCCAGGCAGGCACCTTCAACAACCTGTCATCGGCTAAGGTTTTTGCCGCACTTATGGAACAGCTTGGTGTTTATTGGACACTTTCCTTCGGCAACCACGACACTGAGGCATATTCATATTACAGCCGTGAGGATATCTCCGATTTCTATTCAAGCGACGATATGAAATACTGTCTCTTTGAGGCAGGCCCCGAGGATGTTGACGGTTACGGCAATCAGGTTGTCAATGTCAAAAACTCCGAAGGCATCATCACGCAGAGTCTGTTTATGCTTGACTCACACTCCTATGTTGACGGCGATATATTAGGCATTATGTGGAAATATGACAACATCCACGAAAATCAGGTGCAGTGGTATAAAGACACTCTCGGCACACTCAATGCTCAGAACAATGCTCTTCTCAAGGAAATGGGCAAAGAAGAAAACAGCCATATCAAATCAGCCGCTTTCTTCCATATTCCTCTCACAGAGCAGAGAGATGCATGGTATGAATACAGAGATGCAGGCTATCAGGACACTGAAAATGTTAAGCTTCACTACGGTGTTGCAGGCGAAAGCGGAGACATTGTTTTCTGCGGTATTCACGAGGACAACCTCTTTGAAACAATGCTTGAGCTTGATTCAACCAAGGCAATTTTCTGCGGTCACGACCACGAAAACAACTTCTC
>JAZSPF010000094.1:0-2867 GCA_045537315.1 Acutalibacteraceae bacterium
AAGCTGAGATAAAACGCCGTTTTTGAGTGCAGAGTGCAGAACGCAGAGGGCAGAGTTGCGCTTTCACCTTTCACTGATAAGTAAGAACCCCGCAAATATAGTAAAGATAAAATGCGACTCTTTCGATTATAAAAGTTCAGCAGGACACTACCGATTTGGAAGTGTCCTGCCTTTAATATAAGATTGATGAAATCAGTCTTTATCGGTTAACCTGCGACAACAACTTTGCACTCATCTGGTTCCACCGCCGCTGCGACCGCCACCTCCGCCGAAACCACCACGACCGCCGCCAAAGCCGCCGCTTCTGTATCTCGGTGAGTAATAGGAAGTGTTCGAATACGATGAATGTCCGTATCTGTTGCCTTGTTTTTCCGATGCTATCATAGCGTCATATATGATTTTTCCGCTTTTCTCAGCAAAAAGAATATCCTTAGAGTATTCTCTTATTTCATAGTCCGATGTCGGATATGTTTTTCTAAGCTCCTCAGTTACCTTATCCTCAATGCCGAAAAGCACGGCATATTTAATAGGCGTTTTCCAAAGGTCATAGCCGTAATAGTTTACCGGTGTGTTTGCCGAATATGATTCTATGTGCTTTTTATAGCCTACAACCTTTCTCATTTCCTCTACGCCTGTGGGAGAGTAGGAGAGTGGACCCTCGTGATTCACGGTGCGTTTGCAGCCTCTTGACTCAATTCTTTGCTGAGCTTCGCTTACATAGTCTTTCATAATTTCACGAAGCATATATACATTATCCTGAGCCTTGAGCATCATTTCCACGGGCTCGAGAAGCATATCGCTTTTAGCGGCAAACTTAAGGAATTTATAAAAGCTTGCGTGGGCTTTACTGAAGTCTGTAGTGTCAACATCGTTTATTCTGAATTTCACATTGCCGTTTTTCACGGGAAGCGGGTCATCTGCATCGGGCATAACGGGAGTGATAATGCCTTTTTCTATCATATCAAGAAGTATCACGGTGAAAAGCTTCTGCTCTTTGCAAAGTCCGAAGGCTTTGAGCATTATGTAAGAGGCTTCTATGCCCATTTCGGGCTCGTTTCTGTATGGCTCGGGATTTCCGATCTTCACTTTTATAATGATTTTATAAATTATATAGCCAAGAAGAACGAGAAAAGCAGGCACGCCTATAGCTATGGCGAGAGCCATAAATGCAATAAACTCGTCACTCTCGTAAAAATCTGAGGAGTCAGAGTCGAAATAATTTCCGAATATGGTGTATTTATCTATATAGCCGTCTGTGTAAGCCTGAACTTTCTTATTTTCAGCGGTGGTCGGTCTTATAAGACCTTTTTCAAACACCAGCTGGAAAGACATATGATCGCTATATTGAAGGGGAGTGTCGGTTTTTGTAACGAGTGCGCCGTCTGTAATCTCAGCATAACCGTTATAGCCTGAATCCATAAATTCACAGTTGCCGCCGTTTAAAAAACTGCCCTCATCAAAAACAACTCCGTCAATGAGTGTTTTGCCGTTTGCCAGAGAAATGCTGACAGTTATATCTGTGGGCGTTGTGGCGATATTTTTACTGAAAAGTGCAAAGTAAGTGCCGTCGGCATCCTTGAAAGATGTTATAAGATTATCAACCCTGAAATAAATATCATAGGTTTTTTCACCGTATTCGGTTATGCCCCAGCAAAGCTCATAGCCGTCGTCTGTTTCAAGAAGTCCGCTTTTACCTGCCTTTTCTTCAAAAGAAGCGGATATGTCCCAGTTATCCACGGGAGTATAGAGCTTATCTCCGTCGGAAACAAGAAAACCGGAAACAGTAAACCTTTCCTCATCGGGGAAGAAATAGTAAACCTCAGTGTCTTCACTGAAATTGCATTGCCATACCTGATGAAAATCAGCCGAGCCGTCATCATTGATAATAATTTCAGCATCTATATGCGAAACATTATTTGCGGCGCAGACCGAAAAGCTCAAGACAGCAATAAGAAATAACGTCGCAGATAATATGAACAGCTTTTTCATATTCGATCATCTCCTATAAAATGTCTTTACATTATATTAGCATTTCCGACAGAAAAACACAAGAGATTTCTAAACGCTCACTTTTTATCTTGGTTTATCTTTACTTTTTCATTTTAATGTGTTACAATAAACCGATTATAATTCTAAGGTAACAGCAATCGAACCAAACAAGGTTTAACACGGAATATTTCTGTCATTTCTGCGTTAAAAGGTTTGCCAATACGCAAGTATTGCCTGCACATTTTGCCTTGATATGACAAAAATCTCCTCGTGTTAAACTTCGAAGAATCTTAAATGCCTGAGTTTTGGTGCATTTGGGATTTTCTTCGACGAAGTAATACTCGCGTATTGCGAGGAGAAAAAATTACAAAAGTGCCGGAAATCGGACATTTAAGACTTGTTTGGTTCGATTGCCGTTACCTTTTAAACGGAGGTTTTAAAATGCTTTACACAAGTACAAGAGACAAAAGCGTAAAAGTAACATCTGCCGAGGCTATTGCTCAGGGCATATCAAAAGACGGCGGTCTGTTCGTACCCGAAACAATTCCCGCTGTCAGCAGTGAGTTTATTGATTCACTCGTTGGTCTTGATTATATTTCAAGAGCTAAAAAGGTGCTCTCACTTTACCTCACCGACTACACCGAAGACGAAATTGATATGTGTGTGGGCGGTGCTTACGCTGCAGGTAAATTTAGCTCTGAAAAGGTGTCACCTATTAAGACAATTGCTAAGGGTGAAAACATCCTCGAGCTGTGGAGAGGCCCCACATGTGCATTTAAGGATATGGCTCTTCAGCTTCTTCCTTATCTTCTCACCACTGCCGCTAAAAAGACAGTTGCAGATAAGACTATCGTTATTCTCGTTGCCACATCAGGCGA
>JAZSPF010000116.1:0-6677 GCA_045537315.1 Acutalibacteraceae bacterium
AGAACGACATGGCTACGATCCGACTTGGTGGAACTTATGCAATTGGCGAAAATGCTTGGGATATGCTGATTTCCCGTGCTGGTAAAGAGATGGGAAAATATATTGAGAAATACATAAGACCTCCTATCAGTAAGATGAAAGAAGAATACCCTGCAACACCAGAAGACATTATGTTGTCTGTATCTGAAACACATCTTGCAATTAAAAACTCCAAAGGTGCCTCGTATACAATAAATCGTCAAGTATCTCAAGTCGATTCACAATAATTTATCAATTACCGCGTCTACTTATAATAGGCGCGGTAATTTCGTTTTTCGGGGACTTGACTTTTTCAGATTTTTGAGCATCTTTATTAAACCAAGCCGCAAGGCTAATATTTTGAAAGAGGTGCTTTTATGAAAAATCACTTTTATAATAGTTTTTAATTGATTATTTTTCCTGTTAAAGCTATAATAGAAGTATAGACAGAGATACTGTCTGTAAATCTTATCAAAAAGAAAAGAGGTTTTAGCATGTTTGAAAAAATAATAGGAATTATTCTGACAATTCTCACATTTGTAAGTTCAACATTTTTAGGCGTTACACCGAAATATGAGGTATTTTCGGATATAGCCTATTCAACTGCAAGTGAAAGAAATGTAATGGACATCTATGTTCCTGCAGAAGCTTATGAAAAGGAAGAAAACGGTTGTATTCTTTTCATTCATGGCGGCTCCTGGTCCTCAGGCAGTAAGGATGAAATGTTTGGTGAATGTGTGGCTCTTGCATATGAAGGCTATATTACCGCAACTATGAGCTATACTTTAATAAACGAGGACAACACAGATACATACAGTGTTATGACCGTTCTTGATGAAATCTCCTTAGCTATTGAAGAAATTAAAAGATTTTCAGAGGAGAAAGGTCTTAACATAACAAAAATGGCAACCTCGGGCTACTCAGCAGGTGCACATCTTTCTATGCTTTATTCATATTCACGAGCAGACGAAAGTCCTATCCCCCTTGCCTTTGCCGCAAATAAGGTAGGCCCCTCCGACTTCACTACGGAAGCCTGGGGAGAAGCTGGTCCCAGAATTGCACAAATGCTTGCAGGTACGGCAATCTCCAACCAATACATGCAACAAGGCAAAGAGAAGGAACTCATTGAGCTTGTTTCACCCACCTCTTATATTAACGAAAATTCAATACCCTCATTATTCGCTTACGGCGGCAAGGATAAAACTGTGCCCATAGGAAATGCCGAATCTGTTAAAAAGGCTTTTGAGGAGTCGGGTGCTGTTTATGACTTTATACTTTTCCCCTATTCCGACCATATTTTGATTTTTACTCCCATTAGCGGTGCACAATATAACGCAAAGCTAAAGGAATATTGTAATAAATACTTTCCCGGATAAGAATTTATAATTGTTTCAAGAAAAAAGTACTCACAGCCGTGGGTACTTTTTCTTTACTAAAGCATTGATTTTATCTTTTTAACAAAAGGTCTGAGGGCATGTCTTTCTCATATTAAAACAGGTCAATGCTTTCACATAAAACCAATCCGAACCCTTACCTTACAGGTGAAGTCCGGATTTTAATTTAGCCGAAACAACATGAGCTGCCACCTGAGTGACAGCTCTGATTTTATTTATACCAAAGGTATTTCGAATTCGTGGAAGGCATACCATCTTGAAACGAGATAGCGTCTTGCTCTGAAAATAACCTGGTCTTCATAAACCTCCATCTGCATACCCATACCGTTCCAAGGGATGCCGTAGCGGTTAACAAGGTCATAAGTGGGCAGATTTACATAGGTTACACCGTTTATGGTTTCAACACATGAGAAGCCGAAAAGCTCTTTAACCAGCCTGCCGTTGATGCCTGCATGCATATGACCGCTGATAAAGAAAACGTTTTCATACTTTTCGAGAGTTGCCTGAACCTTCTGTGAATATTCACCGTCAAGTCCGCTGTCTTCATAGATAATAGGCTGACCGTTGGTGCCTTCTACAGGCCAGTGGCAAACCACAAAAGCAGGCTTACCCTGGGCAGTTGCTCTTGCAAGCTCTCTGTCAAGGAAGGCTATCTGCTCGTCATATATATCACAGGAATCCCAGTTGTCTTCGCTTTCATCACAAAGAACTATGAAGGTATAACCCTTGATATCCTTGCTGTAATAAATCTTATCGGTTTCTTCGCCTGTGTACCCGTTATATAAATCAATAAGCCACTGTCTTGCTTCATCGTGAGTGAAATCCTCAACATGACCGATATCGTGGTTGCCCGGAGCAATAACCCACTCGGCATAGGGACTGTGCTTTTTCATAACCTTGTAAAAAGCTTCAACCGCTTCTTTGTTGCCGTAATTTGTAAGATCTCCTGCAATAAGCACTGCGTCATTTGGGGTTTTATTTCTTGACATATCCTCAAGACCGCTTGCAAGCATTATCTGACCCAGGGGTAATCTTTCGTCAATGTGCGTGTCAGAAATCATAGCAACATTGAGAAGAATATCCTCAGGGCTTTCGGCAGAGTACCCGATAAAGGGCACTATTGTGCAAACGAGCGCTGTCATAAAGGAGACAAGCTTTGTAATTAAGGCTATCATATTGTTTTCTCCTTTCATCTTTTAATATAATCACCTTAGTCTAAGTATAGTTGCACCGCTATGTTCTTTCAATGATTTTTTGCTTTTTTAATAAATTATTTAAAAAAGAAAGAAGCTGTCCCTTGAGTACAACTTCTTTAAACCGTAAGCTGATAATTTGATATATCAACAAATTCACCGAATTTAATTCCCGCCTCTTTGATTTTGCCGCAGAAAGTAAAGCCGAATTTATCGTGGAGCTTTTCGCTTGCGGCGTTGCCTGTGGTTATAACGGAAACCACCGTGTGAACTGTGCTGTCAGCTTTTGCAATCTTCAATATCTCACTCATAAGCGCAGTGCCCACACCCTGCCCTCTGTGAGAGGGATGAACATATATTGACAGCTCCACCGTGGAAGCGTAGGCTTCCTTTTCTCTGTAAGACGACAGACTGGCATAGCCTTTTATTGCACCGTCCTTTTCCATAACAATGAGCGGATGATTTTTTATGTTGTGCCTACCAAACCACTCAGTCCACTGCTCGGGTGTTTTTTCATTTATATCAAGGGTAGCCACACCGTTTTTCACTTCATAATTATATATTTCCAGCAAAGCGGGAATATCTTTACTCTGAGCTTTTCTTATCATTGTGTCACCTTATTTATGATATTTTGTACCTATTGAAATCTGCAGACTTCTGTAAATCTGCTCAAGAAGCATAATGCGTGCAATCTGGTGGGGAAAGGTCATTTTGCTCATTGAAAGGCGGTGTGTGCTGAGTTTTTTCACATCCTCACTCAGACCGAAAGAGCCGCCTATAATAAACGCCACCGAGCTGACACCCTCCACACCTGCAGCTTCAAGCTCACGACTGAGCTCCTCGCTTGAGCGTTGCTTGCCCTCAATGCACATGGTGTAAACCCTTGCACCCTTGGGTATTTTCTCCGTGATTTTCTTGCCCTCTGCCGTCAGGGCATTGTCAATTTCTTTTTGCGACGGATTGTCACTGAGCTTTTCCGCAGGCAGTTCTATAATATTCAGTTTGCAAAGAGTCGAGAGCCTTTTTTGGTACTCTGCCGAAGCATCACGCAGATACTGTTCTTTCAGTTTGCCTATGGCAATAATTGTAATGTTAAGCATATTAAAACCTTACTATATCCTTATCGTTTTCTTTTTTGCACACCTCAAGTATGTAGTCTCTGCCGCAGACAGCCTTTGTCTTTTCTGTTATAGCGGCAAGACTTGTCTGAAATGCAAGGTCGGGGAAGTTGTTTTCGTCACTGAGATGCCCGAGATAAAGCCTTGCGGTGCCTTTTGAAATAAGCTCTGCCGCCATTTCACCGCAGGCAATATTTGAGAGATGCCCTCTTTCAGAGAGTATTCTCCTTTTCAGCACATAGGGATAAGGGCCGTTCTGAAGCATGCCTATATCGTGGTTTGACTCAAGCATAACAAGGTCACAGCCTATGATGTTTTCTTTGATTTTATCGGTAATTTTGCCTATATCCGTTGCAACTGCCGCCGTGAGTGAGTGAGGCAGTTCTATTCTGTAGCCGCAGCTTTCCCTGCTGTCATGAGGAGTGCGAAAGGGCTTTATGAACATATCGCCTATTTCTATGCCCTCATAAGGAATAACCTCAAAAGGAAACTTGCCGTTAACGGTGCCGTTTTCCTCCATATAGCTGAGAGTCCCCTCGGTGGCATAAACGGGAATATTAAAGGCACCCGCCAGCACGCGTACACCGCTTATGTGGTCACTGTGCTCATGGGTAATGAAAATGCCTGCTATGCTCTCAGGGTCAATGTCACGTCTGAGCAGAGCCTCCTTCAGGCGCTTTGCGCTGACACCTGCATCTATGAGAATGTTGGTCTTTCCCGAGGAAAGAAAGGTCGAGTTGCCTGAACTCGAGGAAAATAAAGAGCAAAATTTTGCCATAATATCACCTTATGCTCGTCACCCTAAAATTAAGAGTCCGGGGTTAGTTTCCGGACTCTCGGTTTCGTTTTAGCCTGCGCTTACTGTATCGGAGACTGTCTGTGCAACCTCTTTGCGATAGATGTCGGCACCCACATTTCTGAGTTTGTCAACATAATCTTCATAGCCTCTGTCGATATAGATTATATCTTCTATTTCTGTTGTGCCTCTTGCCATAAGACCTGCTATAATCATTGCCGCGCCGGCTCTCAGGTCATCTGCCTTGACAGGTGCACCCGTAAGCTCTTTAACACCCTGGAAAACTGCTATTGTGCCGTCAACCTGAACATCTGCGCCCATACGCATAAGCTGGTCAATATATTTAAAGCGGTTATCCCACACACCTTCGGAAACAAGGCTTGTGCCCTCGGCAACACTCAGAAGCACTGCCATCTGAGGCTGCATATCCGTGGGGAATCCGGGATGAGGCATAGTCTTAAGGTTAATTCTCTTGAATTTTCCGTCGGACTGAACTCTGACACTGTCATCATATTCCGTAACCTTGACACCGCACTCAAGAAGCTTTGCGGTTATTGACTCAAGATGCTTGGGAATTACATTTTTAATAAGCACATCACCGCCTGTTGCTGCTGCAGCCGCCATATATGTGCCTGCCTCAATCTGGTCAGGAATAATAGCATATGTGCAGCCGTGAAGGTCGCTTACACCGTGAATTTTGATAACGTCTGTGCCTGCGCCTCTGACATCCGCACCCATTGCATTAAGGAAGTTTGCAAGGTCAACGATATGAGGCTCCTTGGCAGCGTTTTCGATAATTGTAAGACCTCTTGCCTTAACTGCGGCAAGCATAACGTTGATTGTTGCACCAACACTGACTTTATCCATATAGATGGGACTGCCTGTGAGGTGGTCTGCACTTGCGTTAATCATGGCATTTTCAACATTTGCCGTTGCACCTAAAAGCTCAAAGCCCTTAATGTGAAGGTTAATGGGTCTCACACCGAAATTACAGCCACCGGGAAGGGCAACCTTAGCCCTTGAATATCTGCCCAAAAGAGCACCTATAAGATAATAGGAAGCTCTGAGCTGCTTTGTCATTTCGTGGGGCACAATATAGGAATTAACAGTCTTTGTGTTAATTTCGATAGTATGCTTGTTGATATATCTTATCTGCGCACCCATCTGGCTGAGAATTCTTACCATACAGGAAACGTCGGATATATTCGGTATATTTTCAATGCGGCAGACATCCTGTGCGAGAAGAGTTGCGGGAATAATTGCAACTGCGGCATTTTTTGCGCCGCTTATCTCGATTTCACCGGATAATCTGTTACCGCCGTGGATAACGAGTTTTTCCAAAATCAATCTCCTCTTTCCGTTTTTATTCAGTTCGGAAGAAATATCTATCTCTCTTGTTTTATAAAATCTGCCCGAAGGCATAGGTAAAATCTGTTTAAGTGCCTCTATGACACCCCTTAACTTGTGTATTATAACATTTATATCCACAAAATAAAAGCCTTTTTTCCGTTTTTGTGAAAAATTTACTAATTGTCTATATTTATCGTAATTTTTCTTATTTTTTATAGCATACTACTTCATTATTGTGTGCAAAAAAACATTTAAAACTACTTTTAATAAATGTAAAACGACTGATAAAAGGAAAAATTTTTCATTTATTTTTCACATTGATGTGTTATAGTTATGGTATTGTAAAAACTGTAAGTTTCTGTTATAATGGCTGTGTATCATTAAAATTATGAAGAATGGTTATGTGATTACATTCATTTTACTGTTGTTCGGTGTTTATTTTTAGGAGGAAAATATTATGAGTTTTGTTTATGACGCCCGTGAAAAACAGGCACAGACAATTATAAAGGCGCTGGAAAAGCGCAATATGACAGCTTATTATTGCGGTGATAAAGAGGAATGCGCAAAAAAGGTGCTGTCCCTTATTCCCGAGGGCAGTGTTATCAGCTGGGGCGGCAGCATGAGCATTCACGAATGCGGCATACCCGAGGCTCTGAAGGCTGAGGGCAAATACGATGTTCTTGACAGAACACAGTACACCACACCCGAAGCACAGCAGGAATTCGCCGTAAAAACCTTCCAATGTGACTATTTCCTTATGAGTACCAATGCAATAACCCTTGACGGTGAGCTTATCAATGTTGACGGC